>JAJRTO010000491.1 GCA_024278235.1 Candidatus Poribacteria bacterium
CTCCAGAACTTTCTTACCGCCATTGAATCCGCTTTTGGCGATGTCACGGCGAGCTTCGATAGTGAGGGCAAACTTGTCGTCACGGATAATGTGTCCGGTGAAAGTGGACTGAGCGTCACACTTACCGAGAATAATGAGGGAGGCGGAACCCTGAATTTCGGCACCATCAGTGTTGACACCGTGGGTGGAACGACGATGCGATACGACACAGGTCAGGATGCCCGAATGTATTTGAATGGTGTCGAAGTCACCCGTAGTTCGAACAGTATCAACGATGTCGTCACCGGGATCACATTCAGTCTCCTCGATGCGGAACCCGGTACCACCATCGACATCGAAGTCACTCGTAATATCAGTAGTGTTCGTAATACCATTCAGGGATTCGTAGATGCCTATAATGAGGTGATGACCTTTATCAACGATCAGTTTACTTTCGATACGGATACTATGACCGGCGGGATTTTGCTGGGAGATTCCACACTATCCGGCATCCAGACTCAATTGCGCAGTCTGATCACGGATGAGGTAAGCGGTCTCACCGGCGAATACACATCACTGGTGTCCGTTGGCATTAGCTCTGATTCATCAGGGCTCCTTTCGATTGATTCGACGACTCTGGATGCGGCACTGAGCGCGAATTTCGATGACGTGGTGGCTCTTTTTATCGGCCAGGGATCGACAACGGACAGCGATATCGAGTATGTTTCTCACACGAACGATACGATCGCCGGTAGCTACAATGTCAATATCACGCAAGCTGCGGAACAGGCAGCGCTTTCAGGCTCCACAGCGATCAATGTTGGCGGTCTTTCTCAGGCGGAGAACCTTACGATTACGGACCTGCTCACCAGCGAATCGGCAACGGTTGCACTTGATGCGGGCGATACCCTGAGCACGATCATCGACAAGATCAACACCGCACTCTCCCAGAAGATCCAGGAAGTTCACACGTCAGATACCGCCAATACCACAGATGGCAGCACCCCCATTACAGCGTCCACGACCTTTGGAAGCATCTACGGGGCAAATGTGCAAGCAGGGGATACCATCACCATTTCCGGAACGGATCGCAATGGTGGTAGTGTCTCGACAACCTTTACGATCAGCACAACGAGCGATACGGTCCAGAGCTTTCTGAGTGCTATCGAGAACGCTTTCGATGGTGAGGTTACAGCCTCCATCGACGCAACCGGGAAAGTTGTTGTCACGGATGACACCGCGGGAAGTAGCGATCTGAGTGTTACACTCACCCCTAATAATGAGGGGGGGGGATCGCTCAACTTCGGAACGCTCACCGCATCCACAGAGGGCCGTGGGCGCATCTACGTCACCGCCTCAGACAGCAGTGGCGTACTTGCCCTGACGCACGATGATTATGGTTCTCGCACCGGTTTCAGCGTTGTCTCTGACGTTGCCGATCTGGCGGATGGAAATAGTACGGGCGTGGGGACGGCTCTTCAGCAGGATTACGGGCTCGATGTCGCAGGCACGATCAACGGGGAATACACAACGGGTGAAGGACAGTTCCTTGTCGGCAATGATACCAATGACAATACGGCAGGACTGCGCCTCCAGGTGACACTCACAGCCGCCCAGCTCACAAGTCAGGGAAGTTCGCAGGGCACCGTAACGCTCACACGGGGTATCACGGATCAGATGGATGTATACCTCGATGATGCATTGGATACCTATGACGGCACAGTGAGTAACCATGCGGAGCTTTTCCAGGATCAATATGATGACTTCGAAGCGCAGATCGATCGGATTGAAGATCGCCTGGAACTCGTGGAGGAACGGCTGGTACGGCAGTTCGTTGAACTCGAGCGAGCGATGTCAGAGATCCAGAGCCAGGGGAATTTCCTGTTGAGTCAGTTGGCAAGCATGACCACGACCAACACGTAGGGGCTGTCCTCAACGTTCAGAGATGGGCATGAGGCCGAGAACCTTTCAGATGCCAGGAGCGTGGGATGATGGGGAGAACTCTACGGTGCAAGAACCAGCGTGGACTCACTCTGATCGAGATGCTGCTGGCAACGATTGTTCTCTCACTTGTGATGGGAGTCGTTTCACCCATGTTGCTCGGCGGCTTCCGACTATGGCAAGAAGTCGAGCAGGATTCAACATCCCTTCAGGATTTAAGAAGCAGTTTGGATACTGTGGCGAAACATCTGCGAGATGCAGATCAGATCGTCCATGCAGGAATTCAACGCATCGAACTGCAATCTCAGGGAGAACATACAGGATTCGCACTGGAAGATGGTTCGCTCATGACCTGGCACGGCACATCGAACCACTATCTGCTTACCCCATCTGTCAACCAATTCACGTTACGCTATTTCGATAAAGAAGAGAACGAACTGGACGCAACGCAGCCTTTGACGCCAGAACAGCGCGATCAGATTCGAGTCGTTCAGGTATTGTTGGAAGTTCAGCAGAGCGATAGTACCACCAAGCATCTGCAGACATCTGTGTTCCGTCAGCAAGATCGCTATGTCTTGCTGCAAACGGGATATGTTCCGGAACATGCGATCCTTTGCGGTGGTGCCATCGATATGGCAGGCAGCATCTCTATTGCCGGGAGCCTGGCACATGTGCACACGAATGGTGATCTCCTCATCCAGGCGAACCACGGATCTATCGTTTATGGAGACGTGCGTGCATCCGGCAGTATCACACTGATGGGCAACCCACTCATCATCGGTGGCATTCTAGAAGGGGTGGATCTGTTCGAGGTGCCATCGATTGTTCCATCCAATTATCAATCCTGGGCAAGCGTGATACTGGGGGCGGATGGGATCGCCCGTCTACCTGACGGTACGGAAGTCGGCTTTGGGAGTTATGGTGGCTGGCTATGGGAAACCAATCTGTGGAAACATCCTGCTATCGATGGCAGCAACGGCACCTATTATGCCGAGACATCTGTTCTGATCCAGGGAAGCACTGACGCGGGAGCATACCCGTGGATACTTACGCTGATCAGCGAAGCGGACATCGTTGTCGAAGGTAGGCGTTGGATCGAAGCGGAACAACACGGCTTATTGTTCCTGGCAGGAGGCAATATTCAGTTTGTGACAGGACATGGCATGAGTGAGCAGATCAGTCTCTCTGGATACATTTTCTCAGGGGCCCAGATAGGCGCGGAAGGAAATGTCAGCTTACAGGGAGCCATCATTGCGGATGACTATTTGCAGCTTCAAGGGGAAATCGGGATCCAGTATGATCCGACGCAAGAACGAGCATTCCCCGATCGCTTCGTGCGGATCGATCAGTGGTATGTCGCTGACAACTAACACTGTTTACAATGAACAGCGAGGGCCTGCGCACGTTGGCGAATCTGACATTGTCAAACTTCTGCGGCATCCGTCCACTTGGAGGCTTCCAGATGCTGGCCGAGATGGGCCGCAAGACCGGTGCATGGGAGCAGGTATATGCTGAGACGCTGGAGACACTGGAGACACTGGAGACACTGGAGACACTGGAGACTACGTCATTCCTGAAATGTTTATATCCAGAATGCGTACATGCGCCTACCAAGCGCGATGCCGAGGAGACTCCAGACACCACCCATCAGATATTCTCCCAGGATAAGTCCCAGGAAAAACGGCACTGCGCGCCTATACATGCTCAGACCACCGTAGCGGAGGATGAGTGTCTTGGCAATAAAGCTTAGCAGGATGGGAAACCAAAGCAGATTCATCGCCCACCAATAGGAAATCGCATAGCCAATCGGATGCAACGGCCACCAGAAGAGACGCATGCGCATCAGTAATAGACCCATGCTGAGAACAAATCCAAAGGCGGAAAACGCCAAGCCCTGGAAGTCCGTGCTCTGAGGATACGAAAGCCACCAGGCAAGCCGATGGAAACCTTCCGTGGCGAACCAGCGCGCTGGACCACCAAATCGTGCTGCGGAACCCAGGCTGTAACCGAATTGCAGAACCACCCAAAAACAAGAGACGACTCCCACGAATCCTGCTATCATGATAGCGAAGAGCAACCGACGAAGATGGATGTTTCCCTCCTCCGCGAGTTTCATACCTTCCAGTTGATGGGCCATCGGAAAGCTCCGGTACGATTCCCGGTTGAGCCAGTAGAGCAGCGTCATCGCTGTCAGATTACTCGCGCCAAGTCTGCGTGTACCTGTCAGCCGGGTGATCACATAATCCGGACCCACTCCATACAGATCATGCACAGGTGGGCCAAGCTCTACGCGAATCCGGGTGATGGTCACCCCCAGTGCGAAGTAGATAGCGAAGTATGCGAGTGCCATCCAGGCGGACATGCCGAGTTGATTGCAGAAGATGATAAGCAGACTCATCCCCACAACGATTGCGAACAACGCCGTTCGATACGACATGGGTTCTTTCTCTGCACTGTTCCCGAGTGCCGCCATCATCACACGCTTCAGATGGTGCCGGCCGATCCACATGGTGAACAGAAAGATGCTTATCCAGACACCTGTTGCTTGCTCAGAAGCAAAAGGATATCCCGGCAGATGCAGGCCAAGCGCGCTCCCGGCGACCCGTTCGACTTTCCAGAACAGATAGAAAAACCAGCAAGAAAAAGCGAGGTCAAGAGGCATCAGGAAGCCAAGTCCCAGCACGAATGGATAAAACGACACAGGCATCCAGCCAACTGCATTCCAGGGCTTCTCCGTGAATCGAAAGACCCACTGCTGTTTGACAGGTATGGAGGGAATCACTGGATAGAGATAGTTGAGACCGTTGACAAGGTTGATCGACGCTGCAAGAGCAAATCCCATCCACATTATCCGGTTTCGCAGTATCCCTGTCGCTCCACCTCCTCGCGTCATCTCCTTAGGCAGTTGCACGATAGGATAGGTCAAACGTTCTCGCTCAATCCATTGCCTACGCAGAATGATATTGATGCACAGCATCACAAACAGAAGCACCAGCACGAAGCCTATCCATACCAATGCCCGAGGTAGCCAGGCGCGGATGTATTGGAGTTCCCAGAACGAAGTGCCCCCTTCAAAGAACCCTCTTAAGAGCGTCTTATCGGAGATAGTGGCATATGTCGGAAGGTAAGTGTGAAAGAGTTCAGCCCATTCGTTCTCAGGGGTCGCAAACCAAAATGGTGAAGCGATGATGTGTACCAGCGTCTGTACAACATCACACCCACACAGCGAGATGCCGACCGCCATCATGATGTAGATGGTCAAAAGCTCACCATAACTCAATGCAGCACCTGGGGCAAAGCATCGGATGAGCAGATTCAGAACCACGATGATGAACAAAGTAAACACGACATTGAAGAGGAGAGTAATAACGGAAGGATAGGTCCCACCCCAGACCAATTCAAGCTGAATGATCCAGTATGCGTTGGGGGGAATGAGGAGCACGCTTATCAATACAGAACGCCATGTGACTCCGGGATTTTTCATCGGTTACCAACACATGTTTCGCTCATGCCAGTTGAATCCATAGAAAACCCCTATTGCTGGAACAATAGGGGTTTTCGCAGTCGACGACGTTACGGCGTTTGTTATCCACCTCTACTGAGCCTGATGGTGAAGTTTGAGTTTACCCCATGTGATAGCCAGTTTGTCTGCCGGCTTGACAGCCCTGGCACTCGGTACCACTTCAAGTGCACTGAACATAGCGTTCAAATCTCCTTTGCCGGTATCCGGGTTACCTGCAAAGTGGAAATCCATCACTTCGTCTTTGACTTCGACGGCTTCAAATTTCTGAATGTCGATTTCATTCATCCCCGGTGTCACATAAAGCGGCAACACATTTTTGTCTTCAATGAAGATGTCGTATCCCCGGTTGTTCGGGGACCAATGTTCCCCGACCAGATAGGTTACATCGAAAAACCCATTACCCGTATTCAGTTGATATTTGATCGTCTCAGGAAATTGGGCCCAACTGACGGCATAAAACAACTCCTCAGCATAGCCTGCGTCTTCGGCCTTCTGCCGCGCATCGGCCGTTAGTGTTGCCACTTCTGCTGTCCGGGGAAGCAGCTCAACCCAGCCACCCCAGGCTTCGTTATTTTTCTGAGCACCAAACCAGATACGGCCATCGGGGTCCTCGAAGTCATCTGCCTTCCCACCTCGGACGCGGAACTCCTCCGATATTGCGTAGGGAGCAGACAAAGTCACAAACAACAAGCAAAGGGCTAACACACAGAACGACTTCTGTGTCATATGAGTCCTCCCCTCATGATGAGTTCTCCTCTCAATGCAGGAGCTTTGGTTGACGTTCTCGAAACTGGAGGTGTCATCGCACGTTCCCCTACATCATAGCATGCGCCTCCAGAGGAGTCAAAGGTAAAACTGCACTTTATTCCTCTGGCTCAGCGGCGATGATCGTCTGATCCACCTCAATATCCTTCAAGGTCTGAATAGTCCCACTGGGCCATCTGATGACAATGGAATCCACCATCGTTGCCTTGCCGAACCCAAATTCCAGCTCTAAGCTACTCTGGGATAGGTAACTCCCTCCGCAGGTAACTTCACGGATCTGTACAAGAGCACCGGTCGTTGCTTCGACTCTGACACCAATCCCATCATGATTGCTGTTCGTGCCAACCGTACGTATCTTGAGCCAGTGGTTTTGATTCCCTCCTTCATTACGTAGAAGCCACGGTCTCTCACCGGTATTCACCACGAAGATATCCAGATCCCCATCATCGTCATAATCCGCAATAGCAACACCACGACCCGTCCTGGGAGAATCCAGGCCGAGTATTTCGGAGACGTCGCTGAAAGTACCATCCCCATTGTTTTGAAGCAGAATATCGTCTTGAGCAGGTGGTTCCTGGGTTGCGGGATCAATATGACCACAGGCGATATACAGATCTAAATCGCCATCGTTGTCATAGTCGAAGAATTCCGTCCCCCATCCGGTCTTACCGAGACCGGATTCAAAGCAGCCGCTCCGGGCAGTGGCATCGGCAAAGGTACCATCCAGGTTGTTGCGATACAGGATATTGTTCTCGTCCAGCCAATTCGTTACAAACAGATCCAGGTCCGCGTCGTTATCGTAATCCCCCCATGTGACACCCATCCCTCCACGAACGTCTCCCGTGCGACTCCTTGCATCCGGGATGTTCGTATTGAGGAAGGTTCCATCGCCTTCATTGCGATAAAGGATGTTCTGATCCGCATCATTGGCGACATACAGGTCCAGGTCGCCGTCATTGTCATAATCGGCAAAGGAAGTACCCAGACTCAGATGGAATCCTCCACTGACGCGGGCGACTCCTGTCACATCGATAAAGCGTCCATCCTTCTTGTTGAGGAACAGGACATTTGTGCCACCAAAAAAATCATAGGGAAAGAACACTTCCTTGCCCTGAGGGACCTTGGTGTAGTCCAGATAATTGGCGATGTAGAGGTCAACATATCCGTCATTGTTATAATCGGCCCACGCGACCCCTGCTCCAAAGCTCTGGTGATCGACACTTCCCGCGCCGACCGTAAAATCAGTAAAAGTCCCATCACCGTTGTTCCTGTAGAACACATTCCCCTTGTAATTTGTGACATACAGGTCGGCATCTCCATCATTGTCGTAATCGGCGAAGGCGCAGCCCATCCCCCACCCTGTATCTCCTACTCCGGCAATTGCCGTCACATCAGTGAAGGTGCCATCGCCATTGTTCTGGTACAGGACATTCTGAGGTGGAGGAGCATTGGCTTGGGGATAGGGGCGAGCGCTGTTGGCAATGTAGAGATCCAGGTCGCCATCATTATCATAGTCGGCAAAAGCGGCACCTGACCCGACGATTGCAGGCATGACACGCTCTCTCAGTCCCCCGGCATGCCGAAAAGAGATCCCGGCTTCTGCGGTGACATCCACAAACCTTACGGGTATTTCCTGAGCAGATGATCCAGGTATCGCCATGAGCAGACACTGGATACAGGTGAGAAACCACGGAATAGATCTGGTATACATTTGATAAATCGGTCTATCAATCCATGAGGTTCTGTACGCCCGCTTGCTACAGCGGCTTTGGATATAATCGTTTGGATCTAATGCACAAACCTTCGACCCTGGTCCGGCGAGGGAGATTATACACATTCTGGTGCATACTGGCAACAAAAATCTGCATTGAGAACATCACACTGGGGCATTGTTTCCTGCTACATAGCGTCAGATACGTTCACAGACCACTCGCTGTTGCAGGTCCCCTGGTCGGGGTTGGTCTTGTGCAAGTCGGCTTTGAGTTTCCGGGTCACGAAGTTATTGTGTGCGACGTTTCTCCTGTGCACTAACGCCGCGTTGAGAATATCCTCTCGCAGGCGTCGGGACTTGCATCGAAGCCGGCAGAGACCCATCCCTTGCAGTGCTTGACTTTGCTGGCTTCTTCTGATACAATAACGTCTAGAGGTCCAAACGGCATATGTGTTTGTAAGGGTGCCAGGCGATGAAATTCAGACGCAAGATTGTGTCTCGTATGAGCTATAGCACCACCAATTTCCTGGTGGTGTACTTCGTTGTGGGGATCCTTGCGCTACTCTTACTATCAGTGACCTATATCTCATACGTCGTGAAAAGGCTGAATCAGAGCCAGATCGAACAGGTACGACCACTAGCGGATCTCGCAGCTATCATCCCCTCTATCGAGGACAAGACCTTTTCACAAGCACTCGATAAGATCTTTAAGGAACTATGGGGAAACAGCCGTCTTTCCTTCATCATTGAAGATAAAGAAAATGGAACAATTGTCAAGGCACGTGGTGTCGACCCTGTGATCGACAGAAAACTGGACACTTCAAATGTCGGTGTGGAGGCTCTGAATCCGGAAGAAGCCAAGAAATTACAGAAAGCCCTTGAACGCATGAAGGACACGGCTGCGGCGGATGGGCATGGTGGTTCTATTCCAAGCGTTGCCTACCTGGATGAGGGGCGTCAAACAATCGGACACTTCTATTTTGGCAAAGTAGCTCCTGAACGGATGGATAGATTGCCCTTTGTGATTACGGATTACGAAGGGAATCTTATCGCATGGCGCATCTGGAAGAATTTCACCAAGATCGAGCAGGCGAGCGAAGTTGAGATTGTTCAGGCAGAGGCATTGAGACGCCAGGCTGATGTCGAGAACCGTGTTGCAGCGATCCAGTTGAATCCACCAGCACATCAAGGCAACCTCTACTACGAAGTTGCCAAGCATTATGAGTTGATGCTGATGCCTTATGCGCAAATGTTGCTTATTGGTGCTTTCCTTGCGATAGGTATTGTCTTCTATCACAACAAGAAACGCCATGAACAGGCTGCCATCTGGGGTGGTCTGGCCCGCGAGACAGCCCATCAATTGGGGACACCAATCTCAGCACTGATGGGATGGATCGAAGTCATTGGAGAACATGCAGACACGATGGCATCTCCTTCCCTGCAATACATCCATGAGCAGATGCAAGGAGATATCGCACGTTTGCAGAAGATCAATGCACGCTTCGGTAAGATTGGGACCGAGCCCAAACGTGGGCTGGTGGATGTCAGCGAGATCATCCGGGAGGTCGCGCTATACTTTGAGAAGCGAATGCCCAGCAGAAATCGCCAGGTCAAGATCCTATTACCAACCGTGAAACCTCCTCTCATCTTGGGGAATCAGGAATTACTTCAGTGGGTTTTCGAGAATCTAATCAAAAACTCATTAGATGCCATGGATAAAAATCGGGGAAATATTCAATTTGAGATTCAGGTCTTTCCCAGAAAGAAACAGATTGTGATTATCTATAGCGATAACGGCCGAGGCATTCCACGGAAAGATAGGAAGAAAATCTTCCTCCCAGGGCACACAACGAAGAAGCATGGCTGGGGGTTGGGTCTCACATTGGCAAAACGCATCATTGAAGATTATCATTATGGGACTATCTACTTAACGAATAGCAGCCCTGAGAAGACAACCTTCGAGATCCGTCTCCCCATCGCTGAACAATCACATGAGATACTCAAAGGAGAAAGTATTGCAGGATAGACCTCGACGTATTCTATGGGTGGACGATGAGATCGAATCTCTCAAATCGCATGTCTTCTCACTCAGCACCAAAGGCTACTCGCTCACTCCTGTGTCGAACGGTGATGATGCCCTCTCTCTACTGCAAGAAGAAGTATACGATGCGGTCTTATTGGATCAAATGATGCCGGGGCAAGATGGCATCACGACACTCGAAGGCATCCGCAGGATATGTCCTCAATTGCCTGTGATCATGGTCACACAAAGCAGCGATGACCAACTGATCGATGAGGCTTTGAGTAAACAGGTCGATGATTTCCTTGTCAAGCCACTCACCCCAGGTCAAATCGCCTCGACCCTGAAGCGGGTTCTCCAGCAGAACCAGTTGGTTGCGGATCAGATGCCTCAACGATATATATCCAGTTTCAGCGATATCCAAATGGCCAAGCAGAGGGATCCCGACTGGCGCGCATGGATTGACATCTATGTAAAGTTAGCAGAGTGGGATATTCATTTTGACCAAACGAGTGATAAGGGATTGAGCGAGACCCACCAGGAACTCAAAAAAGAATGTAACGCCCTATTTTCCCGCTATGTGGAAAACAACTATGCTCACTGGATACGTGGGACCGATGCTCCGGTCCTCTCCGTCGATGTTTTGGAGCAGTATGTGGCCCCGCATCTGCGCGATGGCATGCCGGTCTACTTTGTGCTCATCGATTGCCTCCGACTAGACCAATGGCTCGCAATTGAATCTCTGCTCCAGCCTTATTTCCAGATGGAGTATGCATATTATTACTCTATTCTTCCGAGTGCGACGCTCTACTCAAGGAACGCCATCTTCAGTGGTCTGTACCCAAAACAGATCGCTGATCGCTATCCACAGTTCTGGCAAGAAGATCCCGAGGAAGAAACCAGCACCAATCGACATGAAAAGCAACTGATGCGGATGAAACTCGCCGATCTCGGATTGGATCTTAAGCCGGAAGCACGTTATTTCAAAATCTTTGACGTCCGTGGAAGCGAAGAATACCTGCACCAGGTTTCAACGGTGCACCGCATCAGTCTATCCGCGTTGGTCGTGAATTTCATCGATATTCTGACACACAAGCGTTCACAGATCGATATTCTCCAGGAAATAGCCCCCAATGAAGCTGCTTTTCGTTCCCTGACCAAATCGTGGTTTGCCCACTCCACTGTATTCGATATCCTCAAAATGATGTCTCAGAAGGAAGTGGTTGTCGTAGTGACTTCGGATCATGGGTCCGTCCTGGGGAATCGTGCCTCTCGTGTCTTTGCAAATCGGGAGACGACCACCAGTTTACGTTTCAAGACAGGGGATGATCTCGGCTGCAATCGCGATGAAGCCATGTATGTGACCCGGCCGTCGAAGTATCAACTGCCGGCGGAGACATCCAAGAAAGATTACATTTTTGCCAAGGAAGATTTCTATTTTGTTTATCCAAATCAGTTTCACGAGTATAAACGTCAGTTTCGGGGAGGATTCCAACATGGTGGGATCTCTATGGAAGAGTTGATTTTACCCATCATCACGATGACCCCTCATCACTAAGAATTTGTGCATTTTTGCAGGTGCAAAAGCAAGATTAGAAGCTCAATAGCATCTCTAAAAAACGGGCCTAACGAACAGAAAGTAAGCGTTTAGTAGGAAAGGATCGACAGAAAGATCTGCTTTAGGGAGAGATCATGCATATTGGCCACTGAATTCTTACATCGTAGAGAACCGAGTCTCTAGGTCGTACCCTGCAAGAATGCCTCAACACACTGGCCTGCGCCCGTGTGGTTCAGGACAGGAGGCAGGAATGCTCAAGGAAATCATTGTTTCAGTTGATGAATATGAAACCAGAGTTGCGCTACTTGAAGATAAGGCGCTTGTCGAAATCTATCGGGAACCCAGAGGGGAACACCGAATTCTCAGAAACATCTACAAGGGACGAGTCAGCAGCATACTTCCAGGAATTCAGGTCGCGTTTGTTGACATCGGCATGGATCGGAACGCGTTCTTACATGTGTCTGACGTGTATCAACATCCACCCAGAGATGAAGAATGGGACCACGAAGATCCAGAGATTGCCAGCGATACGGATACCATGCCACCAAATGTGGCGCGCCCCTCTGTTGAGGAACTTTTGCACAAGAACCAGGAGATCCTGGTACAAATCCACAAAGAGTCGATAGGAAAGAAAGGGCCTCGTGTCACAGCTCATCTGACGTTACCGGGCCGCTACTTGGTTTTTATGCCAACGCTGGAGAATATTGGTGTTTCGCGTAGGATCGAAACACCTGAAGAACGCCAGCGACTCAAGGAACTCGTACAGCAGATACGACCAGAACCACTTGGCTTCATCATTCGTACTGCGGCTGAAGGCAAGGGGGAGAAAGAATTCCAGCGAGAGATCAAATTTCTGATGCAAGACTGGAATCAGATCACTGAGAAGGCTCAGTCTGTCTCAGCCCCCGCACTGATTCATGAAGATCTGAGTTTGCTCTTTCGTACGATACGCGATCTGTTTACAGAGGATGTCGCAGAACTCGTGATCGATTCCAGGGAAGCTCATAAGCAGATCATGGACTACCTGGAGGATATCCTACCACATCTCAAACAGAAGGTGCGCCACTACACCCGCAAGGAACCGATCTTCGAACATTACAACATCGAGAAAGAGATCAAGCGTGCTCTCAAGCAGAAGATTTGGCTCAAATGCGGCGGGCATATCGTGATCGATCAGACGGAGGCCATGGTCGCAATCGATGTCAACACAGGGAAATACGTTGGCAAGGCAGATCCCGATGATACCATCCTCAAAACCAACCTGGAGGCCGTCGAGGAGATCACGCGACAGATACGCTTACGTGATATTGGTGGGATCATTATACTTGATCTCATCGATATGGATGAGCAGAAACACAAAAAGCAGGTGCTAGAAGCGCTGGAGCAGGCCCTGAAACGAGATCGGGCTCGTACCAATATCATCGAGTTTACAGAGCTTGGATTGGTCGAGATGACCCGCCAACGGTCACGCCCGAGCCTCAAGACCATGCTCTGTCAAAGTTGCCCCTACTGCAATGGCAGTGGCAGTATTCTCTCCGAAGAAACGATCACGACTGAGATCATGCGAGCCATACGCAAGATCGCCTCCAAAGTTGGCGACCAGGGATTAAAAGTCATTGCCAATGAAGCCATTGCGATTCGCCTGTTGGAGGTGGACAAAGAGCGGATGAAGGCTCTGGCGGCAAAACTTGACTTCCCGATTGAAGTCGAGGGAGATCCCGATCTGCACATGGAAGATTATCGGATACTCTCCCTACAGAACAACCAGGAAGTATACTTGCATTACTGAAGGGATGTACTGACGCACCGTGGCCTGGCAGACACCGATGTTCTATTTGTGGCAAAGCCGAATACCGATATCGAAACGAGGGATCCGATGATCTACAAAATGATGGTGGCTCTTGGGCCAAATCCACATGACCACAAGGCGTTGGAATATGCATGTCAGTTGAGTGCACGACTCGGTGCTCATCTGGTCTGTGGTCTATTTATGGATATGCCACGAGATCCGGAGGAAGCGGCGAAGCGAAAGAATGTCATCAATCCTAAGCCTATCCTGGGGGCCGCCAATAGTATTTGTGCCGAATACAATGTGACCCCTAACATTCGCACGATCTCTGGCACATCTGCTGAGAGAGTCTGTCAGCAGATGCACATAGCGGATCTGCTCATCATGAGGATTCCTGAATCTCTCAAGAAGGATGGTTTGCGGTTAGTCTATGACAGGTTGGACAGGGTGCTTCTGCGGATCACCAAACCTGCATTGATCGTGCACGAAAACACACGACCATTGGAACGACTGCTTGTGGTCTACGACGGGGATTTCTACTCTCAGCGTGCCCTGCAACTCTCATTGGAGATTTGTATGCGCACCCAGGCGACGATGACATGCCTATCGATTGCTCACACAGAGCCGTTGGTAGGTGGACTAACGCAGGAGGTGAAAGAGTATCTGGAATTCTACGATGGTCCTGTGGGGTATCTTGAAGAAGTTGGCAAATCGGTGACCCATATCCTGGAGGGGGCAAAACAGGCGGAGGCGGATCTGATCGTGCTGGGAGCGACAAAACGTGGTCGACTGTATGAGATCATCTTCAATAGCATTACCGAAAGCGTGGTGAAGCTGGCAAATCATGCGGTGTTGGTGTGCCGCTGAGAGAAAACGATGATACCATTGCGTGATAGCATCCCCTCACGGACGTATCCTACGGTCAATACTTTCCTCGTCCTGGTTAACGGCCTGGTTTTCCTCTATGAAGCGTTTCTCGGTTCTGGTCTTGACGAATTCATTCGCACTTTTGGCGTGGTGCCTCTCCGGTATTTCTATCTGAGAGAGGCTTATCCGAGCGAGATCTTTGATAGTTTCCTGCCTTTTTTCACCTCGATGTTTCTGCACGGTGGATGGTTGCACGTCATGGGCAACATGCTATTCCTCTGGATTTTCGGTGATAATGTCGAGGATCGGCTTGGACATGCGCGCTACCTGCTATTTTATATCGTGTGCGGGGTTGCGGCCGCCTTTACGCAGGTGTATACCCACCCATCGAGCGGTGTTCCAATGGTGGGAGCCAGCGGAGCCATTGCTGGCGTGATGGGAGCTTATCTGCTACTTTATCCGCGAGCACGCATATTGACATTGGTGCCTATCTTCTTCTTTGTGAGCTTTATTGAAATCCCCGCCATTCTGTTCCTCGGTTTCTGGTTCCTCTTACAGTTTTTCAGCGGTCTGTTCAGTCTGGGGGTGGGCGTCGAGACCGGGGTTGCGTGGTGGGCTCATATTGGCGGCTTCATGGCCGGCCTGCTCGTCATATTGGTCAGTCCCAAGCGTTACGGCCGCCGTCTCTACCCTGACGACTATTGGCCGTAGCCGACTCATTGCACTCTGCCTCTACCTGCAATCCTCCAGATCGCTTCCACCGTTTCACCGCGCACTGCAACCATCGTATCGTGCAGATTCGTCGTCATGCCGGCGTGCAACGGGATCACGGACAGATGTTCACCGACATGAAACCGGTGAGAACATTCGCTCACGTTCACATGGCCATGTTCCACGGACATTCCATAGATTTCCGCATCAGGGTATTCGATAATACGTCCATACGGTCTGGGCGGATATGAAGTGAATGTCTTCTGACCACCATCGATGATGACACGTTCCCGGGTGGGAGTACTGACCACCGTGCAGAGGAGACGGATCGGATTTCGTTCAGGACGAAGTTGATGGGAACCCTGGATGCGGGTCCTGCCTTCAAAAGCATAAGATCCACTGCGATGCTCGTTACATCCGATCTCCCTGGAAACCTCTTCGGCTCCGGTGCCACCTCCGCTGATGATGGACGTACACAGGCCGCTTCGATCCAACAGGGACAAGGTTTCTTGCAGGAACGATTTGGCTGCATGTCTGCTTGGATATGTCATGACTCCCTGGAACTCCAGACCTGGCGACTGAGAGATCATCTGCGCCAGTTTCAACGCCGCTTGAGGTGACTGCACACCGCACCGTCGTCCACCGGTGTCTAGCTCGACGACAGCCCTGACCTTCACCCCTTCACTTTCCGCTTGCTCGGAGATTTCCAGGGCTGTGTCTTCAGAGTCGCATGCAACCGTGACCGTTGCTTGTCGGACAAGGCGAAGCAAGCGTTCCACCTTGATTCTACCAACAATGTTGTAGAGGATGAGAACATCGTCAAGTCCGGCAGCCACCATGGCTTCCGCCTCACCCAGTTTCTGGCAGCAAATCCCAATCGCTCCGAGTTGCATCTGCCATTGGGCAATTTCAGGGACTTTATGGGTTTTGGTATGGGGGCGCAGCGCAATTCCAAGATCGTGGCAATGCATCGCCATCCCCTTCAGATTGGCTTCCAACACATCCAGATCGCACAACAATGCAGGTGTATCGAGGTCATCGATCTTCATCGTATTTCCCTGGTTGGTCAAGCCCACGTTCATTGCCAGAGGATATTATAGCACGGCTCGCTTTGAGATCCAATAGCGCTGACAAGGGAAAACCATTGACAACTCTGACAGGGTCATGCTATGATACCTATGAAATGGGGGAGACTGCTGATCCGGCATGTCTCACAATAGTGCTTTGGTTTGCTCGCGTCATTTGCTCGAAGGAGGCATACAGTGTATAGGAAGTTCATAGGAAGCATAGTGATTTGCGTCGCACTGGCATGGGTGCCATCGGTTCTCGCTGTAGGTGGATGGGCAGATCCCGACGGAGGTTGGGATCTCGTTATTGATTTTGATGATTATCCCGATCCACTCCTGGCCGATGATAACGCGGCCCTCGATGGTAACTGGAGCCATGATAATGGTTCCGATCAGTGGGATGGAAGTCGACCTGGTGAAGGTAACCCAGGCGGTGTTGCACTTGAAATTGTCCCCGGTGGCAGTGAAGATGGCAGTGATGCCGTCGTGTTGACCCTTGAAGACACTGGTGATCCGCGCAACGATGGGTTCGCAGATCCAGGGAGCAATCGTAAGATGTACTTTGTCCAGGATCTCGGCTCCCCGGGAGTCAGTATCTTCGATGCAGGTGTTACTCTGGCTGCCCGTTGGCGTATCCATCCCAATCCTACAGAAGCACCTTCTGATGGCTACACACTTCATGACGGTGGCAAGGGACAGATCGGCGTCGTTTCCGAAGTTGGTGGTGTCGTCAATGTCTCGATGGCACTCGATACGGGTGTACTTAACTTCGTGGGTGACAATCAACTGGCAGGCATCAACGATACCGATTTTCAAGCCGTTTGGTTGACAGCAATCAACGTTGCCGATGGAGTCCAGGTGGATATCTATCTGAACGGATCTGACTCCGCCGCTTTTTCAGGCGTTGTAACCCCCGGAGATGGAAGTGATGGTAGTCTGGAAAATTATCTGGCTGTCGGCCTGGGATCAACGGGCCGTGATGGTGCAATTCAGATAGACTCCATTAGTTACAGAAACGGTGTGTTTGCACCGGCTGTTGGGACGGCTGTGGAGCCTGTCGGCAAGTTAGCCACTCAATGGGGCGCACTCAAGAGCCAGTAGAAGATATCCATCTCCTTCGTGTTCGGGAATTCTGGTAATTCCCTGCGTGGGAATCTCTCAGGAAGTGGGGAGAAACTGTTGAACCTACTTCCTGAGCAAATCTATATTTCGAGAAGGAGGAAATCATGATGCGAAATCTCGCTATTGGTATGGTGGCAGCATCACTACTGATGTTTGCTCCTTTTATCGCAACCGCCGATTTCTTTGACGGATTGGTGCTGTATCTCCCGTTTGATGAAGGAAATGGGGACGTTGCAGCCGATTTGAGTGGTCTTGGGCATGATGGTAAGATTGACAACCCTGAATGGGTGGATGGAAAATTCGGGAAGGCACTCCATTTCAGCGGTGAGGGAAGCGGCACGTTTGTGACCGTGGAAAGCACGGATGCTCTCAACGTGAATGAAATGACATTCATGGCATGGATCAACGCGGAACACTGGAATGGGGTGCGCCAAATCGTTGGTAAGTCTGTGCATGGTGGATGCGGTGGACGGACACAATATGGCCTGTTCAGCGAAGGTGGGAGCCTCAGACTCAGATACGAAACAGAAGGTGGAAGGTCGAATATCGACGCGCCTCTTCCACCAACCGAGGAATGGGTCCATGTCGCCGTCACAAACGATGGCTCCGAAGCAAAGATCTATATCAATGGAGAAGAAGCCGGGAGTGGACCTGTTGCAGGCAAGCTGAATGCCAACGAAGATCCATTAAGGATTGCTCAGGACTGTGACCGCGAGAACTACATTTTTGCCGGAATCATCGACGAGGCTCGCCTGTGGAATCGTGCGCTCAGTGAAGATGAGATCCGCAGCTACATGGACGCGGGCGTGGAAGCCCTGGCTGTTGAACCAACCTCAAAACTTACAACGATTTGGGCTAACATCAAGACTTTTTGAAGACTAAGGATGCTGAGCATCAAAAGTACACCGAAACCCGTTTTCGCAAGGAAAGCGGGTTTCGGCATGTCTGTCTTATTCGGAAGCAGGACTCTTGCGGATGCGTGCATCGCCGCCCTTGGTGCGAAGGCGAATGGTGATCTTCCCCTCACCTACACGCCCTTCTGATCTCCCACCACGGCTCTGGTAATCCTGCAACTGAAAATCACTTGAGAAGCGTCCTCCCAGCGTATCCGCTTTCACCTTGAACGAACTGTTCTCCGGGAGCTTTAGTTCGACATGCCCACCAACGCTATGCAGGTCGATGGCACTGTCTTCCTCGGGTTGCATCTCGACATGGATGTTTCCGCCGATCGAACGAGCCTCAAGCGCGATCGTTTTGATCTGTTTGAGAGTGAGATGTCCTCCCATCGAGGATAGCTTCAGTTGTGATGCGTGGATACCTTCCAGAGTGAGATTCCCCCCGGCTGACTTTGCGTGGAGGTGCTGCAACGGTAATCCTCGCACACTGACATTCCCGCCGCCGGCACTCACATCCAGAGTTTCGACATTCCTGGGAATCCCTACCGCAAGATTGCTGCCACCAGAATTGATCACCACCCGGTTCTTGGCTGCATCCATCGAGCAGCCTCGACGGGCACCACTCAGAACGAGTTTGTCCTCATCCACCGTATGCAGTAACAGATTTCCGCCGCCATGATGTATCTTGAGATCGGTTCCCGGTGCTATCTGAAACTCTTGATCCTGATCGGTGCCATCGAGGATACTTCCCACACTGCTAACCGTATTTTTGACATGCTCAAAGGCATCATTCATTACCTGTGCCGCTTCTGAGTGCGGGATATTCTGAAGAGATTGCCCAATCTCTTTGAGGATATTAGCAAGCCCTTTTGATTCTGATTTGGGTTCCAGAGCTTTCAGTAGGCGTTCGGCTTCCTCCACGGTGATCTTCTTCTCTGCGAGCATGTTTAGAATGGTGAACCGTGCATCACTCATCGTTTTCATCTCCTCTCTTTTCGATTCGGATGTCTCCATGATGTGTCTTGAGTTCGATCTTCAGAGGAAGTCCCTCATCCCCGGTGTGCAGTTCCTGCCCTAATTTCTCATTCACGTACTGCCCATCAAAATCGGAATGAATTCGGCCGTGATGGGTGGAGGCATGGATGTACGCTTCGATGGTTTGTGGCAGACACAGGTGAATGGGGCTGTGCATCCCTTCGATGCGGCACTCACCTGCCGTACCTGGCGTTCCTTCGACATGCACAGGGCCATGCCGGTGAAGGATATCGAAATTCCCCTCAAAATCATGCACTCGAATATTGCCATGTGCCCGTTGTAGATGCAGATCCCCCTGTGAATTTTCGATACTCACGTTGCCGTGTTCTCCATGAATCGTCACATTCGAGCTAATCTCCTGCAGTGTCAGGTTCCCATGGCGGCGTTTCATCTCCACAGGTCCCTGAACATTTTGTATATCGACGTTCCCATGTATCCCATCGATCTGCAATCGGTTCTGAATGTCCTGTAGCTTTATGTTCCCGTGAGTAGATTCAAGGGTCACAGGTGCTGTGAGCTGTTGGATGGTGAGATTCCCATGACGTGTCGATAGTTGAACCTCCGTGTGACGTGGCACAGAAATCGTGTACTGTACTTCGGCCTGTCGTTTCCCCTGCCAAAGCGACTTGTCCCTCGGATAGATTGTCTTCAGCGTAAGCACATTGCCGTTCAGTTGACCATTTACCTCGATGGCATCCAGAAGTTCCGAAGCGAGTTCCGATGATCCCACTCGCACCCTCTTCGTTGCTTCCACAGAGATAGTGGGCTCATCCCAGGAGGCGATCTGTATCGAACCGTGAGAATGTTCCATCCTGAGTTCAGCCTGTTCTCCTGTCTCAAATTGCTGAGTTTCCGTAGGTGCTGCATACTCCTGCACATCCCCACCAAAGAATCCCGAGAAGTCGTGCTTAAAAAACGACTCAAACTTTCTACCAAAATCCTCGAAGACATCCCCGAATCCCTTCATGAAATCTGGTTGCCTCGGAGATTCCTTCTCGATACTGAGAGCACTGAGCAGACGCTCTGTTTCATCGACTGTGATCTTCCCTTCCTCTAGCATCTTCAAAATGAGTTGCTGTTCTTCACCCATGATTCTACCTCCTTGCAAGAGCATCATCAAGCGATTGATTGAGGGCCTCTACGCACTGAATAAGCTCGGTCAATGCCATTTTTATGCGTTCCGTTTTGATATGAGTTGGTTCCGTTTCACCATGACCGGGCCGCTCATTTCTCTGAGTGGCTTTTGCCAGGCGATCTCTCACACTGGCGAGCCGTTGACTGAGCGATGGTCCCTTTGAAATGTCCAGGACTTGTTCCACAATCGCCTCAAAGCCGAGACGAATGAGATTCAGAGCGTCTGGTTCAACAAGCGAGTTTTCCCTGGAAGTTATCTTTAGTCGTTGTAGAAGCTGATCCCCTTCTTCGGGGGTGATCTTCTTATCAGCCACCATCTGCAGGATCATCCGGTATTCTTCAGCCATTCATAACTCACTTTCGATGTTATCTCAGTTCCTCCAGCAGCCGCATCGTTTCTTCCATGTCGATTTCCCCGGCATCCAGGCGCTCAAGGATCTGGCGCCGAGTCCATTGCTGCTCGTGATTCGATTCATACCCCATCTCGCGGATAACCTCATTGAGACGGTTGCGTACCGTTGGGTAAGAAATCCCCAGTTCTCGTTCCATTTCACGGATGTTGCCGCGATTCCTGATAAAACATTCAATGAATTCAAGGGTTGTCTCGGAGAGTCTACAGAAACGGCAGGGGGAGTAACGTCCCTCAACTCCCGTATCGCAAGTGGGACAGCGCAGGTGAGTGATGACCAGCCCTCCATTGCAAGTAGGACAGTGTTCCAATACTTTACGCAATGCGTTGCCTCCATAACTCAAAACATGATGCGTGAAACATGGTGTGTGGATGTCTCCCGAAGTTGCTGGGTTGTGATAGAGATCGTGTGGGTTGCCATCACGACCAAATGAACCCGGCAGCTATGACGCCTGTTTGGTGATTTTGTCCATATAATTACAATAATACACATATCTGTTTATAATGTCAAGTAAAATATGCGGAATTGTGGAAATAGTTAATCGATTCTGTAAATCAATGCAAAGGTGTCAACCGTCAGCGGTCAGCCTTCAGTTGCTGGCTCATCCGCTGATGCCTGGTGACTGATACGGAATGCAGTTTAAAATTGCCGCTTTGAGAAATCCCCCTCAATCCCCCTTTACGAAAGGGGGAGGCTGATCCCCTTTGGCAAAGGGGGATTGAGGGGGATTTGGGATCTGCCTTGTGCGGGTGCAATCTTAAACTGCAAATGGTATGATACCCATGATCACACGCAAGTCGGATGGTAGCCTCAGGAGTTCACCATGTACGCTCGTAGTCAGGCACACAACGAAGGGGAGTGCCGTTCCGACGCCACTTCGCTCCGCTTCGTGGCTCACTACCAACCGGAAAATGCGATCTACGGAGCATGGATGGATGATGGGTCCGGTCAATGAGTCTCAGCAGATCACCATTCTATGGTAGGAGTGGCCTCCCGGCCACGATGATCGCGTCCAGGAAGACGCTCCTACGGCGAAAATGTGAGGTACTGAGTCTATGAATCTATTGGGAAGATAAGGGGATGATGCATTGGGGATGGAAAATATAAGGTAGGGATAAAGCATCCCTTGCGCTAGGCGGTGAATGCTTTACCCCTGTTGGCACGGAGTGAACAGGACATTCAGCTCCGAATTCCTAGAGGTGTTTGAGCATTCCCCACGTTGTGGTGAGTTTGCTCTGCGAGGAAACGGCCGTCGGCACACTTGGTCCGTTCGACATGACGTCCATGACCTTATCTTGCGAAAGTGCCTCGTTCCAGATCGTAAAATCGTCCATCATACCAGTAAATGGGCGGGCATCATCAACGTTGAGGCCAACTCGTGCACCCAAGCCCCAGTCACCGGCAACAGCGGCATCTGCGATCTTGGCTGCATCTCGACCAACCTCTTGTCCATCGATGTAAAGGATACCGACACCATCTGCTCGGCTGTAGGTTCCTGCAAAATGAACCCATTCACCAACCTTTGGTTCACCCGCTTTGACTTCAAAGATCGTGCCACCAACAGCCTTGTCAGCACGGAGTAACCAACGATAGGTATTGCTCGTATTACGTACTTCGGGATGGATCAGCCATTGCTCATCGCTCGCACGAGCGTTGAAAATCGCATGATGTTCCCCTGTGTCTTCGATATTGATCCATGCGGTTAAACTGAACGCATCGGTTGGGATCAGTTCCTGTGGGATGTTCGGACCATCGAGATCAAGGTAACTCCCCTTCTCAAAAAGGGCAGCCTTTCCATGAACCCCGTCGACTAACGAGATATTTCCATTGATCTTGCCGTCGATGTTATTTCCGGAGCCATCCTTGATCAATCCGTCCTGGATTTCTTCGAAATCGTAAGAGATGACAAGGTCTGCTTCCGAGTAGATCGCGCTCATCATCAGCGTCAGGCAAATCGTAAGAGCTAATACAATCAGGTGCTTCATGATAAAACCTCCTCAGCATGTGAGTAAAATTTAGATCGAACCTTCTATCACGTTGAGTCCTGGTCTCAGTTTTTTTGGTTCTGATCCCGGACTAGAACGTCTTGAGTGTACCCCATGTAAGCGTGAGCAATCCGGTTGGGGAAACGGCCTGGAATGCGACGGGTCCTGCTTCCATCTGGCTTAATATTTCCTCTTGGCTCAACGCTCTCTTATAGATAGTAAAATCATCCATGAGACCGGTGAATGGTCGAGCGTTATCAATATTGTATCCCACTCGTGCTCCCATGCCCCAATCTTTGGCGATCTTCGCACCGCCACCCATCCGACCGACCTCTTTCCCGTCAATGTAGAGGATCGCATCTCCTTTTGAATCATAGGTGCCGGCATAGTGAAGCCATGTATCCCACTTTACCGTTCCTGCCTTCATATCAAAAATGGTGGCTCCTCCGTCTGCGCGGAGTAACCATCGAAACTGTCCATTACTACGAAGCTCCGGATGCACCAACCAGGTTGAATCGGAAGCCCGTGCATTGAAGATCGCATGGTTGCCCCCGGTGTTTTCACATTTTACCCATGCAGCGATGGTTGCTGCTTCCACCGGGATATGCTCCAGTGGGATATTCGGGCCATCCAGATCGAGAAAAGAACCTTGTGTAAATTTCGCGGCCTTGTCTCGTTTCCCTGCGTCGACAATGGTAATATCTCCGTTGATCAAGCCATCGTGACCATAGCCTGACTGGTCGCGGACAAAGCCACTATCAATCGCCTCATAGTCAAAGTAGACGATCAGATCGGGATCTTCTTGAGCCAATCCCCGATTCACATTGATTGTGAAAAGCAGCGCAACCGCAACTGCTATCAGAATCCATCGCATGATGAGACCTCCTTGTTATTGGTATGAGCAAGTATGCATCGCCAAATGTGGAATGGTAGAGTAGTCACTAAGATTACGAGCGAAACACTAAACTATTCTACCATACGACAGTAGGAGGAGTCAAATCAATATGCGGTTTCACTGTCTCATTCGTATAGAATCACACCCCGGATGTTCATTCCTGCTTCCATATCTGCAAAAGCCTCGTTGACCTGGTCCAATGTGTAAGTCTTCGTAATGAGTTCGTCAAGTTTGAGTTTTCCTGTACGGTAGAGATCCAAAAGCCGCAACATGTCGACACGCATCCGCGCTGAACCGTACATGGAACCAACGAGGCGTCTTTCGCCGTAGGGGAACAGAGCGGCAGGGATAGATATATTCGCATCCGAGGGAGCGATCCCAACGATGACCGCTGTGCCTCCCATGCGGAGCATATGGAATGCCTGCTCTATCGTCCGAGGATTGCCGATCACTTCAAACGCATAATGGACCCCCTCCTGATCCGTCAATTCCCGGACCTTTTCTACAGCATCTTCTTTGGAAGCATCCACCGTGTGTGTTGCCCCAAACTGCCTTGCAAATGCGAGCTTGCGGGGCACGATGTCCACAACGATAATCTTGGCAGCCCCAACCAGGACAGCTCCCTGCACGACGTTCAATCCAACGCCTCCTGCACCGATGATAGCAACGTTGCTCCCGGCTTCGACCTCAGCGGTACGCATCACAGCTCCTACACCTGTGGTCACACCGCACCCGATCAGCGCGGCTTTGTCCAACGGAGTATCCTGACTAACAGGGATGACGGCGTTCTCGGAGACAACCGCATATTCTGACATGGTCCCCACGCGAGCCATCTGATAGAACGACTGCTCTGCCTTGTGGTAACGGCACGTACCGTCAAACAGTGCACCTCTTGGCTGAGCCCCCCAATGGGTTGCACAGAGATTCGGTTGCCCAACGGTACAGTAGGAACAACGACCGCAGGGGGTCACAAATGTCAACATCACAGGATCTCCCGGCTTCACGGATGTGACTCCCGCGCCCACTTCGGCAATGATCCCTGCCCCCTCGTGTCCCAGTACGATAGGCCGAGGATTCAGGATAGTACCTGTGATGACGGATAGATCGCTGTGGCAAACACCACTTGCTACCATCTTCACGAGTACTTCACCTTGCTTGGGTGGATCCACTTCGATATCTTCGACAACGACCGGTTGATTCAGTTCATAAACAATCGCAGCTCGGGTTTTCATAGGTTTATCAGGTACGCTAACCAGGCGATGCAAGCATTGCTTCTGGCATACCTTTCTCCTTTCCTCGTTTCACTAAGTTTGCCACACAGAGACACCTCTGTCAATGTTCTGAAATCTGCTTGCAGCTTCTAAGGTTCTGTGTTACAATATCACCAATCTGAACGTTTTTGCGTGCGTGGCTGGTCTGTGAAGCTGATGGGATATTCTTTGGAGAGTTGGCGATGAACAGAAGTGTCTTGGTGCTCAATGCAAGTTATGAACCGATCAACATTTGTGATGTAAAACGTGCTGTCAGGCTGATTTTCAAAGGGATCGCCTGTGCCGAGGATGAGTCTGATATTGTGATTCGCTCTCCAAGCGTTTCCATTCGAGTACCACTTGTGATCAGGCTTCATTACTATGTTCACATACCACATCGACTTGTGAAGTTCTCACGTAAGAACGTCTTGCTCAGGGATAAGTATAAGTGCCAGTACTGTGGCAAATCGTTCCCGCCATCCACGCTGACGCTGGATCATGTCATCCCCAGTTCACGAGGAGGCAAAACGTGCTGGGATAATGTGGTGACAGCATGCTCTCAGTGTAATCACAGGAAGGGGGATCGTACACCCCAAGAGGCGCAAATGTGGCCGATACGAACACCTAAAGCGTTGAGCTTGATTTATAGCATTCATCAGACAAGATCTGTGGATCGCTGTCACGAAGTGTGGAAAAAGTACATGTATCACTGAGCAGGAATGCTGTCGATGAAAAAATGCAACCATAGTCTGAACGCCATTACATTTATTTTTCCACTTGTTTTCCTATTGACTGTTCTATCCTGTTATGCTCCCAAAGATTATTATCTGGAACTTGCCAAGATGGAGCATCTGGGGGCCAAGCTTCGCCAGGAGTCAGGGGGCATCCCTTCAGAACAGCGGATGGAAGATCCGGTAGTTCTGGCGTTTGAACCGGGCCAGACGAAATCAGAATTGATCCAGTTCGATGTTCGTTCGACAACGGATGAGGACAATTCCTCGATTCCAACCCGCATATTTCGGGATCCGGTCCCTATTGCGGTCAATCAGGAAGCACTTAAACGCACCTTAAATCAGAAAGGTATTGTCGTCACGGAGATCCGTGCTGTCGATGATCGTCTGAAGGGACAGAGTAATATCTTGCGTATTGCCTTTGTGCCGCAGGCGTTCTCAGATGAAGCGGTTTATGAAGCATACTTGCTGATATCAGCCGTGGTACGGGGAGCTGACACAGGAGAAGGAACCGTTGATAAGGTGATCGGCATCGTGGAAGATCAATCAGCGAACACGCGAATGATACTGGAGGGGCAAATACAGGATTATATCAACTATATTGAGGGACAAAAGATCTCACAACAGGAATGGTTGAAACGTCTCAAGATCAAACGCTTCTGAAGGTTGATCCGCAACTCAACAGGAAGATGAAACATACCATATCGGATGGCATTTGTGTTGGAGAAGTTGACTCGCAAATGGGAGTATAAGCACGTTTATAAACATGGAAAGAAACTCTGGAATTACACGTTTGTGCTATACATCTGCAAAAATGATAGAACGAACTCGCGTATTGGACTGACGGTCAGCAAAAAGGTAGGGAAAAGTGTCCAACGTAGTCGTGTGAAACGCTTGATTCGCGAGACTTTCCGACTGAACCAGCATCGTATTGTCGATGGCTACGATATCGTGGTGATTGCTCGACGAGCGGCAGTCAACCTGAAGTACCAGCAGGCAGAAGCTGCATTACTTTATCTATTGCGGCGTGCCCGTATGCTCAGAAGTGACAGGTATTAGATGAATCTCAGATACCTGACGGTGCTCCCCATTTATCTCTATCGCGTATTGATCTCTCCTTTCTTGGCGCCATCATGCCGCCACATTCCTACCTGTTCCGAGTATGCGATGCAGGCCATTCTTCGACATGGTATTTTACGTGGCTCATGGCTTGCCATAAGGCGGATTTTCCGCTGTCATCCCTTTTCGCGTGGCGGTTACGACCCAGTACCCTAGATCTCTTCCGCTCTTAAGGAGACTTTATTCTAATGGACAAACGTTCGATACTAGCTCTTGTTCTCATGAGCGTCGTCATGTTGGTGTGGCTGATATTTCTAACACCCAAACGGACCCAACAAAACATAGAACAAGGGACGCAGCAGATCGAGGAAAACGCATCATCTACGATTGAAGGAACCACTCAAGAACCGATGAAAAAAATCACCCGGGATTCACAAACCTCCCGGGATTCACAAACCTCCCGGGAAGCAGGATCGTCGAGCCCAACGGAACCAACAGAAGGATCAGAAGCAACCCGGCTGAATCAACTCGCCAAGAGCCAACGTGTTCAGGTAAATACGTCGCTCTACACAGTGGAGATCGCAGAATCTACGGGAACCATCGCTCAATGGATTCTCAGACGCTATGATAAACGCAACGGGAATGACGGTGAATATGTCGATTTGATCCCCCGTCTGGAAGAAAATCCTGTCGTCGGATCTCGTTGTCTCGAACTCACTTCCCGCATGATCCGTGGATTGGGCGTTGCCGAATGGACTATGGAACGTCCTACGAAAAACAGGTTGGTGTTCACAACTCAGTCGGGTGATTTCAAGATCGTAAAGACACTTCAATTCACAGAAGACCAGTATGTCGCTGACGTTTCCATTACATTGACCAATCTCTCCGATACAAGGAAACCAGTCGATTATAGCTTGCATTGGGGGCCAGGAATCGCCGACGACAATGCCAAGCCGAATGATAAGAAATATGGTCCCGTTGTGAGATTTCGGCGAGAGCTGGATACGGGCAAACCCATCCGCGACACAGGGGAAACCTCGGAGGTCGGCGAAGCTATCTGGGCGGGTCTGCAAAGTAAGTATTTTGCAGTAATCATGATCCCCGATCCGGCCATCCGCCCGCAATACCGTAGAAAAGGAACAAAAGGGGATAGCGTAGCCTATGTCTCCACTCCCTACTATGAAGTCGCCCTCGAGAATCAAAGTCTGGTTCTGGGTGCGAGTGGATCGGATGATGCGAGTATCACTCATTATTATCGATTGTTCGCAGGCCCCAAAGAGTCGAGGTTGCTCAGGGCAGTAGGATTCCCAAGTGAGACAACGGACTCTCTGGACCTGGATAAACTCAATGATCTGGGCGTATGGGGGCTCGCGAATCTCATGCTTTGGTTCATCGGTAATCTCCATGCGCTCGTGTCGAACTATGGAATTGCGATCCTGATGCTCACAACGGCCATCAAACTGTTGCTATTCCCATTGACACAGATGAGTTACCGCTCGACCAAGAGGATGCAGAAACTCCAGCCACTGATGACAGAAGTACGCCAGAAGTACCGAGATGATCCACAGAGAATGAACAAGGCCATGATGCGACTCTATAAGGAACATGGCGTGAATCCGATGGGTGGATGCCTTCCGATGTTGCCCCAGATGCCGATCTTCTTCTCTCTCTTCTATGCGGTCCGTGATGCGGCAGAGATGCGGAGCGCTCATTTTCTCTGGATACAAGATCTCTCGCTCCCCGACACAATCTTCAGAATCGCAGGGCTCCCGATTAACCCGTTGCCACTTCTCATGGGAGTTTCCATGCTCTGGCAGCAGAGCATGGCCGGCACAGGTGCAACGGATGCGAATCAGGCCAAGTTCATGAAGTACTTGCCAATCCTCTTTACATTCTTCTTTTACAGTATGCCCTCAGGGCTTGTGCTTTACTGGTTCTGGAATAACGTCCTGACGATCTCTCAGCAATATCTTGCAAATCGAAAACTAAACCTAGAAGAACCCATTGTGACACCACCAAAGAAAAAACAGAAAAACTCATGATATTATGCGCAGGAGGGCCTTTACATGATGACTCCACAATACGTTGAAACAGAAGCTCGGACCGTTGAAGAAGCTCTGCAATCTGCCCTTGCGGAATTGGGTGTGGAACGGGATCAGGTTACTATCAAAGTTCTGGATGAAGGGAGCAAGGGCATCCTGGGGCTAGGAGCCAAGCCCGCTCAGGTTCGAGTGACACTCAAGGAGACGACAGGCGAGACCCCTGAAGAGATCCTTGAGACGATTCTAGGATACATGGGACAACAAACCGAAGTACGCAGTCATGTTGTGGATGGAAGTCTACATCTCGATATCGATGCAGAGAATCCGGGTCTGCTGATCGGCCGGCATGGTCAGACGCTGGATTCGTTGCAATATATACTGAATTGTGTCATCAATAAATCTTCTCTGGTCAAGCGACGAATCATCATTGACATCGAGGGATATCGTGAGAAGCGTCGTGAGAAACTCACGGAGCTTGCCTGTCGGCTTGCCTCAAAGGTCAAGCTGACAGGCCAGGAGATCGCCCTGGATCCCATGCCGCCCCAGGATCGTCGCATTATTCATATTGCACTGCAGGATGACAATGCGGTACGTACCTTCAGTAGAGGGGAACGCTCATTTCGCAGCGTCGTGATCACAACACGTGAACGATACGAGTCTGAGTATGATAATCATGGTAGCTCAGCCTGATGATACGATTGCTGCCATCTCAACCCCACCGGGGACAGGGGCCATCGGGCTTGTCCGCCTGAGTGGCCCCTGTGCCTTCTCAATCGCTCGCCAACTATTCCGCCCCGCGAACACCCGTCAGTTTAACTTTCATGAAAGTCATCGTCTGCATTACGGGCATATCGTGGACCGTGCCCAACAACATGTGGTCGATGAAGTTCTCTTGTCCGTCCTGAAAGCACCACGGACGTATACCCGAGAGGACACGATTGAAATCAATTGTCATGGTGGTCCGATCGCGCTGGAACAAGTGCTCTTACTCGCATTACGTGCTGGCGCCCGCCTTGCGGAACCTGGTGAGTTCACGAAGCGCGCCTTCCTTAACGGACGGATCGATCTGGCGCAAGCGGAAGCAGTTGCAGACATCATCCATTCACAGACAGAGTTGAATCTGCGAGCCGCTGTGGGGCAACTCCAGGGAAAACTCTCCGATTCCGTGAATAAGATGCGAGATGCCGTGATTCAAGTGCTTGCAGAGATCGAGGCGTCCATCGATTTTCCTGAAGAAGATCTCGATTTTCAGGATTCAACCACATTGGGGGATGAACTCCATCGGATCCTGAACGAACTGGAACAGTTGCTCCAGACCGCTCAAGATGGTACAATTCTGAGGGAGGGAGTGCGTGCCGCCATTGTTGGTCGAACCAATGTCGGCAAGTCGAGCTTGCTCAACGCACTGCTGAAGCAAGAGCGCGCTATCGTCGCGGAGATACCGGGAACCACCCGGGATACCATCGAGGAATACCTCAACATCCGAGGACTCATGCTTCGAATCGTTGATACCGCCGGCATTCGTCAAACGGCGGATAGCCTGGAGCAGATCGGTATCCAGCGGAGCCGGGCCGCCTCTGAATCTGCGGATCTTCTTCTCGTTGTCCTCGACAGATCAGAGCCGCTCACGGCAGAGGATGATCAGTTGCTCCAATTGGCGCAAGCACGTCCGGCGATCCTGATCGGTAACAAGTCGGATCTGCCTCCTGTCTGGGACGCGGGGATGTTGGATGCGCGGGTGATCCATACCTCCATGGTTGAGGAGACCGGTATCGAGGAACTCAAGGATGCGATATGGGACGCTGTTATCAAGGGCAAGGCCGTTGCGCCTGAATCGGTGATCGTTACGAATGTGCGCCATCAACGGGCCCTTGAGGAAGCGCAAGAGGCACTTCGACAGGCACTTGAGACACTGCAAGCGGATATGCCCTATGAATTGGTTGCAGTGGATCTGCGGATCGCTTTGGACCAATTAGGGTTTATCGTTGGAAAAACAACCACTGACGACATTCTGGAACGCATCTTTTCTCAGTTTTGCGTTGGCAAGTAGCCCATAGGAGGAAAATCGTGCAGACTCAACTCTGGTGTACACGCTGTGAACGCATCATGGATATTGACCTCAAAATCAAGAAGATGGGACGTGGCAAAGTCAAACTTGCCCAGTTGCTGAGCATATGCCCAAAATGCCGTTCGACTCTGCATACGCAGACGACACGGTTGGCAGCCGCCGAGGAAGCTCTACGTAAGTTTGAGGAACTCAGGGGCGGGAAAGTGGAAGAAGTCGAAACAGAGGGATCTGAATCGGAAGCCACCGGTGAGGAAGAAGATTCGCAAGAGGACGAGTGAAAGTCCCTGGAGGAACAATACACATGCCACCAAACACCTGCATCTCAATTGTGGATGATGCCTTCTGGCTCAATGGAAAACCAACCTATCCTGGAAGAACCTGGCAAGGACACAAAATCGAGGGGCTCCTGTTAAACAGCCGTATGGTCCAGGGGATCTTCGATGATGAGAACCCTGAAACCCGGGGAAGATGGAACTATCCAGACACAGGGGAATGGGACCCGGAACGCAACACCCGTGAATTCCTGGCCGCCATGCCATCATGGCAAGATCATGGGGTCCTTGCATTCACGATCAATATCCAGGGAGGAAGCCCTGAGGGGTATTCGAGAGAACAGCCCTGGATCAACACAGGATTCGATCCGATGGGCAATTGGAAGCCCGATTATCAGCGTCGCCTGCAATCTATCCTCGATAATGCAGATCGCCTCGGCATGGTCGTGATTCTGGGGATCTTCTATTTCGGTCAGGATGAACAGTTGCGCGATGAAAAAGCGATCCTCAACGCACTGGAAAACGCAATCGGTTGGGTGCTCGACAGAGGATATCAGAATGTCCTGATCGAAGTCAACAATGAGTGCAATGTGACGAGGTATGAACACGAGATCCTGCAACCTCACCGAGTGCACGAACTGATCAAACGGGTGAAACAGATCCGGAAAGACGGCAGAAGGCTTCTGGTGGGAACCAGCTACGGGGGTGGTTCTATCCCCGAAGAGAACGTCGTCGGCGTCTCAGATTTCCTGCTGATGCACGGTAACGGCGTAACGGACCCAAATCGCATTGCTGCGATGGTAGATGCGGCACGCAGCTTGCCCAACTATCGGCCCATGCCGATCCTGTTCAATGAGGATGATCATTTTGACTTCGATAAACCTGTCAATAACATGATCAAAGCCATTGAACGCTATGCATCGTGGGGATATTTCGACCCGGGAGCGAACAACTACCAGGATGGCTATCAATCTCCACCGGTGAGATGGGACTTGAACACCGAGCGCAAACGGGCGTTCTTTACATTAGCAAAACAGGTGGCGGGAATCTGAGTCTGGTTCCGGGATCCCCAGGCTGGTCGTTCTGCAGACCCGGATATAGGGTATGACAGGATCCTCTGCGTCGAAGAAGGTCTGAATCACCTCTCGCACCTTGGTCGTCACTTCGCCACGCTCACGGAGACGCATCCGCAGCAGTACATGCTGTTCGGTCTCTTCGATAAACTCGAACTGTTCGATGGCAGGTCGAATATTGACCCGTTTCCATACCTTGCCCCTCTTCCTGCGACGATCCAGTTTAATCTGGTCCACGGAAAGGTAGTGCGCTATCCGTTCAGGGAAGTCCGATATCCCTTCCTGCATGTGCTTTCTAGGTATCCAAAGTTCATAAGTGGCTCCGGTGAATTGTGCACTGAGGGACTTCTCGCGTAAAGGGATCGCCCACACTCCCAACATCTCGAATCCATCTGGCAGCGCTGTATTCAACCGTGCCTGGAATACTGCTGGTTCCAGTCGCTCCCGGAGCAGGAGATCTGCGTATTCAGCCTTGCTCTCATATCCAGTGGATAGTGAACCCATGAAGGAGAGACGAGGTTGGGGCTCAAACCCCTGTGAATAGCTCATGGCTACTTTGGCACGCTGCAGTGCACGCTGGAGCACGTTCTTCTCCTCCAACCCACTCAGATAGCGCATGGAGCCGAGTTTGGCATAGCGGAATCGCAATCGCTGCACCGGTGGAGGCTCGTCATATTGTGGGAGTTCCCGCTGGACTTCAGTATCTTTCTTCGAGTCTGTGTGACTTCGACGTAACATCGTGAGACACTCGTTTTTTCTACGCTTGATGACACCGCACTGACTACACTTGACATGACGGCAATCTCCGTGCCAGATAGAGCTGCGCGAGAGTCCATGTTCAGCTTTCAACCACTCTTTGCTGACCAGAATGTCGATATGGTCCCACGGAAGCGGTTCGTCCAGGGCACGGGCACGAAGCATTTTTTCAGGCTGAACTCCTGTGGCATCATTCCAGCGATCCATCGCCTCTTGCCAGGCTGTCCAGTTCAGATGTTCACGCCAGGCGTCGAACTTACAGCCGAGACGAAATGCTTCATAGAGAAGACTCCCAACACGACGATCCCCACGAGCGACGATCCCTTCAATAAAGCTCTCTCGTGCATCATGCCGACTCCACTGGGCACGTCGAGGCAAATGTCTGCTCAGCAATTCCTGTTTCCGATCCGTTTCCCCAATACTCATCTGCTCATCCCACTGAAAGGGTGTATGCGACTTCGGAACGAAAGTAGAGACGCTCAGCCTCAGACGTGCCCGTGGATTGGCACGCCGACCTGCCCTGAGCACGCGATCTACCAGGCCAGCGATCGCAAGGATATCCTCATCCTGTTCCATAGGCAACCCCATCATGAAATAGAGCTTGATCATTTGCCATCCGCGTCGATAACACTCTTCTGTCATACGTAGGAGTTCCTCGTCCGGGATGAACTTGTTGATCACCGAACGCAATCGATCCGTCGCAGCTTCCGGCGCAAAAGTAACCCCCGATTTCTTGAAGACAGAGACCATATCAGCCAGTTCGACGGAGAAAGAATCGAGTCTCAGCGATGGTAAGGATACACCAATACGCTGTGGAACAGCACGGCTGACGCTCCGCTGGAGGAGCGATTTTACACGGCTGTAATCACAAGTGCTCAAGGAAATCAGAGAGACTTCCTCGTAACCTGTCCTGTCGAGGGTCTCCTGCATCAGTTGATCCAGATTGTCCAGATCACGTTCCCTCACGGGCCTCGTGACCATACCTGCTTGACAGAAGCGACAGCCCTGGGTACACCCACGCAATACTTCCAGTGAGATACGATCATGAATCTGTTTGGTGAATGGCACGATGTAATCCGTTGGGAAAGGAATCTGATTCAGGTCCGATACGTTACGTTTGACGATACGGGGAGCATCCGGGGGTGGGACGAGCGTTCCATCGCTCAGCGGTATAAACATCGGATAGTGTGCCGGGACATATACGCCCTCCAGATCCGCCAGTTGTCCGAGTCTTTCCGCTCTGGATGTCTTTTGAGTATGCCGCAGAATCTCAGCGATCTCCAGGATGGCTTCTTCCCCATCTCCGATCACAAATGCATCGATGAAATCGACCAACGGTTCCGGGTTGAACACACAAGGTCCCCCCGCCAGGATGATAGGATCGTCATCCGTACGTTCGGCGGTCAAAATCGGAACCTTGCCCATGTCCAGCATATTGAGGATGTTCGTGTAGGTCAGTTCGCTCTGGAGAGTGAACCCCACAGCATCGAACTGGTAGAGCGGCGTTCGACTTTCGAGGCTCAGCAATGGGATGCCGCGTTTCCGCATATGGGCCTCTGCATCCACTGCTGGAGCGTAAACACGTTCGGCCCAGATGTCCGCTTGCTGATTCAGAATGTGATACAGAATCTGTATCCCAAGATTCCCCAACCCCAGATCGTACAGATCCGGAAACGCAAGGGCAATACGTAATCGTACTTGTGCTGTGTCCTTGTGGACACTGTTCAATTCGTTGCCGAGATAACGGCTGGGCTTCTCTAAGAGCGGGAGTACCTCCTCCTCAAAGAAGCGGGCAGAGTTCATAGCTTTCATCGAATCCATTTTCAAGTAGAGATATTGTTGGCAGTATGTGGCTCCAAAGTATACAGCTTCCCAGGACAGAACATCAACCCTTTCTTTATTTCGTTTTCCCATATTGTATCCAAATCGTGAGCCGTAGGGATGGTTTCGCACCGAAACGAGCAAGCTGCACGCTCTACGGGACTCACTTAAAAACTCGTGTAATAACCTGCTGTGAGCTGAAGTCGTAACCAATAGGGGAACTCGTGGATGAGTCTTTTGAGGAGATCTATGAGCAATATGTTGCGGACATCTATCGTTTTGCGCTGCGCCTGATAGGCAATGTGACAGAAGCCGAAGATCTCACCGCTGAGACATTTGTCCGCGCCTATCACGGCTGGTCGCAACGACTCCAACCGGACCGAGTCCGCTCGTGGCTATTCCATATCGCCTACCGCCTATGTGTCTCAAGAACGACAGGTAACGTTTGATTCAACCTTTTGTATTCTGGCTTGAGTGCTTGTAACGGCAACCCGTTCCTCGACGTAGGAATGTCATTGCCCTATCCTGAATGATGTGGTATGGTTTCGGGTCATTGATTCTA
>JAJRTO010000492.1 GCA_024278235.1 Candidatus Poribacteria bacterium
CAGCACCGCATAAGCGCGCCGCCGTACCGGGGAGGATTCGCCGAGGTTGTTGATGACCCACGGATTGATGTTGGGCATCTCTCCCATGATGATGTCGCTCCAGTCGTTTGGACCCAGTCCTACCGCTTTGCCCGGCAGGAGGAACTCCGTCCCGTGAGTCCCGAAGTGAACCATCGCATCCGCGCCGAATCCTTCTTCCAGCCAGAAATATGTTGCCAGGTAGTTGTGGGGCGGCGGTACGAGCCGGTCATGTACCCGCGACGTATCCTGTGCTTCTCCGCGCAACGGCTGCGGCAGGAGGATCACGTTGCCCAGATCGATCCTCGGGATGACGATGAATTTCTCCCCGCCCTTTTCCCAGACGAGAAATTTCCCGGGTGGTGGCCCCCATCGCTTCTCCAACTCCTTCCGTTGGGCTTCAGGCACTTTTGCTTCGTACCATTGTCGGTAGGTTTCCGTTGGAATCAACACCGCTTCACCACTGCGCGCAAGCTGATCGAGAACCCCGGGCGCCCAGACACCGATCTGACGCCCCCGCTCCATCATCCAGCCGATGAGTTCATCTTCGTCGTCGGGGACACGGGTGATCTCGTACCCCTTTTCTTTCATGCGTTTGAGGACGTTCACGAGACTGCGTGGGCCGTTCATGAACATGCCGGTGGCACTGCCCCGCATCAGTTCCGCTTTGCCCATCTCGCGGTCGTAGTAGATGAACGCGATCTTCTTCTCGCTGTTTTCCACCCGGGAGAGGCGTATCCAGGAAGCGGCTCTCGCCACCAGATGCTCGATCCGTTCCGGGATGGGGGTAAACGCCTCTTCGCTACCACCTCCCATGAGTGTCCCGGCCCCGATTTGAGGCTCAATCGCTCCGAGCAGTTCCTGACCAACCACATGGAAGGCGAGTTCATTGGCCGCTATTCCCAGGATGCTCTCACGCCACTCATCAATCGATTGCTTTCGGAAAAAGATCGAATGAAGATGCGGGGCCTGGAGTTTCTCTCGAAAGGCAACACTGTCCCGACTATGGCAGGTGTGGATCACCGCACCGGGCTTATATTCCAGAGCCATCGTCTCGTATCGCTTCGCGCCGTACCCCTCCGCTGTATCGATCATCGCAACCGCCAGGATCTTCCGTTTCTCGAACTCGCGGATGAGTGCGTCCACCACTTTGGGTTGCTGGAAAACAAGATGCGTCGTGTGAACCACAACGAGGGCACGCGGGGCATTCTCCACATCCCAACCTCTACCACGTGACCATTTCAGGAACTCCTGGACATCGTTGAACCCGTCATGGTCCGGATGGTAGATGGGCAGGAAGCTGACCTCTTCAGGTGGCTCGATTTTGAGATCACGGCCCATGTACTTTGCCAGGGTGTAGACCAACAGACGACGCAGATTCTCCTTAGATTCCCCATAATACTTCCCGATCTCGGGATCATGCTCCACGATGTTCAAATCCTTGAGCATGTCAAAACGACCCGATATGGAGAGGATCCGAAGCTCCGGGTTCTTCTTCTTGGCAGACTGAAAGAGTGTGCGGTAGATGTCCCGGTTTTCACGGCGCAGATGCTGGAGAAAGAGAACCTTGTAGGTTGAAAGATCGAGGAGCGGAGTTTCCCCACTCCCGCCAGCAAGCTGTTCATCCGTCAGATACGCCAGTTTGACATCCAGTTCCTCCTCAAAGGATTGGAGGCTCTCGAAGATACCCCCATGCAAACCGATGAAAGCGATGTCGGCTTGCTGTGGTTGTGCAAGGATGGGCACGGGAAGAAGGAGCAGGAATAAGATCACCCAGGTGGGCATGCGACTGTATCGGTGATTTTCCGGGTGTTTCACCATCATATAGATTTCTCCCTTGCGTAATATCGTTTTCAGCCTGGAACTGTCTCATGAATGGGCAGCCAGGATGAGGGTAAACCGACAGGATGTCGGCTTGCCCGACGCCAGTCCGCTATTCATTCACGGGCTTATGTCTTCATTTTATCGCACCACACTCATCCGCCGTGTGATGCGATCATCGTCTGCCTCCAACGTGTAGAAATACACTCCACTGCTGGCCAATTCTCCCTGAGCATTCCGCCCATCCCAATAAGCGGCTTTCTGCCGGGAAAAATAGCTTCCCGCATCTTGCTCACCGAGATCGAATCCTCGCACCAGATGCCCCGAAACATCGTAGATGCGAATGCGCACATGAGCGGTTTCACTCAGTTGATAAGGGATCCACGTTTCCGGGTTCAGCGGGTTCGGGAAGTTTGACAGCAGCTCGGTCTTTTTGATCTGTCCCCAAAGAACAAGCTTTGATAAGAAGAGTGACTGTATGTTCCAAATCTGTGTTTGATAGGTTTTCCAATCCCACGTCAGCAGTACCGAACCATCACGATTGACGGCGAAATACTCGGGTACGTCAGGAAACCCAAACGGCTTCTTGGCATCCCAATCCCAGATTTGCATCCTGTTATCTTTGTTGACGAGGAGATAGGTTCCCCGATTCGAGGTCGTGCGGGATAAGAGGTTGCCACGCACAAATCGGATAGGAGATTTCATGTTTAGCACCGTGGTCGGGTCTTTTCCTCCAAGCTCCCAGACCTGCACCTGAGAATTGCCGCCAATGAGGAGTGCGGGTTTTGTCCGCCCCGGCTCAAATTCAAGGTTCCCTATCGAGGACATCGCAAGCCGCCATGAGTGGCGATGG
>JAJRTO010000493.1 GCA_024278235.1 Candidatus Poribacteria bacterium
CCCCTCCACGATACGGATCTCCTCCCCCGTCAGCCCATACAGCGCGTACACCCGCTCGTCGATCTCGCGTTCGAGGTCGGAGACGTTGGTATCCGGGGCATCCCGTTTGGCGTCCGGAATTGGTATTATAACGTGAATTCGATATACGAACATTGAGGGTCCCTGTGGGAGAACAACCGTGGGAGCCAATCCTCGCCTGGAACTGTCTCATGAATGGACAGCGATGAAGGGGGGGTAAACCGACCGGCGTCGAACTCATGCTATTATACATCCACCGGACGGACAGATCCACAAGATTCCGCCCGGCGCACCCCACTCACAGCATCCGATTGATGAATCCCAGGCTTCGCGCATCCAGTTCGGCAATATCGGGGATCTCATATCGATTGTTGTGCGTGTCCTTCACCAGTAGTCGCCTCGGTGGAAGTCGATCCACGTTCGTATGCAACCCGCGGACCATGAATTTGGCTGGCCCTCTGTCTGTTTCGACCTCCCAATCGTAGACCCCGAAACGCTCCCGGACGTTGCGAATGGATTGGATGACTGGCGTGAAATAGCGTTTGCTTACCTCTTTCTCGATGATCTGCCGGGCGGTCTCATCAAGTTCCTGAACATCTCGTATCATACCGATCTCTTTGTCCTCACTATCACAAATGCTGATATAGTGTGAGATGTCTGAGAGAGGGAATGCCCTTCGGATGATCACACGTAGATAACAGCATTCACCCTCAACCTCCATCCGAGGGATGCCATTCCTGGAGCGGAAGAATCGTATCTGTTTTGGGTCAAAATATCGGATCATACTCATGATGTCACCTGACTAGCCATCTACGGCCCTTATCTGTGAAGCCTCCCGCTGCATTTTGACGAGTTTTGCGTAGACACCATCTTTTTCCATGAGTTCATCATGGGTTCCAAGTTCGGCGATCTTGCCATCTTTCAGAACACATAGCCGGTTCGCATTTCGGAGGGTGGAAAAACGATGCGCAATGGCAAGCGTCGTCCGGTTTTCAACCAGCCGCTGGATCGCCTCCTGGATCTCCTTTTCCGTTTCCGTATCTACCGAGGATGTAGCTTCGTCGAGAATCAAAATCGGAGGGTTGTGCAGAATGGCCCGTGCAATAGATATCCGCTGACGTTCACCGCCGGAAAGACGTGATCCACGTTCTCCAACTTGAGTATCGTAACCATCAGGGAATTTGACGATGAAATCGTGAGCATTGGCTGCTTTCGCAGCTTCCATGATCTCCTCGCGTGTCGCATCGGGATTCGCATAAGCGATGTTTTCAGTGATGGTCCCATTGAAGAGAAAGGGCTCCTGTAATACCACACCTATCTGCGTTCGCAGATCCTCCAGTCGGAGTTTCCGAATATCCACCCCGTCGATGAGGAGCATACCCGAATCAACTTCATAGAAACGGCAAATAAGGTTGATGGTCGTCGATTTCCCAGCGCCGCTGTGTCCTACCAACCCTATCATCTCTCCAGGCTCTATTTTTAGATCGATGTTATGGAGGACCGGTTTATGACTCTCATAACCGAAGGTCACATTTTGGAATTCGATCTCCCCACGGATCGCAGGCATGGCAATCAGATCCGCCGTCTCATCCTGCTCAGGGTCTGTGTCGAGCACCTCGAAGATACGCTCTGCCGCGGTGAGGGAACGTGACAACCACTCGACCAGCCTGCCAATCGTACGCAGTGGCTCGTAGAACATACTGAGATAGGCAACAAATGCCATCAAAGTCCCAAGTCCGAGTTGTGTTTGCAGAACCCCTCGCCCTCCAACATACCAGATGATAAGTCCGCCGATGGATGTACTGAACATCATCGTTGGGAAGTAGGTCGCCCACAATCTCTCGGCACGCGTTCCCATCATTCGAAGATCCTCGTTATGGGTATGAAAGCGATGGATCTCCTGATCCTCCTGGGCAAAGGCTTTCACGACTTTAATCCCGGAGATGGAATCGCTGACGATGTCATGCAGTTTGGACCAACGGTACCAGGTCTTGTGCCATAGATCGCGGATCCGCTTCCAGAAGGCATGTGTTCCCCAAATCAGCACGGGCACAGGGATCAACACGAACAGAGCCAGTTTCCAATTCATCACGAATAGGACAACACCGATACCAAAAATGGTCAGTGTATCGATGACAAGCCACTGGATGCCATCCACGAGAAACACTTCGAGGCGGTCACTGTCCTGCGTAATGTGGGACATGACCGTACCCATCTGACGTTTGTCGTAGAATTTGAGGGAGAGTCTCTGCAAACAGTTGTACAACTGATCTCGAATGTCTGTTGCCAATCGAAATGCAAGCCACGCATGCAGACGCCCCGCGAGGACCTCAAGTACCGTCCTTATCACTTGAGTTGCCAGCAACACCAGTACAAGGATACCGAGCATCTGGAAGCCACGCTCAAGAGTAATGTTACTGGCGTTGAAGATGTCATCAATCAGGATCTTGTTGAAATAAGGGGGTACGAGACTCAGGAGCGTTCCACTGACCATGAAGAAACCGATGGTGCTCGCCTGCATTCGATACGGCTTCAGGTAAGAAAGCAGACGCCGTATCACCTGGCGTTTTTGCACACATGCAGGACACACGCCTGTTGTATCTGGAAGCAGGAGACCACAGCGTTTACAGTAGCGTTCATCCTCTTCTTCCTGTAACGTCTCGATTTCTTCTTGCTTGGTGGCGATATCGTTGAGCCATTTGGCTACTTTGCCGAACTTCTTGGCGCAGAGATTGCTGAAATAGAGTATCTCCTGAGGCTCATGAGAGATCTGAATTTCCAGGACACCTCCACCTACCAGAGATTCTATCTTGGCCGCCGTGATACCACTCAGAAGGATATCGTGACGGCACTGCTCCCGGTCGTGGATGACCAGAAGACGTGTATCCGAAATGATCAGCCATTCCTGGCCATAGATGCCATCCGGCAACAGATCGGTGCTGATCGCAACGTTCAACCTGTCCACGGACACCTGTTCCGCTTTCAAGAACGTTTGAATTCTATCGGGAATCGCTTCGATGAGGGGCAAGATGTTCTCCTTTCGGTGTGGCAAGAATCGTTACCAACTATAGATAAATCCGCTTTTCGGAGAAAACTTCAGACATAATGATGCATCCGACTTACGCATAGTTATCGATATCCGATACCACTTCCAGTTCAGTAGCTAACGTTTTTTCAAATCCCTATGAAGACGGGAAGACGGGAGGACGGGAAGATGAGAAAGTGGGAAAGTGGGAATTGGCGCGTTTTCTCGCTTTCTGTGATTTCGGTACCTGTTTACAAAAGTGTTACCTACTGAACCACTTTCAGTTTAGGATGATAGCATAGCTCGATAGAGGCGGAAAGATGTTTTCTTCCGCGCTACCTTTGTGAATTCCTGCGTTCTTTTCTTGACAACATGAACCACAGAGGATAATATAGAGCATCGATATAGAATTCCGATAGAGCTTTTCAAAGAAGGGGCATCAGCGGGGTATGGCAGTTATTCGCAATCTTTACCGGGGGTTTGTGCGGCTTCACATCTTGTATCACGCGACAGAAGGGCCCGTCTATGGGACTTGGCTGATGGAGGAGCTTCGCCAGCATGGCTATGATTTATCACCCGGGACGCTCTATCCGATCCTTCATGCCTTACATAAGAACGCCCTGCTGACATTCCAGAAGAAAACCGTCAACGGGAAACAGCGCAAGTACTATCGCGCAACGGCAGCAGGTCAAGCGGCATTGGCAGAAGCACGCGTCAAGTTAAGGGGACTTGCTGCGGAAATTTTGCCGGACTAGGATAGAAATCCCTCCCAACGGAAATCCCAAATTTTAGCATTAGCCGAGCTGCAGGCAGGCTCGAAGCGACGAGGCAGGTACCATGTTTGTCATCAGGGCATGCTTTTTCGTCATACTGCTAGTTATCCCAGTACATGCGGCGACATTGCGCGTGCCCGGAGACCACCCAACGGTTCAGCAGGCGATACAGGCGGCACAAGAGGGAGATAGGGTACTCGTTGCCCCGGGAGAGTACGATGGTGTCGTGACAATGCGGAGCGGCATCACCCTACAGGGATCCGGGAATTCCACACGATTCTCTGAGACCATTGCCGCTTTCAATGTGCAGCGCGTTGTAATCTCTTCGCTTCAGGTCCAGGGAGTTGATGAGAACAGCCACTTCGGGATCTTCTGCCGGGATGCGGATCTCCGGATTGAGCATGTGACGATACGTAACTTCCATCACGGTATCAACGCTGAGAACTCGCATCTGGTGGTCCGGGCAGCAAAAGTCACGAATGGGTTTAATGTGGGACTCCTCCTTACGCTACAAACGGAGGCAACCCTTGAAGAAAATACGATTATCTCCAATGCCGTGGGGATCATCATCAGTGCAACGTCTCGTCTGGTACGGTTACAGGGCAATCGTATTGCTGGCAATCGCATCGGGGCTGAGTGTTACGATGCGGATCCCCAACTACGCGGTAACACCATCACGGGAAATGGTGTCGGGATGATCGTCGACCGTGCCTCACCGGATCTGGGAACCAGGAAGGAACCGGGCCGGAACGTCTTTACCAACAATGAGCAGGCGGCGATCCGCTATGAGGGAAAGGATTTCCTGTTGGCTCAAGGGAATTGGTGGGGATATGCGACAGGTCCTGTCGATGCTCAGATCCAGGGAAATGTCCATGTGGAACCCTGGCTCTATACGGATCCACGGACAGCAATGTCGGTGCGGCAGCCTGACGCATATTTCCCCATCCTCTGGGGGACGTTGAAATATGGGATGAAGAATCCCACGGGAAGCCGCCGGTAGAATAGCCGTTTGTGCCAAAACCATCCGGCGGCATTGACGAAGGTTCTCGGATTTGCCACCACTCAAGATCGAGCTGTTGGCCCTATCTCATGTTCACCTGACGAACGTGAGTGCATTATATAAAAAGGGTTGAGTCATCATGCCAAGGATGGCTCTTGACTAAACAAAGTTCTGTTCACATGAGGAGACTTATCATGAAACTCAGATTGTTTATGCCGTTAGGGACAGTAATATTGATGCTGATGGTGAGTGCCGCTTGGGCTGCGCCACCGAGCCCAGATGCAACCTATGTAGGTTCCCAAACCTGTGGTGCGTGTCACCCGCAGAACCATGACCAGTGGCAACGCTCTATTCACAGCAAGATGATTCAGGATGCAGTAGCCAATCCTGATGCCGTCGTTGCTGACTTCACAGATCCGGATCGTCCCTATGACCTTGATGCCGTAAGGTTTACCCTGGGGATTCGTTATCGTCAGCGGTATATCACTCAGACGGACGAGGATCTCATCGTTCTCGACGGTCAATGGAACATCAAGAAACAGCGATGGGACCCGGCGGGTGGTGGTAAGTCCTGGACGGACAGTTGCGCTGGCTGCCATAGCACAGGGTATGATCCTGAGACCAAGACTTACGCCGAGGTCGCTATCGGCTGCGAAGCCTGTCACGGCCCCGGTAGTGAACACATCGCGATGGGGGGCGGCAAAGATGCAGCGATTGTCGCATCAGCGGATGTCCAAATCTGTGGCCAATGCCACACACGTGGGAGTTCACCCGATGGTGCTCACGGCTATCCGGTCGGCTATCGTCCGGGAGGTGAATTAGAGGGTAAGTTCAACCATACGATGTATTCGCCCGGCGATTTCAACCCTGTCGAATGGTGGCCGGATGGTCATTCAAAGAAGCATCGCCAGCAGTATCCCGAATGGCTCAAGTCGGGGCACGGGAATGCGCTGGAGGGGCTCAAGACGAACAAGTATGCAAGGGACTCCTGTCTGTCCTGTCATTCTGCCGACTATCGCCTGGCTCCCGATGATGCCAAACCGACGATCGAGACGGCCCGGTATGGTCTCACCTGTGTCACGTGTCATTCATCTCACAGCGATAGCACCCAGCTTTTCGATTCCCTGTTGCGTGCAGAGTCTTACGACCTCTGTGCCGAATGCCATAACGGCGGGGGCGAAAAGACGGCCGGAAGCACCGTGCATCATCCGATGAAGGAGATGTTCGAAGGTGTTGGTGCTATCGGGGTGGAGGCTGAGCCATCACCGCACTCCGCAGCTTCTGCAAGCGGGGGGCCTATCTGCGTTAGTTGCCACATGGTCAGCACAGCGAAGAGCGCGGATGTCGGTGACGTCGCAAGTCATAACTGGTCGGTTGTCGATCCGGGACAAGCTGCTGACGGACAACCGGATTCCTGTACGACGTGTCATGTCGGCAGCAGAAATTCGATGCAGGCTCTCATCGAGGAACGTCAGGGAGTCGTCAAGCGGCAATTGGCAGCGTTGCAGGCGGCTTTGGATGCGGCGACGGACACCGAGAGCGACGCCTACAAAACGGCCTACACGAATATGACGTTCGTGCGGTCGGAGGGTAGCTACGGTATCCACAACTATTATTACGCCCGCACGATCCTGGAGAAGGCTTTCATGGATCTCACAGGTGGGGATATCAATGCTGTGGAATCCAGCTTTAGCGTGGCTCTCGGCAAGGGTCTGAACATGATCTCCCTGCCGCTGAAACCAGCCGCCGACTATACGGCACGAGGTTTCCTCAATCTGTTGGGTGCTACCATCGTGATTCGGCTCGACGAGCAACGGCAACACTTCGAGGGCTTCGCTGCAAGTCATGATGGAGATGGATTCGCGATTGAGGGTGGCAAAGGATACATTGTCAACCTCCTGGACCCGGGGAGTGTTACTTTCACAGGTGCGGCCTGGCAGGATGCGGCTGCCCCGGTTGTTGCCGGAGACTCCACCGGTTGGGCACTCATGGTGAGTGGGCGGCTGATCGATCCACAGACCCAAACGCCTGTTGTTGGCCCTTACACAGTGGTCCTGGAGAATATGCGCACCGGGACTGTCGTCTCCGACTCGGTTGGCTCTGCCGGTATCGGGAAATACGCCCCTGTGTGGGCGGATCTGAGTCGTCGTCCGGTGGCTCTGGAAGGCGATGTGCTCCGGCTCACCGTGTATGATTCAGAAGATGCGGTCGTGTCCGGGCCTTATCGGCACCAGGTCACGCGCGATGAACTGTCGCGTGCTATCGTCAGACTGGATGCTGTGCTCGGTCAGGTGATCCCGGAACACACAGTACTCGCACAGAACTACCCAAACCCATTCAACCCCGAGACGTGGATCCCCTATCAACTTGCTGAACCAGGCGATGTGATGATCCGCATCAGTGATACCACGGGTCGTCTCATCCGAAGGTTGGATCTGGGGCACAAACAGGCTGGTGTCTATCTGCAACCAGCACAGGCCGCCTATTGGGATGGCACCAATGACGTAGGCGAGCCCGTTGCCAGCGGCACCTACTTCTATACTATCCAACTAGGCGACTTCACTTCCACACGTAAGATGGTCATCCTGAAATAAGGGAATATTCCCGAACAGTTAATGAACAACAGGCCAGGGGCAAGTGATTTCTGTCCCTGGCCTTTTTTTCCCAAAGCGTCTTGCGTTCGGACTCCTGTCTGAATCAGAGCTTTTACCGTTGACAATGGAATCGAGTGGTGGTATAGTTATCGAAATTTTCGCTATTGGAGATGTTTTCAAGCTGCTTATGCATGCCCCGATGAGAGTGCTTATTAGCGATCAGTTGGCTGAACCTGGTGTTGAAATATTGCGCAAAGATCCAGCTATTCAGGTGGATGTCCCTCCAGGTATGAACGACGAGCAAGTACTGGAATGTATCGATCAATACAATGGGCTCATCGTTCGAAGCGGAACACATGTCACCCGCACCATGATCGAAAGAGGACACAAACTACGAGTGATCGGACGCGCAGGGGTGGGGGTGGACAACATCGATATGGCAGCAGCGACCGAGTATGGCATTCTCGTGGTCAACGCACCTACCGGCAACACCGTTTCGGCGGCAGAGCATACCATTAC
>JAJRTO010000494.1 GCA_024278235.1 Candidatus Poribacteria bacterium
GGACGGTAACATGGAAAAATATGCAGATCGCCGGGCGAAGGTGAGTTCCCCACCAACTGAGTTCTGGGGTGTGTCTGGCAACCACCAGATGCCTGAATGCCGGAATTCCTGCGTTGCTTGCTCTGAAGATCGTGCTCATAACAGGAGCCCCTATTCATCTATGTCAATTCCCAATTGAGCGAAGGCTTCCTTGATCTTATCCTCAAAATCCTGTTCGGACATCTCGCCATCTTTAGCACGAAGTTCGATGTGAAGCGACTTGAAGTGGTGTTGGAGTACTTTGCTTCCACGGCAGAACCGCACACAGGGCACACCGCCACGGCGCGGGAGACGGTGCCGTTCCCCGGGTCGAAGTCGGCCGGCATCGGTTCGTAACCGTCGCCCACCACCTTGAAGACCACTTGGCCTGCCTCCACAGTCGGGTAGAGCGTCACCTTCTTCTTCGCCTTCTTCGCCAACCAGAATTGGCGCATGAGCGGAATCTCCACGCCACACGAGGGATTCTGGCAGGGGATGGTGCGCGCCCAGATCCAGCCGACGGGGATGGAGCCGTCCGGCTCCTCCGGATAGAATTCAGCAAGTTCCTTCTTCGCCTCCCGGAGCACCCAATCGCCCCATTTCTTCACAGATGCCAATTCCTCCAGCAACCGAGCAATCAGATGTGTCCACGGGAACGTCGCCTCCAGACTGACAAGCAACGCCTTGAGCAATTTCTCCACTACCTGCTGACACTCGAAGCACAAGTCCTCGTAAAGAATGTCGTCGGACATGCGACCAAGACGCGCCTTCGCCAGGTTGCTACGGGCGCGCTGGAGCCAGGCATCCACCACGAGTTCATTTCTCATACACCACCTGACCGTCACGGTCGATCTCATGATAGATGAGGTAGGGATTCTCCTTGTGCTGCTCAAACCGCTCAGGTGTTTCCACGATCACCTCCACGGGCACACCAACCCCAAGTAGGGAACGGTACAGCTCGCGGACCAATGGGCGCCGCTGGGTCAACCCATGCTTGAGCACACACAGGTCATAGTCACTATCGGGTTTGGCCTGTCCCTTGGCGCGTGATCCGAACAGGATGATCCGATCCGGATCCGCTGTCTGAATGATGATGCGGAGCACTTTCTCCAGCGATTGTTCTGCCATTGTCTCTCCTCTGTTCCTTCGGAAGCTACCTGACTTGTTGCCCCCGCTCATGAATCTCTTTCAAGGGAATCACATACCGAACCACCTCAAGAGAGTCCATACTTGCGTTTGATGTCTGCCTGACGATCTCGTTCGGCTGCAAGCTCGTGCCGGTATTCCTCCAACGTGGGGATGAGTTCAGCGAACACTTGTGTCTTCAGGGATTCGATGGACATCGGCTCAACGGTCTGGTCGCTCTCGGCCAGATCCCAGAGGAACGCGGGGTTGAATTTTCGCACCTCTCCAGAATGAGCATCCACATAAAAAGCGAAGAGACGTTTGCCTGCGACGGCTTCGGTCCCATCGCGAATCTCTCCTTCGTAGTACGCCACCACTCCATCCAGGTTCCCGTCGGGATCCGTGAACACGGCTCCCTGTTGCAGGCTATTGGCAGTCTCACGCTCAACCCAAGTCAAGACAATCTCGAACAGAGGATGCCCGAAGCAAAGGAACTCCGCGTCAGGGTTCTGGAATGCAAGCTGTTTGTCAAAAGTGACCCTGGGATATTGTCTGGCGATGGAGGTTCGTCTTCGGGCAAGCATCCCCTCCTCGGCCAGGCGACGCAACGTCAGAGGCACACTTTCGACCGCCAGGAAGCCATCGCGACGTTCTCTCACCGTGCCTCCCACCGTGGACAGCGCACGGCGGAAGAACGCTTCGGTGTACTCGGGGATGAGACGCTGTTCTCGGGCGCGCTCCGTCATCTCCTGAATGCGTGTGTAGTCGATGTAGTGCGTCGCCAGACTCTCACCCAGGTTCTCTTTCACACTAGCGATGTACTCCTCATCCACTTCGATGCTGATCTCCTGGAGTATCTCGTTCAGATCCCGAGCGTTCGCAGCAGCGTCCAGCAGGAGCTGTGAGAGGTTTGTGTCGTAGAGCACTTCACTGAGCACATCGAACACCTTAACCATGAGTTCGCCGACTCGACGGTCGGACTCCGGTGCATCATCCCCCATCGCAAAATGAGATCCCGGGGCATCCGGATCGGGAAGCCGAGACAGGTCCACACAATCGGGTTCGAGTGCCCACAGTACGGATGTCTCGCCTTTGCCTGCATGCCCGCCGGTTTGGCCGTCCGGGAAATGAGATCCATAAGCTGAGCCGATGAAACAATATATCCGCATCGCAAAATGTGGTTGGAGGATCTCGTCTGCTTCATTGCTTTCGGCACGCGCGATCGTAGCCTTTCAGGCCGATCTTCTCCCAGGGGATCGGCTGGAAGCCGAGATCGAACGCTGGCGACCCGTGCTTCAGACGGTAATCATCCTGGGCCGGGTTTACAAACAATGGGTCAGCGACACGCGAGTGCCGGTCATATCCCGCCTCCTGCCATTGCGCCAGACTCCCGAACGGTGTGATCCGGTCCGCCTGTGCGAAAAACTCCGCTCCACCGGCATGCCAGAAGATGTTGTTGTCCGACTCCGCCAACACATTTGCATGCCACCGCCCTGTGTGCTTGAAAAGGTCAGCCGTGGGGCTCGAGTAAACGAGGATGTTGCGTACGAAGCGATTGTTCGCGCAGAAGGCATCCCGCACCTGATAACGCATCTGATGGCTAAGTCCATCGATGAAGATGTTATTCTCGAACAGATTGTTTTTGCCTCCGTGGATGCAACCGCCACCCCAATCGAAGCGCGCCACCACATTCCCGCGCACGGTCGTGCCGCTGCTGTAGTCGTCGAGGTAGATACCCCAGGTGAAATAGGGGGACTGGATCTGTCCGTCGGGTGTTGTTTTCAACCCGACGACATCGAGGATCAGGTTGTACTGGATCACGTTCCCCGTGTCCTGCTTGTCGCGTCCGAGGGTTTCAATCGCTCCCGTGTCGTTGGTCTCCAGGTTGGTGAAGTAGATCTCGTTGTATTCGATGACGTTCTGGTGAGAATAGTTCTCCTCGTTGAACGACTTGAGCGAGATCCCGTAGCGCGGCATATGCTCGATGCGATTGTGCGCGATGCGCGTGCCACTGGCTGTTACGGCGTACACCCCCGCGACATGTCTGTAGACCTGCCCTCCGTGATGGATCCAATTTCCTGCGATCAGGTTGTCTTTTGGCTGATTCGCTGTGTTGCCGATCAGGATGATGCCGCCCTGACCCGCATAGGCAACCTCGTTTCCCACGAACTCGTTGCGCTCGCTTCGCTGTTGCAGCCGCGCTGCATAGCCTCCGATGTTGATGAACGTGTTGCCCTCGACGATGCAGTGACGCGATCCTGACATCCAGATCGCAGCATCATTGGGCGAGTAAACGCCGATCGTATACGAATAGGTGGTGTCGCTGATGCGGAAACCACGGATATGGACGTACTCCACCCATGCGTCTTGCGAGGGATCCCCGACAAAGTCGATCACACGGTCCAGAGCGGGTGCGACCACCCCACGATCCCGGAAATCCGGGGATTTCGGCCAGAAGGACAACACCCCTGCGGTTCGATCGAGATACCATTCCCCTGGACTATCGAGCGCTTCCCGCACGTTGGTGAGGTAGTAGCGGTTCCCGGGCCGGATGTCCTGCGAGGCATTGCTGTCATCCATCAGATGTATCGTGTTGTTCTGGTAGTCGATACGATCCACATGCAGGATGGTGCTCACCCATCCCCATGCGGGGAACATGACGATCTCGGGAGCTTGCGATTCGGAACAGAGTGGTAGTTCTCCTGGGCGGAAACGGAATCGGTCTCGCTGATCAGGTTCCCCTGTTTCAGGTACAAACAGCCAGCCTCCCTTATAGGGTTCCTCAGGATCAAAGTCCGGGATGCGCGCCCGGATCTGGCGTTCGTCACCCACACGCAGTTGCTGGAAGTACCATCGTCCTGCCTGCACATCGGGCAGGCGTGCTGTCCAGATTCCCCCTTCGCCCTTCGTCCAGTCCATGATGGGGCGTCCACCACTTAGCAAGACGGTTTCGCCAGGATACGCCTCGAAGCGTACGGGTCGTTCCTCCGTCCCGGAGTCTTCGGGGGTGAATATGAGTGGTTCGGTGAGGTAGTAGGTTCCGCCACGCACGAACACTGTACCGCCCACATGACCTTCGCGTTTCCGCTGGCGCAGGGCATCGAGCGCCCGGCCGGGCGTGGCGAACGGTCCATCGGTGTCATCCGCGTTAGGTTCGGGCAGAGCACCCGACCACGCATCGTCACCGTTCACCGCCACAAAGTAGCGATCTGCTGCCGGGCCTACGGGCACAGCAGCAGGGATGAGAGAGATAAGATTTCCGATACAAAAAAGACAGGTGGATAACACCATAACAGCGTTCCTTCCAGGCTGGGAGTCTGATCAAGTGAGTGCCAACAACCTTTGAATCACGGGACTTCGAAAACGGCATCCAGGGCTCGTGTCTTCGTCCATTAGTCTCAGCACCTCACATTTTCGCCGTAGGAGCGTCTTCCTGGACGCGATCATCGTGGCCGGGAGGCCACTCCTACCATAGAATTGTGATCTACTGAGACTGGTTGTAGTGCTTCACCGCAATTTTCCGACACACCCTCTAGGATGACGTGAGCAGGTAGATTGCGAAAACAGCCATCAGAACCCCTAAACCCTTACGCAGGGTCATGGATTCTCCCAGCATAAGCAACCCGAGGATGACAGGGATGGCAACATACAGGGCCGTTAGTGGGGCGAGCAGAGTTACCTGCGTGGTCTGCGACAGCTTGTAGAACGCCATATTCCCCACCACGAACATGGAACCGATAGCGATGGCCAGTATGTGATAGCGTGTTACCCCAAACGATGCCCGGGACAGAAAGAAGACTCCCAGTGCCAGGTATCCAAGGATATTGAAAACCACGATGGTCATCGGATCCAGACGTTCTCCCACGACCTTCATCGAGAACGTCGCCAGTCCCCACATCAGCAAACAGATAACGAGGTAGATGGATGAATTCATGGTATCACTAATCCAGCAGCAGTAGGGCATAGTAGTTCTGAGGGCAGTCGCGGTCACGGACGACCTCAATGGGGAAACCTGCTGTGCGAACCGTTCGGAACACATCGATGCCGCACGCCTCCATGGCGGGACGTGCGGCTCCCGGATGCCTGCAACCTTGTTCCACATGACACACCTTGCAGCGGTGGCACGGGCCTGCTCCTAACGCAAATGCCTTATAGTATCCTGATAGGAACGCCTCCCGTTCCAGGTCGACAACGAGTTCCCGCAACCTTTCCTGAGCAGATGGAGAATGTATCAGGATCGCCGTGTTATACTCATCGAGCATGCGTCTCGTCTCCTCAAGGGTTGGCGAATAGGGAGGGCAAGTCAGCCGCTTGCCATAACACCCACATCCATACTGGCATTTGCGTCTCACCCACTCGGCAGTGAACACCTGCTGTGGTGAGAGGATCTTCGCCGCTGCCGCACCTGCCGCGGTCGCCTGAGCCGTGAAACTGTCGGGAGAAGGAAGAGATCCATCCGTCATATATTCACCTCATCCATGCAGTTTCTTCAGAAGCCAGGCCATATTTTGACCAAGCATCTGCATGGTCTCGATGCCTTCCTCATCTGATTCGACGTCACCAATATCCCGGCCAATACCGATATTCCAGTAACTCGAGCCCGGGATGATCATCTGGTTGATCGTAAAGAAATGATTGATAGAATCAAAGACATGGATGGCTCCCGCCCGGCGTACGGCGACCACAGCGGCTCCCACCTTGCGTCGGAACATATCATCGTTGGCTCTGGCAACATATCCCGCTCTATCGATCAACGCCTTCATCTCAGACGTGAGATCCGCAAAGTAAGTGGGTGAACCCAGGATAAGTCCCTCAGCACCCAGGATCTTCTCGATGCACTCGTTTACGATGTCGTCATCCTGGACGCAACGCTGATCTTTATTCACAGAGCACCGTCCGCAGGCTCTACACCCACGTATCGTATGGCCGGCAAACTGCACCAGTTCTGTTTCGATACCCTCTTTCTCAAGTTCGCTGAGCACAGCTCCGATGAGGATCGCTGTGTTTCCATCCTTACGAGCACTTCCGTTGAAAGCGACCACCTTCATTTGCATACCTCCCTTTGTTGTCATATTCTCCGATGATTCTTCCGATTTGCATGTGACCTCTGGCCACAGATTCGCACAGACAGGTTTATGCTCTCGTAATCCGCAGCTCCCAACTATCCTTCCTCGACGGGTTCTGGACTTCGAGGATGATGCGTGTGAGACGATTCCCCCAGATGCGTCTCAGTCTATTATCTTCGATGATGATCTCCTCGGTAGATGCCATCAGTTTGTCCGCGTCGTAGGAGATTTGCGCGGCACCGGAGGCACGACCATCGGGGAGTTCCACCGGCTTGAGGGCAATCTGACCGCTATCCTGCAGCACGGCCTTGCAGGCGGTGAGCAGGCTGAGGATCATGTCGCCGGTGACATCCTGGAGGTCGTAGGCATCGGTGATCGTAATCTCCTGACCCCGGTGAAGAACGACGGTGCGCACCCAGGAGTTGATATGAGCTTCCTCAGGATAGGCTGCTGCGATATCGAGGGTGAGTTCGGCCACGCGGTCGTCCATCGCATAGGTGACATCTCGGGCAGCGTACCGGTGTCCCGGTGCTTGCTGCACACCGTTGATGGTGGGTAGGTTGTGGTAGGCCGACTGCATGGTCCAGATCTCGTAACGCTGAGAACTGAAGGTCTTGGCCGTGTAGGTCTCCACACCCGCATCGACCAGGACAGGCTGTCCATCTGTGTAGACGACGACATGACCGACATCGTTATGATTGTGGCTTTCCGCGTTGTGCCCACCTTTGGCGGCAAGGAACAGGCCATCGGACGATCCTTCCGTATCCCGTGCGACCATGACCTGAATTTCGTCGAGCCACACATCACGTGGCAAAGGTGGCGTCGGATCTGCATCAAGAAGCTCGTCCAGGAGAAAAAACGTCGGAAGCTGTCGGCCGATACTGTCCCCCAGACCGTTGTTTCGGATGTCCTGCCTGTGAGCTGCCCAAGCACCCAGAGCCATCATCTGAGGATCACCGATGCATTTGCCAAAGCCGTAAACGACGCCGGGCGACGGTGTTAACATGGCAGGTGCGTCGGCGAAGTTAATGAAATAGCGGTCGTGGATTTGCACACGGTAGATGAACCTGGCGATGTTTTGGATAAGCGGATCATCATAGACATCGATCTGACCATCCGTCCCGCTGTAGAGCAGTTCCAGGCAATCGTAAAGCGAAGCTCCCGCTCGTCCCCAGTAGCTGGGACCTTCGTCACAGCCTCCGTCTCTGGGATAGGGATCGATGAAGTTGTCGAGTGTCCGCATGACCTTTACGACGGATTGGATCCGGCGCGTCTCATCTTTTTCGATAAGGAGCGTCGAGGCGAGCCAGTTGGAGCAGATCCAGGGATTCCAGTTGTTCACACGCTGGCCGTTGAACCCCATCCAGCCGAAGTCGTCTCGTTCCAGCAGGGGTGTGAGGATACGGCGGTCGATTTCAAATTCGATGCGCGGGACAATCAGTCGCGATACGGTGTCAAGCTGAGATCCAATCAGATAGACCGTCCAGGCAAGGAGGGCTGAAGTCTCCGCAGCAAAGAGATCCACGATTGGCTCTGTGACATCGGGTAAGCCCTTGCCAGCCTTCTGCACGCCAATATGGGCAGGCACTCCCCAGAAGGATTCCTCGCAGATAGCCCAAATACCGTTGGCGATGTCATCGAGGAAACGCCCTCGATGCTCCAGGCACTCGGCAATGACCAGGTTTGCGAGGGTGTTGCGCCGGGTGAAGCTCAGATGCTGGTATCGGTCCCGGTCACCGTTTCGGGCATAATCGAGGAAGCGGATGGCGGGAAGTGACGGCCACTCAAAGTTGAGCGCGCGCGCTCCCCGGTCCACATGAACTTTACGCACAGATTCAGGGAGATTCTGCCAGCTATCCCGTTCCTCAGCAGTAGGATAGGGTTGCCAGGCTTCCCTGGCGATAAGGATGGATCGGAGGGTCCGCTCAGGATACCTCTGAGAAAGCATAATGGACTCCTGTTCTATAGTCATGAGTGCTGGTGAACCAATCTACTCAGATATATTTATCATCGCAGAAATCTGATGCAAGGTCAACGAGAAAATCCGCGTACTGTTGAACCATTCTCCTTGACTCAGCTTGCTTTTTGTGCCAAAATTCCGTTGATATACGTTTCCTCGCTGTTTCATGCCCTTTGGAGTTTGCAGTGCGGTGATTCCAAACCACGTGCGCTCCATTTTTGGGCTGCAACGGTTCATACCGTTTTGATTACTATGGAGAGACACCAGATGAACCCCGAATATACTGAAGTAGGTGATTTCCTCGAAGATAAGGAAGATTCAGCACTGGCACATTTTTTTGCAGGCATTCTAAGTCAGATTCCGAATGAGGATCCTCAGCGGAATGGGTTGCTGAAAACCCCCAAACGCGCTGCATCGGCGATGCAATTCATGACCCAGGGATATGAACAGGATCCCGTGCAACTGCTCACGGAAGCGATCTTTGAGGAAAAAGAATTCAGGGATATGGTGATCGTAAAGGATATTGAATTCTACAGTCTGTGTCTGCCATCGAGGCAACTCGTAGATGCGGTGGGGGGACAAAAACACGCTTCTGATATTCAGATAGGCACCGAACTCTATACTCTACATCGAGGTCAACGCGCAACCACGCGGGTTGTTTCCAGGCTGTCAAGGAAAGCGGAGGAACTTGTAGAGCTTACACCACACCACTCCGATGGCACGCCCGGTGCGACGATCAGGCTTACACCTGAGCATCCGGTGATGACCCCCGAAGGCTGGCGCGAAGCGGGAGAACTGCGTTCCGGAGGCCATGTTGAATATGCTCCATCTCAAGAGAACTCATTTGTGGAGCTTGCCGAAGTGCGTCGCCGAACGGCTGTCGATCGTGAACCTTTCACAGTGTATAGCTTCCAGTGCGAGCCATACCCAACCTTCTGCGTCGATGGAATTCTGACCCACAACTGTGAACACCATCTGCTGCCATTCTATGGGCACTGTCATGTGGCCTACATCCCCACAGGCAGGATCATTGGTCTGAGCAAAATTCCCCGTCTCGTTGAAGTCTACGCTCGGCGTCTCCAGGTTCAGGAACGTCTCACCCGTCAGATCGGTCAGATCATGAACGAGGTCCTCCAACCTCGGGGGGTTGCTGTCGTGATGGAAGCCCGTCATCTCTGTATGATGATCCGTGGCGTTGAGAAACAACATTCCAAAACGGTAACGAGCGCCCTCTTTGGTGAATTCCATGAGGACCGGGCAACCCGTGCTGAGCTGATGAACCTGCTCCGGATCCGATCAACGTAGGCACGCTCAGGCATACGTGCCTATCCTGACGAGTATTTCCTTGCCTTGCGCCCAGGCCATAAGATTGGCCAATCGCTCACCGTTATCGCCGTGTTCCGGATGACCGAAGACGGCCTTCAGACGCTTGCAGGGCACATCCCCACACAGTCCACAATGAGCCAGGTTTTTCTCACTACAGCATTTGGCAACCTCACAGGTGCCGTAGAACATATCTCCCTGGGCAATCTGACAGGTTGGGCAGCTCCCGTCGCTACCCGTGCGGGGGGGAGAGTCCACACATTCAGCGTGGTCTCAGGCGGTCGGGAACCCAGGTTGTCGTCGCCGGTAGTCCCAATCTCCCCGGTCTGGCAATGGTACAGACAGTGGGAGCTGTCCTGGACGGTCTGGATGATGTCGTCGAGAAGCTCATGCTGGGAACGGCCGAGGTTCCCGATCTGCCCAAAGGTGAACCCGGATCGATTGTTACGGGGGTAGGCCCGGATATTCGGGGTGTGTTTCGCTTCGGTCGAGTCCTCCATAACCTGTCTGATTGGTGGGCTGATGCGTCATCGCTAAACGCACTCGCCAAATGGATCAATGAACGAACCAGGATCAAGACGGATATGAACGTCGAGGGAGGTGCGATGATGCTGACCGATGCGAACCTGATGAAATCGCCCTTGCTCTTTATGACGGGTCACGATCCAGCTCTGGTGAAAAGTCGGAACCTCATGCGTGGCAGCGGAGGCGGCGTGGGTGGGAAACTTGCCAAACGCCTGTCCGATGCGGAAGCTGCAGCTCTCAGGAAGTATCTGGTCGAAAAGCGTGGTTTTCTCATCTTTGATGACTGTGGTGTGAATGCCCCTGCTCAGGCGATGGTCCGGCTGTTCCTGGCTCAGTTGCGGCGCGTGATGCCGGAATACCAGGTTGAGAGGATTCAGAACGATCACGAAATTTACAGCAACTTCTATGAGATGGGCGGGCCTCCGGTGGGGTTCGATATCTTCTGGTGGGGCACTCGTCCACCCAAGCGGAACTACCTGGAGGGAGTTTCCGTAGAGGATCAGCTCGTCTCACTGGTGGTCCGTCGCGATTATATGTGTGCGATGGAAGCGGTGAGCCTACCGACGCGCTCGGTTCACTACTCTCCAGAGGTCTATCGCTTCATGACAAATGTGGTCGTGTACGCGATCACTCATGGAGAAATAGCAGATTACACACGTTATATCCCCAAGGATTTCCTGGCAAAGCAGTCAATACCAACAAGTATCCCCGGGTCAACGCGCATCGCCTCGACTCCGTTGCTGGATCGGGAGTTGCGTTAGAGGTGAGGTAAACGGGAAAGCAGGAGGGCTAGAAAGGCGGAAAGGCAATCCATTCCTGGCTTCCCGCCTTCTGGCTTCCCTGTCAAGGATGGTTTTCTCCAGCCCTGGGTTTCGCTTTTGTTGCAGTGGCATCCGGGCCAAAACGGATATGAAGTCCGGCGTGTGGGATATGCTGCTTGCCATAGATGGCATGTGTCAATCCCCACTCAGCAAGCGTGATCAGTACCGTCGCGATAGCTCCCGCAATCGCGACAGTTCCAATCCATCTTCCATAGGATGTCACCAGTTGAGTGACCGGTTGTCGTATCGGTATCCCCTGTGCTCCCACTGCCACGAACACGGTGCAAATCAATGCGTTTAGCGTGATCACACCTTCCGTTACCAGACGCTGGGGTGTGAATCCAACCAATGCACGCTCGAAGTTGAACAGCACAACCCACCACAAAAAAATAAGGTAGAAAAGCTGACCCTTACCGAGCCAGTCTGTGGGGACAAGCGCAATCGGAGTTCGATGGTGTATCTCTAATAACAGAATCATCGTACCGCCCATGGCCAAATAGAGCAGTTCAAACCAACCTATCCATCCTCTGGAGTACCGGAACCAGCCCGCCACAGGGAGACCATACATCTTTTCAGGCAGCGACTCTACTTGTTTCACCCAGGTATCCGTCGCCTTCCTGTGATTCAGATAGGTCAGTCCCAGCAGGACAAAACCCACGGCAAACAGTTCTGTCCACGCCGGCAACGAGCCAACACCGGATATATCAGGGGCGCGCAGGGCGAGCAGCCCCATGGCCAGAGCCAGACCGATCCCGTGAAACAGGCCCTGTGTCTGCTCCATGATACTATGCCAGTTAGTCTGGAGACCGGTACGGATATTCAGCAACTTGAAGAACTGACCGAGCGCGAAACCGATCCCACCGATAATCCCTGTGAGCAGACCCGCAAAGGCCAGGCCCCCCAACCCATGTCGCAGACAGTAGATCAACACACCCCCCACGAGACCCACACAACCGGCCCAGTTGTCCCCCCGGGGAGGTGTCATGCGGAGTTTCAAAAGGTTCACAAGCAGGAGAAATGCGACAAACCAGCCGATGGCCATGTGTAAGATAAGGCCCGTCGCTATGTCGAATCCTCCTCGAAGGGCAGCGACCGGGAATGTCGCCACGATCGCTACGAGAGCTGCCAACCAGTCTGTGTCATACCAATAAAGACGGCTTTCGTGACGCCGCATCGATTGAGCCGAGAAGAACCAGTCCACCAGGATGGACTGGAGCGTCCAGCCGATGAAAATGGCCATGAGCGGCACAAAAAAGAGGGAGAGATCCTCACCGCCCAGGAGCGCGGGAAGTGCAGTGCCTGCACCGCCGAGGAAGGCCCACAGGAAACCGATGGCAAACAGATTGGCAAATCCATACAGCACAGACATGGCACGTCCGGAATGCGTGTATGCCACCACTTGCATATAGGACATGCTGCCGCCAAAAGACCAACCGAGTGCACCAAACATGGCGAAATAATGGATGTGTTGCCACCAGTCCGGACGCCCGGACATCAATACGACCGCCATTGCCGCCAATGCGCCCGGGATGGCCGCTCCATACTCATGGCCAAAGTTACCACGGATGCCCCAGCCTACGGATAGCGACAGTCCACTGAGGAATATCATCTGCCACGTCAATTCTGTTATCGCTGTCTCAAGATTCATCGTTCCACCTCAAATGGTCTGCCATGACCGGGTATCAGATAATCAGCAATCTCCAAGAGTTTCTTTCTACTGGCGCGCAACGCCTTCTGATCCTGCGCATAGAGATCCTCGTGGGTTATGAGGCTCTCCCGATCAATTTCCTGTTTTTCATCATCATACCACCAGAAGACATCTCCTGCCACGACCACATGACCGCATCTTGTCTTCATATGCAATGACCAGTGCTCTTCCGTATGCCCCGGTGTGGGAATCACTGCCACGTCCGTATCGGGGAGACTCCCGGAATACGCCATGATCCTATCACCTCGATTGATGCTGACACCGTCATAGATGTCCTTGTGCGGAAACAATCTGATATTCAAGACGTGATCCAGATGATGGTGCGTCACAAACACAACATCGATATCGTCTGGTGTCAGATCCTCCTTTTTCAGCGCATCCAGCAGCCGCTGCGGATTGGCTCCCGGATCCACGAGAATCTTCAGACCGCCACTTTCAATGAGAACCGTGGTGGGGGAGGCGATCAGAACACCATCCCGTTCATGTGCGTAGCCTTGAATCAAGATAACAAATTCAATCATCATTGGAAAGAAAAAAGGCACTCAACGTGCAATGATAACCATATAACGGATCGGAACATCCCCCGTGTTGATCAACCCGTGGAGTGTTCCTGGATCGAGGATCACGACCTCATTGGGACCGACTTGCTGTGTTTCATCCCCAATTTCAAGTGCCGCATTCCCTTCAAGCAGGTAGAACGCCTCTACACCATCATGGATGTGGGGTGGATGCGCGCGTTCACCAGGGCCCACCTCTGAAATATGTACCGATAGCCTGTCTTCTGACAATACATCCTGCATCCAACAGGCGTTGAGTCCTTTTTTGTCGATCTGTGAAAATGGCATCTGATTTCCTTTCCTCGTTCCGTCAGTCCGCTTGCGGCTCTGCAGATACGCCAGCCTCCCCATGAGACTAACGATATAGCCAATTCCTCCCGATGCTACCTCTCCTGAGAAGACAGGAGCGTCGTTCTCGTTCCGGGTCAATAACGAGAATAGATAATAGCAGATCAACGCCGGGAAAGCCATGTTAAAAATATTGGTTCCACCCGTTTCCTGTCATCAACCCTCTTCTCATTTGGCCTGCAAATCCCCTAAAGTGTGCCTACCCGGACGCCGATAAATCAGTAAATCTTAAAACCAAAACATTGTCGATGGGCCTGCGGGGAGTTGACCCTATGATTAGAATTCGTCAGGCCACGGAAGGAAAATTATGCCACGGATGGATGACATGGATAAATTGGTTCAAACAAACTCGTTACTCAACACACGAAATTGTCCCAATAGAAAAGAAGGTCACACATATCGCTCAACGCCTCTCCGATGAAATCTCACGCCAGGTGATACAACCGATCCGGTGAATCACTTCCCCCTATACCAGTGTATTCGTTTCCCTTCCTGTTGACGGAACTGCCTCATCTATGGTAGAATCCCACCAACTGATGCTTGGATTGCATCCGAAATCTTTCAATCTCCTTGAGGAAAAATCGATGCTAGAATACCTTCTATCTGGATGCCTTGTATTGTCGATCGCTATTTCTTCGAATGCTGAGAATTTAGCCGAGAGGTTGGGTTATGCCTCCGACGCCAGAATCCTTATCGTCCACGCCGATGACGTGGGCATGTGTCATGCGGCGAATGTCGCAACGATTGAAGCGTTCAAACATGGGATGATCAAAACGGGAAGCATCATGGTTCCCTGTCCCTGGTTCCCGGAGATTGCCGGATATGCACGGGAGCATCCCGAAGCGGATCTTGGACTTCATCTGACGCTGACCAGTGAATGGAAATACTATCGATGGCGATCCGTATCTCCTGTCACCGAAGTGCCTGGTCTGATAGATGAAGAGGGCTACCTGTGGCGTCGCGTGGAAGATGTTGTAAAGCATGCAACACCCCGGGAAGTCGAAACAGAATTACGTGCTCAGATTGAAAGGGCTCTTGCCTTTGGCATTCAGCCCACGCATCTGGACACTCACATGGGAACGATCTATGCCAAGCCGGAGTTCTTCCAGATCTACTATCAACTTGGCATGGAATACTCTCTTCCGGTGATGGTGATCAACCCAACACCCGATGTCGTTGCAATGTATCGTGCCGCTGGATATCCCCTTACAGACGACTTCGTAGAGCAAATGCGGCAGAGTCCCATGCCGAAGCTGGACATGCTGGTGACCGGTGTCCAGGGAGGAGACGATCTGGAAAGTCGTCGGCGAGCCTATGACGATGTGTTCCAACGCCTGCGACCAGGGGTGACCCAACTCATCGTTCATCTCGGCACGGATGCGCCCGAACTTCAAGCGATTACGGGAAACTGGGAGGCGCGATACGATGATTACCGGATCTTTACAGATTCGGAAACGAAACAGAAGCTCGATGAACTGGGGATTCAACTGATCGGCTGGCGGGA
>JAJRTO010000495.1 GCA_024278235.1 Candidatus Poribacteria bacterium
CACCGGTGTTGAGGATATGGAGAGTCGCTACTGTGCGAATGCGGAGCGTATTGTCTTCAGGGTGCGGACGGGGTTCATCAAGTTCCTGACTCACGCAGAAATGCTCCCCATCCAGCGCCACATTGCCGAGCGTCTGCCAGTGGACAGAAACCTCAAAAAGCCCATCCTCTCGCGCCACGAAGTCGTCCACGATGACGAAGAAGCGGCTGCGCATCCAGAGGATGTTGCGGGTCCAGTCCATTCCGCCGTAGTTCGCCATCCGAGAGCGCACGATGCCGGAGCGTTTGAAATTCCCAAGTGCCTCAAGCGTCGCCAGCGGCGGGATGTCGGTCTGGAAGGGCGTCTCGCGGAGGGCTGCCGCATCCTCGGATCCCGGCGATCCCTGAACAGGGGGGACATCGATTTTCCTCACGACAGCGCAGTTGTGCATGGACGGTGGCATGGCTCTGAAGTAGATTGAGCCGTCGTGTTGGCTGTCCACGAGGAAGTTACAGCCTTTCCACGTCAGGCCGAGAATCGCATTCGTATCGGCATCGCGGTGGGCGCCGACTTTTGCCCAGTAACCGTCGAGACAGAGGTATTCGGACTGGGGATCGAATTTGTCACGGAAGCTGATCTTGTCGAAGTAGGGGAGACCGGGCTCGCCCCCTTGCACTTTTGCGAAGTATTCGGGCAGCGGCACGGCGAAGACGCCTGTGTAACGCTCCGGCGGCTCCGGCTCGATGTCGGAGGCGTAGAGACCGTCGGTGATCATCATGATCCAATGAGTCCAACCGGGTGGAAACTCTGTTCCATCGGTACCGGCGTTGGCCCAAAGCTCCGGCTCGCCAAGCCAATGCTCCAACCACTTCAGTTGCGCATCCTGGAGAAATCTTGCCCCATAGCGGAGGGCATTGTTGAGCAGTGGCCTGCCACCGTACCTTGTCTCGCCGTAGCCACATTCGTGGCCGAGGTTGTCAAGGACGGCGACAGCTCTGTCTGAGCAACCCCTAAGAAATTCGGTCTGGCTCATTCGCTTTGCGCCGGCGTGTGCGTCGTAGCCGAGACAATGTCCAACGCCGGGCCAGTAGTAATAGCCGCCACAATCATCCATATTGACCGGCGAACGGAAACACATGTCGAAGAGGTTGTCCACACATGGGAACAGTTTGTCGAACTCAGTCATACCATAATATTTCTTGAAGTATCTCGCCCCCCAATAGAAGGTCAGCGCGGCGTGGCTGGCATGGTTCTGCATCAGACGATCTTCAAACGTTTGCAGTGATTATGATACCACGAAAAACTGGAATGAACAAGTCACTGCGAACTATCGACTTCAACGACCACCATATCTGTTGAAAAGAGCAAACTAATCTGCTAAGCTAAGGGCTAAAGGAAAAAGGGAGGGTAGGAGACGCGATGAGTGAGAGGTTTCGTGTTGGGATTTGCCTATAACAGCGATGTTCGCATCTACCGTGCCGTACTCGTAGAAGGTGTACAGGCGATTCGTGAACAACTGCCTACTTGATGGACCTTCACTGAGGACTGAGCATCAAGTGGAAACTCGTAACCGAATACGTATGAAAACGAAGGGGACAAATCATGGCGTTTAACATCAAGAAGCGAGGAAAATTGACGTATTATTATCATGGCGATCATCCCGTTCTGTCAGCGTTGGTCACAGAGGAATTGCCAGATGGAGATCTGAAAATCAGCTTCGCAGGACTGACGGGAGGGTACTCGGCCAAAGGTGTGTTGAACCTGGATGAACTGGTTTCCATGGAGCCTGAGCAGGAAATTCCGTTGGTCTTCAAAAGCTGGGAAGCGTGGCTGAAAGAGGCGGGTATCTGTGATTCCCTGAAGGATATCGATTTTATCGAGATCCATGCTTTCGGGTGTCAACCCAAATCGCCTAACCCACTGGTAGATCCGCTTGGCTACGCGGCAGAGCTGGAGCGACTGCGCAAGGCTTATGCGGAGGCTTATCGAAGTTTCTTCCGAGATTATCTCCCGGATAATGGAGTGCCCGCCAGGTTTACAGTGCATCTGGTGGATGTGCCGGACAAGGCGGCTTCCTACGAATTCTATGGGACGGCACTTTACCAGAAGTCGCTGCAAAAGCAGGGCTGATGTCGTTTGGAGTCGCGAGCGATACAACCCCAATGAAACGCCCTGATAGCGATCATTGGAACCAAAGGAGTGAAGTCATGCCGCAACTCAAAGCTTCTGGAGCCCTGCTCACCGTAGACTCACCAACGCCTCCGCCACACTGGGCGCTCCTGGAAAGGGAACTCCTTCGGGCACAGACCGTAGCGTGCCGGGAGTTCTTCGCACATTACTTCGACGAACGTGGCTATCTGCTGTGTGTGCCTCGGTGGGGTGGGAATGATGGCCCCGACGATGCGATTGAGAACCTGGCAGGCTGGTCGATCCTGCACGCTCTAGGGGCAAGTGACACGATCTTGCAGATGTATAAGAAAGCGTGGGAAGGCCACTTACGCCAATACACGGAAGCGAGAACGGTGGAGGTACCTTTTGCCCGCGATGGGATGTACTATAAAGAGTTCCCCGTCATGTTCGACTGGTTTCATCACGGCGAAAGTCTGACCGTTTTCAATCTGCAAGGCTTATCGGATCCGGATGATCTGGCCTTCCAGAGGCGGGTGAAACGTTACGCAGGATTTTATATGGATGAAGATCCACAGGCCCCCAATTATGACCCCAAGCACAGGATCATCCGTAGCATGTTCAACGGCAGTCGCGGGCCTCTCCTGCGAAAAGCAACTTCACTGGACTGGGCCGGAGATCCCATCGAGGTCGAGGGACGCTTTGTGGCCAGGCATGGTGAGCGTGACTATGAGGAGATGCTGGCCCATTTCAAGGATTACACTGACATTGTCGGCGACCATCCGCTCAATCTTGCCGCCACGACGCTTGCGCTGAATGCGTATATGCTCACCGGTGAATTAAAATACAAGCAGTGGCTCCTTGAGTATGTCGACGCCTGGGTTGAACGAACCGAAGCGAATGGTGGCATCATCCCATCCAACATCGGCCTCGATGGCTCCATCGGCGGAGCTTGTGACGGCAAATGGTACGGCGGCTGCTACGGATGGGGCTTCACAACGACGGTGCCCCAGACAGGTGAACCGGCACATCGCAATTCCATCTATCGGGGGATCGCCGGATTTGGCAATGCGCTGCTTGTCACAGGGGATCAACGCTATGTCGATGTGTGGCGGAACATGCTCGATACGATTGCAGCGAATCAGAAAGAGATCGACGGTCAAGTGATGTATCCACATATGTATGGGGACGACGGGTGGTATTGCTATAGACCACAGCCGTACAGTCAAGGGGCCCTGGATGTTTACTACTGGTCGATGGAACGCGAGAACCTCAAACGCCTCTCGATGAACGGCTGGATTGGATTCCTGGAGGGTAGAAATCCAGACTATCCGATGAAGGCGTTAGAGCATGATCTGAGTACGATTCGCCGGAAGATTCAGGAGATGCGCCAGGATACGACAACGCCGGATACACGTCTATCGGATGATCCGATGCCATTCAATCCCGCTGCCGTTCAAACATTGATTGAATTGATGCTCGGCGGACTGATGCCACGGCATGGCGAGCCGCTCCATTGCCGGGTACGCTATTTCGATCCCATCCATCGCCGCGCCGGAATACCAGAGGATGTCGCCGCTCTCGTTGAGAAGCTGACCGATGACACGGTCACACTCACGCTGGTGAATGTCAACCAGGTCGATGAGCGTACAGTCGCCATTCAGGGAGGAGCTTATGCTGAACACCAGTTCACCAGTGCCGTTGTCGATGGCAAGAACATATCCATAGACAATTCCTCCTTTACCATCCGGCTCGCACCTGGAGCTGGTAGTTCTATGGTTATCAGGATGAATCGCTATGCGAATCAGCCGACGTTAGCGTTTCCCTGGTGTCCTGCGACTTAGTTTTCCATAACGGATCGCCAGATTACTGTTGACGAGATGGCAAGATGCCGGTAGAATGACCAACGAATAACCAATGAAACCATCAGGGGAGGTAAAACGATGACGAAATATCTTTCATTTGGGATCTTCCTTATAGCCCTGTTTGTGGGGATGACTGGACTCGTGGATGCTTATCTTGACGATTTTGATGGGCCTGACTTACACGAGAGGTGGACCTACCGCGATCCCGGAGGTAAGGGAGAGTATCAGCTCGAAGGTGGAAAACTTGTCCTGAAGCTGAAGGCTGGGGCAGACATGTACAAACAGGGAGTCGACAGTGGTGTCATGTTCCTCATGGACCCACCTGACATGGATGACTTCAGCGTCTTGATGCATGTCAACGTGGCGACTAACAATGGCAAGCAACCGCCCTCCTGTCAAGTCGGTATTGTCTTCTTCCGCGAAGACGAGTGGGCTTACAGTGCCTGGGGGCCATACAATGCAGGTCGGGATATCCGCGTGGAAGACTGCATCGGACAAGATTATCGCTGGCGTGATCAGGCTCAGATAGGCATCGATGCGGCAGATGTGGCAGTGGATGAGGATGTCTATCTGAAGGTGGTCAAGACCGGGGATAACCTGGAGTTCTTTGCGGCAGCAGACGGGGCTGAGAACTGGATCAGTGGCGGGGGCGATGCCAAACTCGGTCCCCACTATGAGCGTGGCATGTATCAGGTTGGTATCATTGCCAAGAGCTGGGGAGGTTCCATCGACAGTGAGTTTGAGATGGACTTCTTCGATATTCCTGAAATTCCATCAGCAGTCGATGCCGGTGGCAAACTCGCAGTAACCTGGGGGACGCTCAAGCAGTAGGTGTCCACACTCACCTCTGAAGAACCATAGAAAGGTCATGGTGACAATGGCACAGAAAACACGGATTGCCTTCGTGGGATGTGGTGGGCATGCAACTCATTCTCTGTATCCTGTGATACATCGAATCCACGAGATTGACCTGGTTGCAGTGGTGGACCGTATCGAGGAGAAACGACTGCGCGTGCAACGCCAGTTCGGTGCACGGCGAGTATATGCAGAAGTAGATGAGATGCTCAACCATGAGGAACCGGATGGTGTGTGCATCGTCGGCCCACCTCAGATGCACTACGCGGTTGGTATGCAGGTGCTGGAGAGAGGAATCCCGATCTTCGTGGAGAAGCCACCCGCTATCGACCATGAGCATGCGATGGCCCTGGCGGAAGCAGCCAGGAATGCGGGGACGTTTGGGATGACCGCCTTCATGAAACGCTTCGCTACGGCTTACGAAGAGGCCAAATCGATCACGATGCGCTCCGAGTTTGGTCCCATTTCGATGGTGAGTATCCGATACTCACATGGCGCCTATCCGTTGATCTGGGGAGTTGAGCCAGAGCCGTTGTGCTGCCTCATCGGCAATCAATGCCACGCGTTTGACCTGGCACGGTTCTTCGGGGGAGACGTCACTGAGGTGTATGCCAGGCTCTGCGACCACGGTCAAGGGAGTTTCGCGTTCGCCGTGACCCTTGAATTTGCGAACGGAGCTGTGGGGCTGCTCAACAGCAATGCCACGGACGATCCCACCTGGAACATCCGCGAGACGCTGAACGTCTCCGGATTGCTGTGCAGTGTGGATGTCGAGGATATGATCCATCTCGACTACCGGCCCCGGGAGGTCTGGTCATCGGATCTGCGCCGTGTGCCCTGGCGACAGGGGATGTACGCCCTGCCACATGCCGTGGCCTATGGCCAGGGAGGACAATACCTCGGTTACGAGGGCGAGTTGCGTCATTTTGCCCACTGCATCCGCACAGGAGAGAAACCCAGAAGCACTCTGGACGACGGAGCCGCATCCCTCGCCATTGCCGAAGCGATCTGGGAAAGCTCCCATACGGGGCGACCCGTGCAACCATCGATGCCTGCATTGCTGTGAATTCCCTGCGCTCAGTATCGCCCTGATAACGTGAACGATACCTGGCGAGGTCGATGTTCAGGTTGAATGGTGGCTTATCAGCAATTCGCGAGCAAAAGTAAGACTCTGCCTGTATGAGCTTATGCCAACAGCGAATCCATTCTCTCTGACTGCACGAGCATAGATCTCTTCGTCGAGTTCAAGGCCAAAACCTGGCAGAGCAGGGACGTTCACATAACCTTCAGAGATGGAATACGCTGAGGAATCGAGCCCGGGGGTTGTCGCTTCATCCCATTCCACAAACTCAAAATTCCGGATCGCCGCCGCAAGGTGGCATGACACATAATTGCCATAGTGACCGCCATAGTGGTGTGGAGCGGAGTGCACATCCCATTCATCCAGTTGTGTGCCCAACTCTATCCAACGGCTGAAACCCGGATGGAAGATATCATACTGTACGATGTGGATCAGACCCTGTTGTGCCCAATCGAGCAAGTGGCGCGAAGCATCGCCTTCGCCATCAGCGATCAAGGTACTCAATCCTTCCGATCTCATCCATTCCCCGAGGTTCGCATACAGTCTTGGATCTTCGTGGAACGCTTCTTCCATCCAGTAGATGTTGGCATCAGCAGTTTCCCCCAGCACGTGCTTCGTCAAGTTAAGATTATAACCATTGTTCGCATCAAGTAGGATCTTGGCCTCTGGTCCGACGGCCTCGCGGACAGCTTGAATCACACGGATATCCCGTCGTGTCCCTTCATGAATCGGCATGTGCATTGCACCCCGTCCTACCTTTATCTTAAACGCCTGATGACCACGCGCAGTACCTTCCCTCGCCTCTGCAGCCATGAGTTCCGCCGCTGCCTCATCATCCCGCAGATGCAGATCATCCATGTACAATGAGGTATCGTAGCAGGGGACACGATAGGTTTCATCATCGGCGGACTGGCTACCAACCAGGGCATAAACCGGTCGCTGATTGAGCTTTCCGGCGAGATCCCAGATGGGGTATTCGAGGACACGCGCCTGTTCCTGCACACCTGTTTGGGGATCGAATACTTCGCTCAACTGGCAACCGATCAGTGCCCCGGCCTGTTCCTGTGTAATCCGAGACCAACCGAAGCCCGCTATCCCATCATCCGTGACGATGCGAGCGATGGAGGGGCGGACTTGTTTCCCGTGTTCCCCAAGGCGAGCATTGCAACCAGCCTTGCGGGGCCTCTGCCCGGAGAGTCGGGCCCATTCAATACGCTTGATTCGTGAGTCCTTCATCTTCACTCTGTTCTCCTGTCGTCGTTTCTTCTGAACCCTGACACATAGTCTGGTGGAATATGGTAGCATAGAATTGCTGCGTTGTCATCACTCCAAGACACATCCCAAAAGGTCCCAACCATAATCTATCCCTTGACTCCAGACACATTTTTGACGTAATATAACACCAGTTCGGGGATGAAAATGCAGCTATAAACAGAAGAGATTCCTTTCCGTGGTAAAACCCCAAGACATTTGACAAAAGAAATGCTAGAGTTTTTATCAAGTTCTGCAGATAAATTCAGTAGTCTATATTTTTTCTTGCTGCATCACCCGTACTATACTTACAAAGGAGTTGTACATTGAAAACTTATGCACGAAGCAGACATTTTTGGATATTTGCGTTTTTGATGTTCCTGGTAACGTCCCAAGTGAATGCGATCACAACCTTTACCGTTAACGGGCAGACCGAGATAGAACTCTCGATCCAGGAAGAACTGCTGTACTTTGAAGCGGATGTCAATCAACAGGGCGGCACACTGACTCTGGATCTTTATATCGATGCCAATGGCAACGGACAGATTGATCCGGATCTTGACGCCAACCTGTTTGCGCGTCTCCAACAACCGACCATCACGGATGGTGGCGAAGGATATCCGATGGATATGGATGGTGCGGCCAATGGCCAGATCACCTTCGAGAGCGAACCTGTGGATATTCTCCCGGGTTTTTCTTTCTCAGGGTTTATCCTGCGCGCCATCGACGAAGATGGCTCCTCCGCACAAATCCTCCTTCATACAGTTGCCCCCCAACTGGATCAATCGGTGTCAGGGCAAGTACTCTCCTCCAGCGGAGAGCCGCTCGGAGGCGTCATCGTAATTGCGGTCTCTGATTTTGATCCCCGACAGTCCGAGATGGGAGGAGAGATGCCTCCATTCCATCCAGGTATGAATATGGAAGGCCCCGATTCGATGTTGG
>JAJRTO010000496.1 GCA_024278235.1 Candidatus Poribacteria bacterium
CCTGAATGTCGGGGATACGCACATTCCAGGATCCCTGCACAATCGAGGGCGGTAGCCCTTCCATCCTCTGTTGATCGAGACGAATCGTTGCGAATTGCCCTTCATACTCCTGGCGCATCCAGGTCTCCCCCACGATGCCCAACAATGGCCGGATCGGTTCCGGAAGATGGTAGAAAAGGATGATCTTTCCTCCCCGATGGACGAACTTTTCGATAGCCTGACTCTCCTGCTCTGATATGTTCGGGTTATATGGGAAAATCGCAAGCTGACAACTCGAGAGTGCTCCCGATTCCACATCTGTGTCGTCGATGACGCCAAACTCGATCCCCAATCTTTTGAGCGTGTTGGTCATCTGCTCTGCAAATTGCTGTACGGATCGCCATTCATTGGAATTCGTCAGGAGGCTCCGATTGCCTCGGACAACGACAATATCGTCAACGAAGCCTTCCAGATCATCGATCCCAATAGTGGAGACCTCATCCGTCGCTTTCCAAAAGGAGAGGCGCATCCCCTGGATTTTGTGCCAACCGTCCGGTTCACCTTCTGTCCTGAAATCACTCTTGCGTAAGACGATCTGTTGCCAACCTTCGCTCATAGAAAACACAGAACCGAACCATCCGCTGCCGCTCCTGAAATAGATCGTTCCATGACCGACAGCAGATGCGTTTTCCACATATACCCAGAGTGTAAATCTTCCGAAACGACTGAGATCCATACGAACTTCTCGATCCCAATATCCTCGTTCCTCTAGTGTTGAAAAATCACAGACGAGTCGCAGAGCGGCAGTGCCGTAGTCCGTTTGGTGTAGCATCTGTTGAGCAACAGAACCGTTTGCTTGTGGCTTCCAGGCAAGCTGGGCCATCTCTTCTGTGGCGTACTCAAATCCATTGAGAAGCACCCGTTCAACCGCCCAACCGGTGGTGCTACAGATCCCTATTCCGCTTATCAACAGGCAAACGCGGAGTAAATGCATGAGACGTTCTCCATGTGAGTGGCTTGACATTGACTGTCACATTCAGGTTTTGTAACATGGTAGGAGCGGTCTCCTGGCTGCGATGTCGAGTGCAGGAGCACCCTCCTACACGAGGAGTTCACGGATCTTGATCGTGAGGTGCGTGTGAGCATACCCTAGCATATCGACAAACAGAAATCAATCTGAAACGATGTCGACCATTGGCTCAAGGCTTGACACATCTTTCATCTTCCTGTATGCTTACCTGTGCCTGGGGTCATCTAAAATATGTTGGACAGCGTTCATGCAACCAACGTTATTTGGTCCATGGCGGAAAAGAGGAAAGGAACCGATATGAAAACCAAAAGGTGGCTTTTTGCCCTCCTTTTTTCACTCACACTGGCGATTGGTTGTGGGGATGATGTGCAAAATTTTGAGCCCGTTATTTTTTCGTTCACGGCTCAGCCAGATCGGGTTGCCGGTGGTGACGTCGTTACTCTGAAAGTAGATGCGGGGGATGTGGATGCGGATGACGTGCTCACCTATGAGTGGGTTGCGGATGCTGGTCTGATTAGCAGTATCAAGGGTTCTCAAGCATCGTGGACAGCTCCCCAGGACGAAGGGGCCTATACGCTGCGGGTTCAAGTAAGCGATGGACAGAACACGGCTATCGCGTCCACTCAGGTGCTCGTATGGCGTCGAGGGGACTACTATCCCATTGCCATTGGTAATACCTGGGTCTATCAGGATCAGGACGAGAACGATATTACCTTCAAGGTGGTCGATACCATCCACATCGAAGGGACCGACATTGAGAGCTTCGTCATCGAGATAGCCAACTCTGACCCGGAGCTTGAGGATATCGTCAACTACAGCTACCTCGGCCCGATGCGAGAAGGGTTCGGCATTGAGCAATATGCCATTGGGATCAGCGCGGGCTCAGGAGATACGCTTGTGTTTCATCCCTGGTTGCCGCTCTACAAGTTTCCACTGATTCCCGGGGATACCTGGGAAGTTGAATTTGACGGCTCGCTCCCTCCTGAGGGGTATTATATCGGTTCCGGGACAGCAAAGTATGAGGTGCTCGCGGAGGAAAGTGTGACCGTTCCCGCAGGAACCTTTGAGAATGTGTTCTCCATACGTGAGACATTCAACTGGAATCTGGAAGATCAGCAACTCGATCAGACGATCAGCACCAAATGGGTTGCGCCGGATATCGGTATCATCAAAGTGGAGCAGGTCCAGACTCGGGGGGAACAACCTGTCGAAACGACGATGGAATTGGTGTCGTATGAGTTGCGCTGAGCGTCCCGCTGACCAGTCACGACAGATGCCAGAGATGTGAACGACCGATTCTTGACTGAGGACGCTCGACTGTTTACGGAGAAGGGGTACCAACATGCAACGTCCATCATCCGATGATATACTCGCCGCATCTATGCGCCAGGTTGAGGAGCGCGTTCGTCAGGTAAAACGGCAGTTGCACCGACGTGTACGGATCGCTGAGGCCCCGCTGCATGTATGGGAACGTCCTGACGGCTTGACAGGGCTCAAGGGAGATGTGTTGATTGTCGAGGGAAGAGATGTGCGCACCCAGGAGATCGTTGCGGCAGCAGAGGGGCAGGGATTTGGTGCTGACATTGCCACGAGCGCGCCTGAGGCGATGAGCTTGATCCGGATAGCTAAATACGATATGGTGATCGTGTCGGGCCGACGAAGAGGCGGGTTGCGACTGATTCACGAGATTCGACGTAATTTCCCCGGAATCCGACTCGTCCCTGTCGTCCGTCATGCGGACGAAGGCCGAGAGATGATGCGAAACGGGGCTTACAGCTATTTGCTGCCGGACTACCAGGCAGATCAGATCAGTACATGCATCCTCAGTGGACTGCATTTGCGTCATCATGTCTGTCAGACACTTCTACGCGGGGACTCGTGCGATAAATCATGCGTGTCCAGCTTCATGCGCGAGGGTGAGTTGGATGACCTGTTTAAGCCAACACCCCAGGAGCCATCCCTGTCTCCTGAACAAGAAGTGCAGCCACGCGAAGTCGAGTATTACCAGAAGGTCGAAGATGACTGAGCAGATGGGTTTATGAGCCGCTAACATCATGAATACGGCAAAACAATCCACCCACGCCTCCCATGCATTCAGCACGTTCGGTGGGGTGTTCACCCCCTCTATCCTGACCATTCTCGGCGTGATCATGTTCATGCGCGCCAATTTTGTCGTGGGACAGGCGGGCATCCTTGCGGCACTGGTCATCCTCGCTATCTCCAAATCGATTACCTTCCTGACAGGACTCTCCATCTGCGCTATTTCTACGAACACTCAGGTAAAGGGGGGGGGAGCTTATTTCCTGATCTCCCGATCTCTGGGGCCGGAATTTGGGGGGGCCATTGGACTCGCACTCTTCTTTGCTCAGGCTCTCTCAGTGCCCTTTTACATCCTGGGATTCGTCGAGTCCGTTGTACGTAGCATTCCAATGTTTGAGCCTTACTTTCTGTTGCTGACACTGAGCACGGCATTGATACTTTTCATCATCACGTACATTGGTGCGGATTGGGCCATCCGGGTGCAATATTTCATCCTCACCGTATTAGTGCTTTCGATCTTCGCATTTCTGATAGGGGCTCTCAAGCAGTGGAATAGCGCGACCTTTGCGGCGATCCTCTCCCAGGGCTACAGTCAACCACAGTACAACTTCTGGACGATTTTTGCGATCTATTTTCCTGCGGTGACAGGGATCATGGCCGGGGTCAATATGTCCGGGGATCTCAAAGATCCTGCGCGCTCCATTCCCCGAGGCACGCTTGCGGCGATTGGTGTTGGACTATTGGTCTATGCCATCGAAATGCTCCTGTCTGGGGGAGCTTATTCGCGGCAGGATTTGATAGAGAAGCCTTTCGAGATGCTTTTCCAGCATGCGGTGTTTGGGTTGGGATTTCTTGTGATAGCGGGTGTGTTTGCGGCGACAATTTCCAGCGCTATCGGTTCCTTTATGGGAGCCCCCAGGATCCTGCAAGCCCTGGCGCGAGATCACATCTTTGTCCCTCTGAACCTGTTCGCGGCAGGATCACATCGAGGAGACGAGCCACGTCGCGCTCTCTGGATCACACTTGTCATCACTCTTTTGCTCCTGTTGTATGCGGGCAACGATGTGGGTGGCCAATCGCTCAATATCGTTGCAGAGATCATCAGTATGTTTTTTCTGTATACCTACGGTATCACCAACCTGGCTGCGTTTGTGGAATCTTTCACGGCAAATCCCTCTTTTCGCCCACGTTTCCGATATTTTCACTGGTCCACCGCCCTGGTCGGAGCGGTGGGATGTGGCGCGATGGCTTTTCTGGTCAGTCCTCTTTACGCGCTGGTCGCCGTTGCCATCATCGGAGTCGTTTTTCTATATGTGCGTCGGCGGGTTCTATCCACAGCCTTTGGGGATGCACGCCGAGGCTTCTACTATTCATGGGTGCGAAATCATCTGTTCAAGCTGGCGGCTCAGCCACCCCATCCCAAAAACTGGCGTCCCACCATCCTCGTGCTATCCGGGAATCCCCATACTCGACTCACCCTTGTTCGCTATGCGCTGTGGCTGGAGAGCAAGCGCGGACTGGTCACACTTGCGGAGATCTTATCGGGTAATCTGGCCGATCTGGCTCAATTGCGTCTGGCTGCTCTTAAACGGCTGCAGAGCTTCATCGAGAAGAATGAGATCGCGGCTTTTCCGGAGGTTGTGGTTGCTCCCGATTTTGACCAGGGATTGCTTGTGCTGCTCCAGAGCCACTCGATTGGACCTATCAAGCCGAACATCATGCTTGTCGGCTGGCCTGGCGATCCGAAGCGCATGCAACCGTTTGCTCACCTGCTCCGTTCTGCTCAGGTGCTTGGAATGAGCCTTGTTTGTGTGCTGGATCGTGGGCTTCCGGAAGAGCGACCCAGCCCGCGGATCGATGTCTGGTGGTATGGAGAACAGAACGGATCGCTCATGCTTATTCTGGCTTATCTATTGACGCTCAACTGGGAATGGAACGGTGCGGTCATCCAGTTGCGGCGAGTGGTGAAAGATGAGGCGGGACGAGAGTCTGCTGCCGAGGTCCTCCATCAACTGGTCAATGCGGCTCGTATCCCGGCACAGGTGGAAGTGGTCGTATCGGACCAGCCATTCGTGGATGTGCTTCATCAGTATTCACGCGACGCAGCCGTGTTATTCCTCGGCTTTCAGGTGCCTGATGCGAATGACATATCAACCTTCCATCAGTATTACACAGAATTGACGGAAGGGCTTCCCACGACACTTTTGATCTATTCCTCCGGCGATGCAGACTTGATGACGTGATGCGAAATACCGCTTTAGCTGTCAACTGATAGAAGCGCATCGATCAGTTGGGCGTTTGTCTCTGCTTCCCGCATTCGGGCTGCCAAATCCGTTTCTCGGATCAGTGCCGCTATTCTCCCCAGGATTTTGAGATGAATGCTCCTTTGCTCCGCCGGCCCCACGGTGACAAAGCAGAGATCCACTTGAGATGCATCCGGTGACTCAAAATCGATGGGTTGATGCAAGGTGAAGATACTGAGCAACGTTCGCTCAAAATTCGATACTGCGGCATGGGGCATCGCAACGCCATGGCCCATCGCTGTGTTTTGCACACGTTCCCGGTCCCAGAACGCTTGTTCCAGATCTGCTGCCGATACGGTTTTGGACTCCTCTGAGAACCGTACTGAGATATAGGAAAAGAAATCCGCTTTGTTTTTGATGGTAATACGCGCTTCCACGATGCCCTGATGCAAGAATGGGAACAGGCGGAACCCTTCGGTCTGGATGCTCTCAGGGACAGCCGTTGCAGCCTCATGCGAATAGGAACGAGGGCTTTGAACGAGAAACACCGAACAGGCGGCCCTTTCTGCCAACTGATCCTCGAATGATCTGGTGACAATTCTCAGTAATCGATCTTCCGCGGGTGCACCCAGGATCAACAGATCGAAATTCTTTGTTTCCGCGATTGCGGTGTCGAGTCGTTTCCTGCCACGTATAATCTGACTTTCTACTTCCCGTCGGAAGAACCCACGCAGTTCATCATGGTATTCCTGTACTCTTTCGATGTCTGAGTCCGGAGCATCCTCATTGGCAACGTGGAACAAGATTGTCTCGGCATCGAATACAGTCGCCAACCGGTCGGCAACGTGTAGGAGAAGGGCATCATAAGGGCCAGGTTCTGTCATCACAGCGATTCTCTGGATCTCGCGTAAATCCCTATAGATGAACTGAGTTACACTGCTGGGAGAATGATGCAGCCACCAGTGTTTATGAGCGCGGATCAGGAAGTTCCAGAACGATTTCCGCCGTTTTCCCATCAATATCCATCGCGCATCCAGCGAAGAAGCGTAACGGAACGATGCAAGTTTGGCATCATGTGTGGCAACGATATCAAGTGTCAGATTCTGGGCCCATTGGCGGGTTGCATAGCGGAATCGATCCTCGAAGCTCTGCGTATCCTGGTCCGTATCCCGAATTGCTTCCAGTAGGGTCTCATCGGGTATCTCATCAAAGTAGACCGGATGCACGAGACCATCTGGTAGACTAAAGATCATGGCGATCCGGATGCGTGATTCGATCTCGGGCTCACTTTCGTCACCATAGAAGGGGACCAGGATCTTCTTCTTATCACTACTGTTTCCTGTACCGCCAGCAATCTCCCGAAGCTGTCTGACATGTTCGCGTGTTTGAGCAAGGGAACCGATACGATCCACGCGTGTCCGGGCGTAGAGGAAATACCACAAGGCTCCCCCCACGAAGATGGTTGCAACACCAATGATGGGTAGGGTGCCCAGATTGAAGAGTAACAGAAGGGGCATGCCGATTCCCAGCAGTTGCACCCAGGGATAGCCAGGACTCCGGAAACGTGGTTTGTACCATTCCACGTGACTCTCCCGGAAGATGATGACGGAGAGATTCACCAGACTAAACACCAGGATCTGGAACGCGCTTGCGAGCTTGGCGAGTTTCTCCACATCCACGAAGGCGATCAGCAGCAGCATGAGTCCACCGGTCAAAAGGATAGCCGCAAGAGGTGTCCGAAACCGCGCATGCACAAACCGCAGGAACCCAGGTAACAGGTTGTCACGACTCATCGCGAAGGGATAGCGAGACGAGGAGAGAAGCCCCGCGTTGGCCATCGAAGTGAGCGCGAGCACTGCGACGATGGCCCATAGATATCGGCCTGCTTCTCCAAACATCTTGCCGGCCGCGCTTGCAATGGGAGTGAGATCGGGTTTGCCTGTGTCGGGTGAAACCAGAAGTTCTCCTATCGGAATCGTCCCGATGAGAACACAGACGATAAGCGTATAGACAATGATCATCACGGATAGAGAGGCGAGGATTCCCAGCGGAATGTTCCGCTCAGGGTGTTTGACCTCCTCGACGATGCTCGCGATCTTGGTGACTCCTGCGTAAGAGATGAACACGAATCCGGTCGCCTTGATGACTCCCATCCAACCGTGGATGGTGAAAGGTGTAAACAAGCCGGTGTTTAACTGTCTGAAGCCCTTACCCATGAAGACGGTGAGCGCTATAAACACACAGAAGATAATCCCCATCTGGAGTCTGGCGGTCTTTTTGACTCCTGTGATGTTAAGCCCAATCAGCCCAACACACAGCACGAATGCGACATACTTCGTCGGCAAGGAAAGGAAGATGGTCAGGTAAGCACCGAGCCCGACCAGGGCAAACGCACTCTTGAAGAACAGGGCAAACCATGTCCCAAGCCCGCCGACCGTGCCGACGAACGGGCCCATACTGCGATCCAGATAAATGTAGGTGCCCCCCGATACAGGGATGCCCGTGGCGAGTTCTGCTTTGCTCAACGCGGCCGGTACCACGATGATGCCCGCGATGAAATACGCGAGAACCACCGCCGGGCCCGCCTTCCCTGCCGCCAGTCCTGGAAGTACAAAGATCCCTGACCCGATCATCGCACCGACACTGATGCTGAACACGGACCAAAAGCCGAGACTACGTTCAAGTTTTTTTGCCATGATGCAATGTTTCCTATGGTTGATCTGGTGAGGATGGTGTCGCGAAATTTCCTCTTATGATACCACGGGGAGGTAGAACAGACAAGGGTGGAGTAAAGAGAAGCTGCCCATGAAGGATACCCCACCCACGAATCATGGAAGCTGTGTGGGCGCGGTTGGTGGTGTGTGAACCTGTTGAACCCGCTAACCCGCGAGCAAGGGCACAACCCACCAGTTACTCATTTTTGGAGAGGGTGTTGTTATCGCACGCGGTTTCTTTATGACCTGTGTCAGCGAGGATTACCTGGTTTTTCCCCAGCCTTTTCGCCAAGTACATGGCGTCATCCGCGGCTCTGAAGATAGAATCCGCATCCATTCCGTGCTCTGGATAGGAAGCGACCCCTATGCTCACAGTGACATTCTTTCCTTCGAAATCACAGGACGCGATGTTCCGCCGGATTCTCTCTGCAACAATGGCTCCTCGGTTGGTCTCGATGGTTGCTCTTAATTTTTCTGCAATCGCACTGCCCTGGGCCGAAGATGCTTCTGGTAAGATGATCGCCAACTCCTCTCCTCCGACCCGGCACGGGATATCAATATCATACTTGGGATAAGCGTCGTCTCTTCTGATGTTGTTCTTGATGACATTGGCGATGCCTTGAAGGATGAGATCCCCGGTCTGATGACCATAGGTGTCATTGAATTTCTTGAAATCGTCGACATCCATGACCAGCAGTGAGAAGGTCTTTCCATATCTTTTTACCCTTTGCAGCTCGGAATTGAGTCGATAGTAAAAGTACCATCGATTATACAATCCCGTGAGGCTGTCAGTGATGATCATCTTCCGGAGATCCTCCTCCTGCTGTCTCATACGACCGGTCATATAAGCACCGATTCCGGAAATCAGAAGACAGCCCACGCTGACCCATGCCCACTTGAGCATCTCATAGTTGAAAGTGTGTTGGAGCGCATTGTTCTCAAAGGGCATTTCGACCGGAGAAATAATCCCGTAAAACTCTACAGTGAGGAGTGCTCCGTAAAGAAGAGAAGCCGCTACTCCGACAACCCATGCATCATAGGTGTTCTCCCCAAGATATGCCGCTTCCAGTATCAGAACGAAATACATCGCCCAGAACCACGATACGGCCCCACCGCTGAAATGGATGATGAGTGTCACAAATAATAGATCAAATAGAAGTTGAATCAGATTCAGGTGCCTTATTTTGGAGAACCACTTGTAGGTGTAATGGTACCAGCCATTATAAGCGATAGCGACAGCAAATGCGATAATAGGAACGGCCTTGTGGATGGATGAGAGCTTGGATATACTCTCCAGAGAATAGAAGAATGCGGCATACAATCCGTAAATCAGGAATACAGCGAGAAGAACCCATCGCGTCTTTATGACGAGAAGCACTCTCTCCCGGGCCTCTCTCAGTTTTTCCAGTTCCTCGGTTGAAGGAACGTCGCTAGACAGGTAAGTGTACTTCTTCAGTTTGTCATCGATCATAGTTATGAGGCTCTTTTTCATTGATTTGTGATCCGGGTTTCCCTCTCCGCGTATCGGCAGGTTTTTCATGGCTACTTGTTACTTATCGACAGATCTTCTCCGGGACATTACCGAAATAAATTACAGCTTGTGGATAGCACGGATCACTTCATTTGCGCACAGATAACCGAAGAGCATCAACACGAGCACGAGAAGTACGATGGTAGGCCAGCGATTGCGAAGTTCATCCCCTACCCAATCACGACGCGAGTTCATGTAGATGAAGTGTCCCCGCCAGAAATGGCATGAACAGCGCGCCGACCCGCCGCTTCCTTACGGGCTACAAGCACAATTCCCATTGCCCCCAGAGAATGAATGATCCCCCACGTTTTCACAGAGAGTCCCGGAGCGATCTCATGAGCTGCCAGACCGCAGGCTGAAATTAAAGCACCGCCGACCACGAATGACCAGAGCACCAAATAGATGAGAAAGTAGTACTGTACCCACTTCCCCAGCCGCTGCACCCAGCCTTCCAGCAGTGTGGTTCCGGTTGCCGGTTGCCACCGTGCAAGCCCTTCGTTGAGTATGAACTTGAGAATTCCCGGTCCCAGGATGGTCAGATAAGCGCGCCAGGTTGAGGGAGGGTGTATCGGTTGATCTTTCATAATGGGGAACCTTCTGCCCTAAAAAGCATAACTCACGCCGTGCATGATTTCCAGGTCATGTTTCTCCAGGGACATCGGTGGTTCGTTGTCATACCGAAGGTTCAGTTTGATATTGAGCGCGAGATCTCGGGTCATACGAAGCTGCAGATTGCCCTCGAAAAGTATCCTGAAGTCGGAGAACCGCTCCACAGAAGGTTGATAGTAACAGGTTGCAGATCCTGTTGCCTGCTCATTGATGTGCCAGATGCCAGTGATGTAATTGGTCGAGCGAACCATTGCCGTTTCCTCCTCATGAGGAAGATCAAGCGATTCCTTTTCCCACATGGCACCCATCCCGACATGCAAGCTCGAATCGGATGCGCCCTCGGCTGCCCTCATGGATCGTAGCACAGTGATACGGATGCCACCTCCTGCCAGATTTCGTTCATTGAGCAGGATGGATTCGTTGAACTGTCGTTGCACGAAGATTTCAGCCATAAGACGTTGATTGAGCAAACGAATACCGCGCACATGGATGAACCCTTTGTTCGTGAAGGCTTTGCCATCCTTGCGCGCCTGCTGGAATGTCGTCACCGCGAATGCGTGATACCTTCCCCGGAGATAATCGGAACGGAAGTTGGCTCTCAAGGCGAGGAAATCCGTATTACCCGATTCATAACTCAGGTTCAGCGTAAGGCGATTGTACCATCCTGATTCCAGGTCTATCCGTCGCATCGCCTCGGTATTCACCTGTGCCGTGGCGATACTGCAAATAGAGAGGAAATAGGCTATTATGGCTACATATCGTGTCATGGGAATCCCTAAATGACTTACACGCCTGTCCCTGTAACAGCAGAAGTGTCCGGGGGCAAACGAGGCCACCTGGTATGCCAGGGAGTGGCCTGTTGATAAGCGTATGCTACTTGTAACAGCTTTTTCTCTGACCACCACGGTCCCACGATCTGAAGTCCGACAGGCAGACTGTCCTGAGTAAAACCGCATGGAACGGAGATCGCGGGCAGTCCCAGAAGGTTGAAAACACGAGTGTTCTGGGTCAGGAGTGGACGAAGACGGTTCGATTCGCTTTCGACAGAGCCATCCGCGTCCGATCTGGGAGGGGCCGGGATCGGTATCGTGGGAGTCACGATCAGATCCATTTGCTCAAATGCCCCTGTGAACGTGCATTGGGCCATCTCACGCGTTCGTACTGCCCTCACATAATCCAGGGCAGACAGCGATTGACCTGCCACCAGCATTTCCCGCACATCCGCCCCATAGTCTTCGCGGTGATTGGCCAGATATTCCTGATGGAAGTCGCTCGCTTCAGCCATTAAAATGGGCAAGGTTGCTTCATGGGCATCCGTTGCACAAGGCAGATCCAATGCCGCGATCTCCATCCCCAATGTTTCCAGAACATGGATCGCCTCGTGCACAGCACTCCTGACGCCGGGATGGAGGTTGCTGAAGAAGTGCTGCTTAGGGACTCCGACTCGCCATCCATGAACGGATGGATCCAATCCATCTGTGTAGTCGGCTGTGGGCTGATCTTGACTGTGCACATCGCGGGGATCGTAACCTGCAAGCACATCCATCATGAGGGCCACATCCTCCACATAGCGACACATCGGCCCCACACAATCCAGCGATTGCGCCAATTCCATCACGCCATAAACACTGATTCTCCCAAAAGTGGGTTTCAGCCCCACATTGCCGCACAGAGCCGATGGGATACGAACCGAGCCGCCTGTATCGGTTCCCAACGCGCCTGCGCAGAACCCCGCGATCACAGCAACCGATGAACCGCCGCTGGATCCCCCCGCGATACGAGTGCTGTCCCAGGGATTTGGAGTCGTGCCAAAGTGAGGGTTCTCAGTGGTCACACCGAAGGCGAATTCGTGCAGATTGGTCTTGCCGATAAGGATGGCCCCGGCCTGCTTCAGCCTGGTGGTTACGGTTGCATCGAACGTCGGATAATACTCCGAAAGGATCCTGGAACCACACGTTGTACGAGTCCCTGCCACATAGATGAGATCTTTGAGGGCGATGGGGATGCCGTGCAAGGGTCCCCGGTGAATGTCCTGCTGGATCTCGACGGAGGCTCGTTCCGCCTCTTCAAGGCTCTTCTCCCGAAAGAGGGTGATGAAGCTATTCAGGTGGGGGTCGTATCGCTCAATCGCCTGGAAGCACGATTCTACAAGATGGACAGGAGACAGTTCTCCGGTGCGGATCCGTTCTGCAAGTTGCCTGATCGATTCATGCAGTCGAACTTCTGTCATCCGTATTTTCTCACTGTCTTCACGATTCAATCAAAGTTCGCCCGGATACCGCTCGGCTGCACAGGGAGGCCCGCCTGGTAGAGATGGGACACATCTCCTAACCCAATGCATCGTGGAACCGCCCACTCCTCTGTCCGTTCATCGAATAGGATCGTGGTCACCGAACTTGGCGGCAGGAAGAAACCCGCCCACATCAAGGGTACAGGGATCTCCAGCAGATGAGCCAGCCACGTGAGTCCAAATCCGCCATGACAGAAGACGGCGATACGCTCACGGTTTGGATTGACGGAACGATATCGCCCCCCTTCACGAACGTATCCATGTCGCGCCAGGAAAGCATCTGAGCTGGTCTGGAGTTGCTCGAAGCGTTCTCGAAAGATCGGATCGCTGAAAGGCGGTTGAGTATGCCAGTTATCGTGTGTGACGAGAGGTCTCTTCGCACGCACGGTTTCTCCGTGCACATCCCACGCCGAACACCGTCCCAGTGGTTCCTGCTCGATGCTCCAGCCACCGATTTCCTGGACCCATTCTTCAATCGTGTGGGCCATCCCGAGCGCGTCGGCCGTGTAGCGCATCGTATCTATGGCTCGCCCTAACGGGGAACTGTAGATACGATCGACACCTTGAGTTGCCAGGCGTTTGGCCAGTGCTTGTGCTTCGAGATGACCCGCCGGGGTGATCGTCTTGTTCGGATAATCCGGATCCGCATGTCGAATGATAAGTAGTCTCATGAGCTAACGCCAGTCGGGTTCAAAGTGGTTGTAGTTGGTATTGGTGATCTGTACCTGATGGTTCCCATCCAGATCCATCACGTAGATCTCTGTATTTTCACGGTTATGCTGACGCGACGTGAAAGCCACACGATCTCCAGCATAGTTGAAAGTCGCTCTGCCTGCCCGGTGTCGTGAAAGGTTCCATATTTCTTCGATGACGCCATCTGTCACCGTTGCTACGCAGATATACCCACTCACGTAGAAAAGGACCTTCGTGTCATCCCAACTCCATTCTTCGATCAAGTTGGCTGGTGGCTCCTTCTGCTGGGCGAACCATCGCTGTGTTGCGCTGACGGCTTCGACATCTGCAGTCGCAAGCCTTCCATCCGCTATGAATGCGATAAATCGGCGATCATGGGACCATTCAGGCCAGTTCGTATCCTCTGGAAGTGCTTTGAGGAGACGTGGTTGAGGGTTGATGATTTCTGTATCCAGCGCGTGCCAGTGATTCCAACCCTGGGCCCAGCGCGGATTGCCAAGTCGTTTGGGCTTATCATTTTCAACGGTGACGATCCAGCCTTCCAGTGGGGCGGAACTCTTGCGCGTTTCGATCGTTGCGAGCAGAGAACTGCTATCTGTCGACCACCAGAAATCTCGGACCTGCACCTGTCGGTCGATCAGTTTTCGTTTTTCCGATCCATCCTGGCGCATCACTATCAGTGATTCCTTCGGAGGTGCTCCGTGGATGTACGCAATCCAGCGACCATCTGGTGACCACTCTGGCCGTGTACTCATCCCGTCGTCTGTGAGTTGGCGTTGATCTGTGCCGTCAGGCCGTATCGTGTAAATATCGCGGGTGCTGACTTCCCACCAGGGCTTTTTGGATCCCTGACGTCGGTCCCCTCCCAACCTCCCGATTGATTGCTCGAAGGAATAGAGATCCCGACGCGGTTTTTCCGCAGTGAACACAATCAGCCCTTCATTGGCTTCCACAAACAGATTCAGCATACAGAGCAATATTACAGTGAATCCAAACTTACTCATCGTTGCTCTCCTTTCGGCGGACGGTTGAATTATGCAATGAATCACTCGGTTCTGTCAAGTCGATAATCGTGGGATATTCACAAAAGGCTTGAAGAGGCCAACCCCCTATGATATACTGCGAACAGTGGCACAGACGAAACAGTGACCCGATTTCGATAAGGAGGAGTGCAGTCCTGCGCTGACTTTTATGAAAGTGACCGTGGAATATTCATCCCAGATAAGGAGGATAGGAGGCGTTTCTTCGGAGACTGTCGAACTGGATACATCCTGCCAGGTGCAGGAACTGGTAAAACAGCTTGCCGGGGATCATGGCGAATCCTTCCGCAGCCTGATCATCGATTCGGCTGGGAACCTGCAATCCACTATTCTGGTCTTTGTGAATGATAAGCAGATCTCTCGGGATGCATCCGTTGAAGTGGCGGATAATGACATGGTGCATATTATCGCCCCGATGGCCGGCGGGTAGGGGATAGGAGGGTACGAATGGGCTCCAAGAAAGCTCTGACGGATGCCGAACGAGCCATTTACGAATGGCAGATATGGGTACCGGACTTTGGCGAAGAAGGGCAAGAGATACTGAAAGGATCATCCATCCTGATCTCGCGATGCGGGGGCCTGGGGAGCGTGGTTGCCTATGAACTCGTTGCTGCAGGGGTTGGACGGCTGGTTTTGGCGCATGGCGGGGATGTCAAACCGAGCGATCTGAATCGCCAACTTGTGATGACCCATGACTGGATTGGTAAACCGCGGATAGAATCGGCCGTGCGGCGTCTCAGAGAACTGAACCCACACATCACGATTGAAGGTGTGGGCGAAAATGTAACAGATGGCAATGTGGAACAACTGGTGGCGGAAGTGTACCTGGTTGTCGATTGTGCTCCCCTTTTTGAGGAGCGATTCCTGATGAATCGTGAGGCCGTTCGTCAAGGGAAGCCACTGATCGAATGTGCGATGTATGATCTCGATGCGCAGATCACGACGATCATCCCTGGGAAAACGCCTTGTCTTCAGTGCCTCTATCCGGAAAAACCGCCGGTCTGGAAAAGACAGTTTCCGGTCTTCGGTGCGGTCTCAGGGACCGTAGGATGTCTCGGAGCAATGGAGGCTATCAAGGTGCTGACTGGATTGGGTGAACCGCTGCTTGATAGGTTCCTGGTCTGCAACCTGCGAGATATGACGTTCCGAACGTTCAACATCACACGAAATCCCGATTGTAAGATCTGCGGAGGGCTTACGTGATAGGCTCATGTACAGAAAAAGTGCAAACTGTGAGAAACCTGTTGTTTCCAAGAAAACGGGTTTCTGAACGTCTTCGATTGCTTCTGAATCCGGGGATGATGGTTTTTCTCCTGTTCGCCGTGTGTTTCAGTTTGTATGGATGTGGCAAGACAGAAGATAGCGCGCTGAAGCTCTACTGTGGCGGAGGAATTCGCCCACCTATCGATGAGATCATCGGACAGTTCAAGCTGAAGACTGGAATCGAAGTAAAACCGACGTATGCCGGATCCGGCGTTCTGTTGAGCCAGATAGAACTCACGCAGGAGGGGGACCTCTACATGCCGGGGGATGAACTCTTTATCACCCGGGCAGAAGAAAAAGGGTATATTGCTGAAAAGAGGTTTGCCGCCTATTTTGTCCCCGTGCTTTTGGTTCAAAAAGGGAATCCTCGGAATATTGCCTCCCTCTCGGATATAAAGAGATCAGGGGTCAGAGTTGGGGTTGGCGACCCAAAGGCGTGTGCCATCGGATCGGTCACGAGCGACATATTTGAAAAGAATGGACTTGCCGATCCCGTGAGCAGTCGTGTTGTCTAC
>JAJRTO010000497.1 GCA_024278235.1 Candidatus Poribacteria bacterium
AGGTTGGTCCTAGCATTGGCCAGGATTTGCAGAAGGCTGCTCTCCTTTCCATTTTCTTCGCGATCCTGTTTCTACTCGGTTATATCTCCTGGCGATTTGAATTACGATTCGCCGTGGGAGCCATTGCCGCGCTCGTGCACGATGTCCTCATCACGCTCGGAGTTTTCTCATTGCTGAGCCGTGAAATCAACTTGGCCACCGTTGCGGCTTTCTTAACGATCATTGGCTATTCGCTCAACGATACGATCGTCGTTTATGATCGTATCCGAGAGAATTCTAAACTGCTACGCGGTTGGGATTACAAGGATATTATCAACCGGAGTATCAATCAATCGCTAAGCCGTACCGTCATCACTTCTCTGACCACTCTGAGTGTTGTTGTGGTGATCTTCCTGCTCGCTGGTCCTGGTGAGTTGAACAACTTCGCTCTCGCGCTGATGATGGGTGTGGTTGTTGGCACCTATTCCTCGATTTTCATCGCAAGCCCCATTCTACATGGTTGGCATTTACGTTTACAGCAACAGCAACGTTAAGGTGTGACAAAATGGAAGTGAATATCCCTGCTACCGTGTTATCGGCTGTTTATCCTGGTTTAGGCCAAATCAAGAATCTCGAAATCACCAAAGGGCTGTTCCTGATTTTGTTTTTCACAATGGTCCTTCTGATGGCTTTTTACCCGGAGTCCCAATTGCAGATAGTAGGGTTCATCCTGCTCCCTGTGGTCTGGGTGTGGAGTGTCGTGGATGCAAGCCAGGTATTCATGTACCATCCAGGAACGGCGGTCAGTCCTGCCAGGATGCAGAAGGTACTGATCGGTGTTGTGATCGCCTGGCTTGTGATTGAGCTGATCTTTGTGCCGACGATGTGGTCCATTACCCGTCACAATAACTCTGATCTGGACGGTTCGCTGGAAACAGAACTTGCCCCTAATGCGTTTCCATCTGCCCTCGACTCCGAGCAAGACGCTTTTAGTGTACAAGGGACTTCGGGTGGAACCACACCCGCTCCTCAGCAAAAGCCGGAGCAAGCACAACTGCCGGCAGAAACGTCGCGCCTTGAACAAGAATCGACGGCTCCTCCCGGTCAAACCGCCGAGCCATCAGCGGATCAGACAACAGAGTTACCACAGGCTGTAGAGCCATCCGAGACTCAAGAGATACCAGAGACTACGAAGCCACCGGCCAGAGAATCGACTCAAACTTTGGGTGCATTTGCGATCAGCATTGGGGCATTCAAAGGTCCCATCCAGGCTGGGCGACATCGGGATGCGGCCAGGCAAGCCGGCTTTTCCGCACAGGTCATCCGCATCCGTTCGAGCACTGGCAAGTTACTCTATAATGTTATCGTTCCGGGATTCGATACGGATCAAGATGCAAGAAGTACCTGGAACAAACTGCGGGCCATCAAGCGATTTCAAGATAGTCGTATCATAAGAATTGACAAACTGAATATAGTAGAATGATCGGTCTCCTTTGGGCGTTTGCTGGTTTGAGCTGTGGTTTCCTCCTGAGCGGGATACTTCTCAAACTGTGGTACCGGAAACGACTAAGAATCCCTTTACTCCTCAGCCAGGATCTAAGGCTTTTGAGTCGCAGGTTAGCCCATGAGATCCGCAATCCCCTGAACGCAATGAATCTCCATGTGCAGTTGCTGGAAGAAGAACTCACAGCGATGGCGGCCCCGCCGCAGAGCACCCAACGCAGGCTGCAACAACTGCAACATGAGATCAAAAGGCTGGATCGTATCCTGACAGACTACCAGCGTTATGCGAGACTGCCTGCCCCTGAGTTCGTCGAGTGCCATCTGGATGCCCTGCTTGACGATCTTCTAGACTTCATCGAACCAGAAACTCAACACCGTGGAATCAAGCTTGTGCGAGAGATCGATAAGCTGCCCGTGATCTTGGCAGACCCAAGCCAGATTCGCCAGGGGCTGCTGAACCTTCTCCTCAACGCAAATCAGGCGATGCCGGAAGGAGGTCAGTTGACGGTGAGAGCGACGTCTGATGGAGAAAATGTGAGGATCGAAATCGAAGATACGGGAAGCGGTATTCCGGAGGAGATCCAGGAGAAGGTGTTTGAGCCCTTCTACTCAACGAAGGAAGAGGGTACCGGTATCGGCCTCCCGATGGCCAAATACGTGATTGAGGCCCATGGTGGGAACATCAAGTTTCGGACACAGCCAGACCGTGGTACGACATTCTCCGTGTCACTCCCATGTAAGCAGTAGGATTGGATTGGAACCGTGCAGAAGAAAATCCTGATTGTGGATGATAGCACAAGTGAGCGCGAAGTCATGGCAGAGGCGCTCGATACAGGAGAATATCAGATCCTGGTAGCCTCCAATGGTGAGGAAGCACTGGAGATGGTGCGCACGGAACCTGTGGATGTCGTGATCACAGATCTTCGGATGCCAGGGCTCGACGGGCTGGCGCTGTTGCGTACCATCACAGCGAATGATCCTTGTACCCAGGTTATTCTCGCCACGGCTTATGCAACGGATGAAGGGGTTGAATCGGCCTTCGATGAAGGGGTGTTCTATTATCTCTCCAAGCCGATTGATCTCCCGGTGCTCCGCGCGACCGTCAAACGAGCCCTCAAGACACAGGCTCTCCACATCGAGAACCTGACGCTGCATGAGCAGGTTGACGAAAAACTCGAATCCGTCAATATCATTGGACGCTCTAAGGTGATGCAGCAGGTGTTTCGGTTGATACGCCGGGTTGCCCCGACGCGTGCAACGGTTCTGATCACAGGGGAAACAGGGACGGGCAAGGAATTGATCGCGCAGGCAATTCACAATCTGAGTCCCCGGAAGGACAAGCTCTTCAAAGCGATCAACTGTGCCTCTCTGAATCGGGAACTTCTGGAAAGCGAACTATTCGGGCATGAGCGAGGGGCGTTCACCGGAGCTGTGAGCACCAAGCGAGGTCTTTTCGAAGTCGTGGACGGCGGGACACTCCTACTCGATGAAATCGGTGAGATGAGTTCAGATACACAGGCCAAACTGCTCCGTATCCTCCAGGAACAGCAATTCAGCCGGGTCGGCGGAACTGATGATATCCGCGTTGATGTCCGCATCCTTTCGGCCACGAACCGGGATCTGGCCGAAGAAGTCGAAAACCATAGATTTCGTGAGGATCTCTATCATCGCTTGAAGGTCTTTCCGATCCATATTCCGCCACTCAGAGAACGACGCGAAGATATCCCGCTCTTTGTCCAGTCGTTTATCAAGCGATTCAGTGAAGAACATGGGAGACCTGCTGAAAGTATCACGCCTCGTGCTTTGGATCTGTTGGTACAACAGGAATGGCCTGGCAATGTGCGTGAACTCATGAACGTTATCGAGAAGGCCGTGATTCTCTGCGATTCCCCGCTGATCGATGTGGACGATCTATGGCTCGAAAGCGATGTGACTGTGGCATCGGCCTCGCCCACGTCCTCGTCTTCTGCTGTGGAAGGTACGCTGGCAGATATCGAAAAACATGCCCTGGAATCGGCTCTGGAGCAAACCGGTGGGAACCGCACCCAGGCTGCTAAGAAACTTGGCATTCCCCTCCGTACGTTCTACCGGAAGCTCGAAAAATATGGACTCATCGGTAGCGATGAACGCAAATAAGGGCCGATCTATGTGCCTGTCCTGGACACACACAGAAAGCTATCATTTCAGACGGCGTTCCATGCGACGCCCACTCCGTTCCTTGAACAGTTTGTATTCCAAACTGTCAGCGAGCGCCTCCCAACACGCCTGAATGATATTCTCCGAGACACCAACGGTGCCCCACGTTTCCTCACCATCACTGGCCTCGATCAGCACACGTACCCTGGCGGCCGTTCCAGCTCTGCTATCCAAAACCCGAACCTTGAAATCCGTCAGATACACCTCCTGAAGTTCCGGATAGAACTGTTCTAAAGCCTTGCGTAACGCGCTATCCAGGGCATTGACAGGACCGTCACCATCAGCGGCCGTATGCTTGATAACGCCATTGGTTTCTCGAACCTTGATGGTTGCTTCGGAGCGCATGCTGTGGTCGTGGAATTTCTCGATGATCACCCGGAAACCGAGCAGATCGAAGGATGGCTGATACCGCTTCAAGGTTTTGTGGGTCAGTAGTTGAAAAGATGCTTCTGCCCCTTCGTACTGATAGCCGTTCCGCTCGGCTTCCTTCAGGGCATCAAAGACCTGCATCGCTTCTGGTGATTTTTTGTCCAGCCCCGGTAGTTCTCTCTCAAGTTTCATGAGAATCGCGCTTCGACCCGCCTGCTCAGAGATCAGGATACGTTGTTCATTTCCAACCCGCTCTGGCTCGATATGTTCGAAGGTCAGACGGTTTTTCCGTACCGCATCGATATGCATGCCTCCCTTATGAGCGAAGGCAGCTCGACCCACATAGGGTTGCCGTTCATCATGAGCGAGGTTTGCCAGCTCACTGATAACGCGGGACACGTATGTCAGTCTTGCCAGTTGCTCGTCGTCGATGCAGTCGATCCCCATCTTGAGTTTCAAATTCGGAATGACAGTCGATAGGTTCGCATTACCACAGCGTTCTCCATAGCTATTGAATGTCCCCTGAACATGGCTGACTCCGGCTTGAATGGCTATCAGTGAACCTGCAACAGCAACGCCGGCATCGTTGTGGGTGTGGATACCAAGCGGCGTATCAAAGTTGCTCCTGACATCTTGCACGATGGTATAGATCTCCAGCGGCAGCGTTCCCCCATTGGTATCACATAGCACAAGCCGTTGTGCGCCACCGGCTGCAGCGACCCGGAGAGTCTCAAGGGCATAGTCACGATCTGCCTTATAGCCGTCGAAGAAATGTTCAGCATCGTAGATCACTGTGCGACCATGTTCTGTCAGGAATCTCACGGAATCCTCGATCATCTCCAGGTTTTTTTCCGGGGACACACGTAGCACAAACTCCGCATGGAGATTCCAGCTCTTGCCAAAGATTGTCACCGTTGGGAGACCCGTATCCAGCAGAGCGATCAGGTTGGCATCTTCATCGGGTGTTACATCAGGGTGCCGTGTGCTGCCAAAGGGCACCACCTGTCCAATCTTCAACTCATGGTCCTTGATATGTTGGAAAAACTCGATATCTTTGGGATTGGAGCCAGGATAGCCGCCTTCGATGTAATGGATTCCCAGAACATCGAGTTCATGGACAATCCGAATTTTGTCCTCTACAGAAAACGTCACTCCCTCTGCCTGGCTGCCATCTCGCAGGGTTGTATCGTAAAGTTCGACTGGTGTCATGCTATTCCTTTCTTTCTTGCCACTCTGACCTCAAAAGTCCCATAAGATTTCCCTCCAGAGCGCGGCATATGATTGACGACATAGATTCCCGCTGCCACGAGTACCATGCCCATGAGGATCTGAAGGCTGAAAGGTTCGTTCAGTATCAGTATCCCCGCGACGGTTCCTACCACCGGAGTCACAAAGTTGAAAGAAGACACGGCGTTGACATCGTAATGTTTGATCAGGTACACATTCACGCCAAAAATTAAAGCTCCGCCTATCAGACTCGAATATAACAATGCCAGAACAACAGGTGTGGACAGGTGAATGCTCTCAGGACCATCCAGAATCCATCCCATCGAGATCAGAGTCAACGCACTGACCATCACTTCCCATGCTGCAACCACCCCCGGATCAACCTGCTGAGATATCTTCTTGCGGAGGATCACCATGATCCCCCAGATGAATGCAGCGAGGAGCATGAGCAGATCGCCTCGAAGAGTGGCGAACAGGAAAGAACTCTCCTTATCTCCCAATACCAATATCACTCCCAGAAACGCCAGCAGCAAACCTATCAGTTTCTGTCTGGTGACCCGATCCGTCGGGATGAAGAATCGGGAAAGTAATGCAACTGCAAGCGGCTGTGAGTTCATGAGTATCGAGGATCTACTTGCCGTCGTATGGCTCATCGCCGAATAGACGATCAAGAAATTCAGGGCAAACAGGGCTCCCATCCCCAGTAACCTGTTCCGAAGCTCTCGAGGTGGCCATAGAGGACGACGAAATACAAGTGCGTAGCCTATCAGTGTGCATCCTGCGATGCCATTGCGCCACCCTGAAGACATTAGCGGCGTGAGGCCCGATAGGCTCACTTTGATGGCTGTGAAATTAAACCCACGGATCGCTGCCAGTGAAACCAGCAAAGCAAACATAGATCTGTTAAGGTTGCGATTACCCATGAGGTTTTAGAACCAAAAAAGCCAGTTCTCATGAACGGGCTGAAAAGCTATCAGTAAACATATGCTTCATGCCGGCCCGCTCTCGCGCACAATCATGGCTCCTATGATAATGTCCACGACGTAAGAGGAATCCTTACGCCAACTATCTCCCTGTACGCGAGAACC
>JAJRTO010000498.1 GCA_024278235.1 Candidatus Poribacteria bacterium
ACCTCGAAGAAGGGATCGGTTTGCGTGGTTATGCTGGTAAGGATCCCATCGTGGCATTCAAACACGAAGCGTTTGAGATCTTTAACGAGATGATCCACCGCCTGAAAGAGGAAGTCACCGAGTATATGTTCAAGGCTCAATTGGTGACCGGAGAGGAACCCACGCAACGTCCCCGCTCTGCACGTCGTTCAGGTTCTCAATCCAGGAGAGCTTCGTCTGTTCGTCCCGATGCCATCACGGAGTCGCACCAGGATGCCGAACCAACCGCAAGGGAACCAGCCGCAGAGGCTTCCACGAATCGCCAACCAAAGCCCCCCACCAAGATTGGGCGGAATGATCCCTGTTTCTGCGGCAGTGGAAAGAAATACAAAAAGTGCTGTGGGAGATGAACCTATGATCCGCAAAGAACTGCTGGATATACTGGCATGTCCGGCCTGTAAGGGTGACATTCAGTATGATGAACCGAACCAGAAGTTGATCTGTGTGGGTGAATGCAAACGACGCTACCCGATTCGTGACGGTATTCCGGTCATGCTGATCGACGAGGCAGAGCTACCCGAATCGACAGCCTGAAATGAGCAGGGCAATGCTGCAGTTGTCCGAAGGCTAGAGGAGTGGATTTCCGCCTTTCGGGGAGAGGAGACTCCACAACTGCAGCAAAGCGACATCGACGGATCGCGGTGGTCATATCAACTGCTTAATACCTCATCGCTCAGAGGAACTTCGACGAAAAGGGTCGTCCCATGAGCGGGTTGAGATTCGATGGTGAGCTTCCCACCAATGAACGCTGCTCGTTCCTGCATTCCAAACAGCCCCAACTTGTCACGGATCTCTGATTGCATGACAGCGGCCGGATCGAATCCGACCCCATCATCTTCGACAATCACGACCAGCATGTCATCCCGGCATTCCATGAGCACACTCGCGTTCTGGGCATAGGAATGTTTCGCGACGTTGCTCAGAGCCTCCTGGACAATTCGATAGAGTGCGATCTCTACGTCGGATGTCAGGCGTATGTTCTCCATCCCGGCAACCTGAAAATCCACAGCCAGGCCGAATCGTTTAGCCGATTGCTGTACATACTGCTGAAGGGCCACCATCAATCCGAGATCATCCAGTACATTCGGACGCAGATTGGCTGAAAGGCTGTGCAGCTCTTGCAAGATCTGACCCGTCAAGCGGCGCAGATCCTGAACCTGGCTTTGTACTTTGCCCGATGTCACCGCCCCCTCAAGTACCTTCAGACCAACCATTAAAGAAGTGAGTGACTGACTTGTCTGATCGTGGAGTTCACGGGCGATCCGTTTGCGTTCTTCTTCCTGAGCCGAAATGAGCCTCTGAAGCAACCGTGCCTGCATCCGACGGTTGGTGTCAAGCTTTTCAATCATCGTGTTGAACGCAGAGCCGAGTTGTCCGATCTCATCATCCACCAATACCTTCACATGGTGTTCAAAATCACCTTTGCTCAGTGCCCGCGTTGTTTCGGCAAGCTCCAAGATCGGTCGGGTAAGCGTGATCGTCAGTAAGAACGCAGCGCCAATACCAAGAAGTGATGCGACAATGGTGATCAATATCAGTTCATGGCTGGCCTGCGATACCGTTTGGCGCAACTGATGTTCCGTGATCCCCAATCGCACCGTACCCGCTCGCCCTCCAAAGATAGGCATGGCGATATCGTGGATACGTCCCTCCTCCGTGTTGATCTCCTCAATGTGATAGAGCTGCCCACCCGGAGATTGCTCACTTTCATGGTCGTGGATCGTGAGCAGATCGGTGGGGAAAGCCGCACCAAACGTATGAACCAAGACTTTGCCATCCCTATCCTCCACAAAGGCATAGCGGACTTCAGGATTATTATCGACCGTATCCTGTAACAATCTATAGATATTCATGAGATCATTGGTAAGCACCAGATCCGTACTTCGGGCTGCGACATCGCGCCCCAGTGAGATCACCCGCTGTTCCAATTGCTGCTTCAGCGTCCGAGTGAGTGTCATGCGCATCCAAAACAGGAAGGCCATCCCCAGAGCTAACACAAGCCCCAGCGCGATTCCCATGATTTTGATGCGGATGGGGACACTGAGAATCCACTCCCAGAGATGAACCCATGGACGCTTTGAAAGATACCTCATCTTCATTGCCAATCAGCCATACTCTGTGCTATCCGACGGACACTATCGTAAAGGGCATCGGATGCTTCCTCAAAACGATCAATGTGCGACTCCTGGAGAATGATCGCGCCCTGGGGAGTCTGATGCATCTGCAGGAACAACTGTTTGAGTTGCTGGCGTAGGTGGGGGTCCATGCGCGGATGCACCACGATGGGGGACATCCCATAGGGCGGAGATCGGTAGATGACTCGTACCTTCTTAGCATCCGGCAAGCCACTGGACTCCATCATCGCCTGATATACCAAGCTGTGGATAGCTGCTCCATCGACGAGTTTTTCGCTCACGGCCATGATGGATTTATCGTGACTGTAGGTATACACGGTACGATTGAAGAACGTCCCGGGGGTCTCCTGCATTTGCCGAAGGATATAGCCAGGCGTCAAGTACCCAGCAACAGAAAGCGGATCGACAAAGGCAAATGTTTTCCCCTGCAGATCATGTATGTGCTGAACTGAGCTATCGCGAGGGACGATCACATAAGCATGGTAGGTAGACTGGCCGTTGATGACAGGGACAACGAGCAGTTCCAATCCGAAATCTCTTTGTCCCTGTATATACGCATAGCTGCCAGTGAGCGCAAGATCACAGGCACCATATCGTACCAGGTTGTTGACCTCTGCATAAGTGTTGCGCTGGATGCGCTGCACAGGGCGCTGAAGCTGGTCTGCAAGATAGTCCAGGAACCTATCACAAAACCGGTAAGATCGACGGGGAGAAACGATGGGAGCAATCGCAACACGCAGTGGAACCTGATATCGGGTCTGCGAGGTATCGCCGTGGACTACAGGTGAGGAGGGCGGTGAGAGGCGTATCGTGCGAGGTGCAGGTTTGTCATTGCACGCAACCAGACAACCCATTGCTAGAAGCAATCCACTGATAACGACAGCTAGATGTGCTGGCCTCACGAACATTCTCTCCAGACTCAACCTATGATGAACCTACTGAGGGAACCACCACGAATCATTTCCGCCGCATCCGCTTCAGCATACCATGGGCATCCGTGGCCTTGTTACTGGTTGGATATCTTTCGATCACTCGCCGAAAATGCTCTTCCGCTTCGGAACGGCGCCCTTGAGCCAGGGCACATGCTCCCAACCAATAGACCACATTATCACGGAGATCCGTTCGTAGATCGGCTCGGCTCGACACTTCCTTGAGTTTATCTTCAGCCTTCGAGAATCTCTTGTTACGGTAATCTTGAATCGCTTGATCATAGAGTTTCTGTGTGGGATATTCCGCAAAACGGGGAGGGGAGGCAATCGCAGATGGGAAAGGCTCCGTTGGTTCTTCAGTTGGTACCGGTTCTTCAGAAGTGTCCTCGGATATCGAATCCGGGGGAGTATCCGGGAGGACAGAGCGATGAGAATCTGTTTCCGGAAATGCTTCCGTGGTTGTTTGAGTCTCAGATACAGCGTGCACGGGCG
>JAJRTO010000499.1 GCA_024278235.1 Candidatus Poribacteria bacterium
AGTGGCATTACATCATCATCCCTTTATTGAGCGTATGATGGAAGAAAGCCTGGATTTTGCTGAAGTGAATATACTGCATGGTTTCAATGGCCAATTGGATTTGGAGGAGTAGTTCGGGTAAACTCGCGAAGGTGATTCAGCAATTGCAGGAGAAATTGATAGAAAGTTGTCTGATCAATGAGCAAGAAAGAATCTGTAGGCCCTCTTACCGGTCTGAAAGTACTTGACTTATCAAGAGTACTCGCCGGTCCATTTGCAGGGATGATCTTATGCGATCTCGGTGCTGAGGTCGTGAAAATCGAGGAACCTGGTCGGGGCGATGAAGCGCGGGGGATTGGCCCTTTCAAAGATGAAGTAAGTCTCTACTTCATGAGTGTGAATCGGGGAAAGAAAAGTATCACACTCAATCTCAAGCATCCTCACGGACTCGAATTGTTCCTGCAACTGATCCCCCATGCCGACATCCTCATTGAAAACTACCGGCCGGGAACGATGGATCGGTTCGGACTTGGTTACAAGACGCTTTCTGCTTTGCAGCCCGGTCTGATTTTCGCAGCGTGTTCCGGTTTTGGCCAGACGGGCCCATATGCCTCTTACGGTGCTTATGACATGATTGTTCAGGCAATGGGAGGATTGATGAGCATCACGGGACAACCGAATTCCTCACCTGTGCGGATTGGGACATCTATTGGCGATCTCACTGCCGCCTTATTCACTGTGATCGGGATTCTGGGGGCTCTTCACCATCGTGAGAAGACAGGACGAGGTCAACTTGTCGACATTGCTATGCTGGATTGTCAGGTCGCCATTCTGGAAAACGCAATCGCTCGATACTTTGCAACCGGGACGTCCCCTCAACCGTTGGGATCTCGACATCCAAATATTACCCCTTTTGAGGCATTTGAGACGGAAGATGGCTTTGTGGTTATCGCCGTCGGTAATAACAACCTTTGGGAACGGTTCTGCGAAGTGGTTCACCGACCGGAATGGGTGGCAGATCCGCGCTTCATGACCAATGCACTGCGCACAGAGAATCATGCGGCCTTGCAACCGCTCATCGCAGAAGTACTTAAACAGCGGTCAACGGAGGTATGGCTTCGTTTTTTTGAGGAGACCGGGATTCCGGCAGGGCCAATCCAGGATATAGCACAACTCGTCGCACATCCACAGATACAGGCCCGACAGATGATCGCAACCGTGGTCCATCCGGATATTGGAGAAGTGCAGATGCCACATAGCCCCATCCGGCTTTCTGAGACGCCACCGTCGGTGGAGCAGCCAGCCCCTGAGCTTGGGGAGCACACACAAGAGATATTGATGGAATGGTGTGGATTGAATACCACGCAGATTGCGCAGTTGCGATCTGATGGGGTGATCTAGTCCCTTGTCAACCTGTTCGTGCTTCTTGTAGATAGGGATTCCGGCGTTTTTCTTCACCGAGCGTCGTACTTGGTCCATGCCCGGGATGGATGACTGTGTCGTCATCCAGTGGCCATAGTTTCCCCCGGATCGAGCGAATCAGTTGTGGATAGGAGCCATCCCAGAGATCCGTACGTCCAATACTTCTTTGGAAGAGGGTATCACCCGTAAAGAGAAGCGGAGGATCTACATTCTCGAGTTTCAAGCAGATGCCACCCGGACTATGTCCCGGAGTTTCGATGACGGACAAATCGTACGAGCCGAAGGAGATCTGGTCACCTTCCTGGATATACCGATCCGCCGATGGCGTACCGGTTGCGATGAGCCCAAACATCGATGCCTGCAGGGGTAAGTTTTCCAGAAGTTCACGATCCGCTTCATGGATCAGCACCTCAACATCGAATTGCTGTTGGATGGCGAGTGTCGCCCCAATGTGATCTAGATGACCATGAGTATGAACAATGTATTTGAGGGAGAGCCGTTGTTGTTCGATGACCTGGAGGATTCGTTCTGCTTCATCGCCGGGATCGATGATGATCCCTTCGCGTGTTTTCTGACAACCCAATATCCAGCAATTCGACTCGAAAGGTCCAACGACCAAGCATTCCAATATCATGTGGTTAGCCAATCATCTCCGTAGGCTGGATACTGTTCCAGTAGAAGCCGTTCGTTTCCTGATGCAATTTATCAATTGTTGGTCCGTGGCGATCTGCCGCACGGGTTTATCCCAAATCTGTGGGAAGGCATCCGCGACGATCTGCAATCCAAATGCGGCACCGATGGTGTGGGCCTGGGGGCAACGTGCAATAAACCGATCGTAGTACCCGGCTCCGTAACCGATACGGCAACCATACAGATCGAAGGCGATCCCGGGGACCACGATGCAATCGAGGCTTTCCGGAGGATAGAGTTCACAGCGAGTCACATCAGGTGTTGGGATGCCAAAATCTGCAATGAACAGATCCTTTTCAGGATTGGTCACTCGATAGGCTTCCAGTCGTCGGTCCTTTTTAATCACAGGGCCGAGCACATGACGATTCTCACGCAGTAGATCATCCAGCAGATAATGTGTCATGACCTCACTGCCAATATGAAAATAGATCATGACATTCTCGAAGTCGTGAGAGCGGATGACCTCGATGAGATGCTGCGTTACCTGGAAACTCTTCTTTTCCTGTTCTTCTGGTGGGATAGCATCACGTAGTCGGAGAATATGCTTACGTAACAGTGGTTTCGAGGATGGATGGTGTTCAGAATCTATCATAGATGAATTCAGTTGTGAAAACCCGTTGCCTTATCGTAGAGGGTTTGTCCTTTGAGTTCAAGAGTATCGACAATCGCCATGATCACGGCATCTACCGGGCGGTTCTTGGTGGATTCGGTTTGCCGTGCAGAACTCCCGGAGGCAACCAGAACCACCTCGCCGACACCTGCGCCCACTGAATCGACGGCAACGACATATCGCGATAGCAATTTCCCCTCGACGTCTATCTCCCGAACGACAAGCAGCTTGCCACCGACCAATTTCTCATCTTTTTGGGTAGCCACCACGGTACCGATCACTTTGCCAAGTGTCATAACACATCCTAACCCAGATACTCCGTTCCTCCCATATAAGAACGGAGAACTTCTGGCACCCGGACCCGACCATCTGGGAGTTGATAGTTTTCCAGGATAGCAATCACGGTTCTTGGTAATGCCAATCCAGACGCGTTGAGCGTGTGGATGAACTCCGGCTTGGCATTTTTCGCTCGCCGGAATCGGATGTTCGCCCGCCTTGCCTGGAAGTCTTCAAAATTGCTGCATGAAGAGACTTCGAGGTATGCTTGCTGACCTGCCGCCCAGACTTCCAGATCGTAGCATTTAGCGGCTGCGAAGCTGATGTCGACCGTACAGAGATTCAGCACCCGGTAGTGTAATCCGAGCAACTGGAGTACTTCCTCTGCATTCTCTAGCAAGGATTCATGCTCATCATAGGAGACTTCGGGGAGGACAAACCGGACCATCTCAACTTTGTCAAACTGGTGGACTCGGATCAACCCCCGGGTGTCTCGGCCATAGGAGCCGGCCTCTCGCCGAAAGCAAGGAGTGTAGGCCGTGTAATAGATCGGGAGAGTCTCAGCATCCAGGATCTCATCTGCGAAAAGATTGGTGACCGGAACCTCTGCGGTGGGTATCAGGAATAGATCATCCACCTCGCAGAGATACATATCTTCTTCCATTTTGGGGAGTTGTCCTGTGCCTGTCATCGATTTGCGATTCACGACAAAGGGCGGGGAGATTTCTGTGTAGCCGTGCTTCTGCACGTGAAGATCCAGCATGAAGTTGATGAGCGATCTTTCGAGACGCGCCCCTTGTCCCTTGAAAGTGATGAAATTACTGCCCGTGATCTTAGAGGAGCGTTCCAGGTCGAAGAGTCCCAGTTGTCCACCGATTTCCCAGTGAGGTTTCGCCTCGAAATCGAGCCGGGGAGGGATCCCCCATGAACGAACGACGACATTGTCGGATTCAGAACTTCCCACCGGGGTACTGGCATGAGGCATATTTGGGATGGTCAGCAGAAGCTGTTCCACTTTCCCACGTGCAACCCGCGCTGTCTCCGTAAGCGTCTTGATGTTCGAGGAGACTTCCCGCATCTCTTCGATCAGCGCGGAGGCATCCTGCTTCTCTTTCTTGAGGCGCGCGATCTCTTTAGACACCACATTTTGCCGGTGTCTCACAGAATCCAGATCCACTTGAGTATGACGCCATTTTGCATCCCATTCCAGCAGCTCATCGAGCGCGGCCGATGTACGACGTTGCTCCAACATGGTGCGCACAGCGTCCGGATTTTCCCGTACGTATTTCAAATCCAACATGGTCAGGAACCTTCCTCTACTGAGATCAGCCACTATGCAAATCAAAAAGCCACAGGTTGTGGAATACAACCTATGGCTTTGATAAACTGGCGGGCCCGACGGGATTTGAACCCGCGATCTTCGGCGTGACAGGCCGACGTGTTGAGCCAGGCTACACCACGGGCCCCATAAGCTTTGGTAGGCGGGACAGGGCTTGAACCTGTGACCTACGGCGTGTAAGGCCGTTGCTCTGCCAATTGAGCTACCCGCCCTCTCAGCAAACAAATCCCTTACATCTTGGTTCGGAAACGAGTTAAAGTATACTGTGTTACCCTATCTTTGTCAAGGTCAAAATCCTGACCTTTGGACAGGAGTATGGACATTGGGGATTGTCCAGTTTGTGCAGTAAGTCATCACCATGGAAGCTACTTTTGAGATCGAGTCACAATATGGATGCCGAGCGCGACGAATGCTGCGCCAATGCCTAATCCAATGGTAATTGGCTCTCCGAGCAGAAAATGACTTATCATGATGCCCCAGAGCGGCGTCGTAAAAAAGAGCACAGCGAGCCGGCTTGGCGAGTAGTATTTCAGGATGGATGTCCACGCCACGAAACAGAACCCTGCTACGACCACACCTTGATACAGCAGTGCCCACATCGCTAGATAAGAGAAGCCATAACCGGCTCTCCCCTCAAGGACACCACTCAACAGAAAAAAGCCCGGTACACCGATGAGCATCTCCCACATGAGCAGACGGTAGGGATTGATATGTTGCACGAGACGATTCGTCAAAACGATCAGAAGTCCGAGTAGGAAGCCGCTACCGAGGGTAAGCAGGTCGCCAACCAGAAGCCCTCGATCCCCACCGGTAAAGCTATCCCAAAATACCATCAGGATACCGCCAAAGGCCAGACACAACCCGATCATCCTCCTATGCGTCAGGTGGTCATCTGGAACCACGAAATGCGCTATGGCCGCCACAAATAACGGGTAGGTATTGATCAAGACAGAAGCACGACCCGCATGTGTCAGATTGACCCCCCAGTTGAAGAAGATAATCTGTAGGAAGAATAGAAGCCCTAGAGCAAGAAGTGGCAGGTGCTCACCGGACCGGGGCTTGAGTGGAATGTGCCTCCTCCAAGCCCAACCTGCTATCAGACAGAGCCCAACCGCGAACCGAATTCCGGCGGAGGCCAGAGGTGCAAAGACCTCCAGCCCAATCTTGATCGCAACTGCATTGCCTCCCCAAAGCATCGCCAGGAAAAGTACTAATAGGATGATCCGAGGCGGGATCAGATGTTTGCTCATTTGGGGATGTATCCTCATCCGTGAATTCTATGGTTCTCCATCTTCTATGGTTCTCCATCTCATCGTCCACAGGCATGAACCGTGCGACAGGAAGGCCAAAAGGGCAGACCTATGAGGTGACGCGCTTCATTGTCTCATACCCCAAAAGAGTTGTCAAGGCATCCGCGGTATGCCATAATAGTCAGGACAGCATAGACAGACTACGAAACAACTTTACCTGGCATTTGCCCTTCTGAATCTATTACAATTATATTGTCAACAGCCATGAACTCAATAGCAGCATCATCGATCCTTTCATCGATCAGAAATACGATCTTTGATTCTACCCAGATCAAGGAGTATCTAATGCAACGTCACTTGAGAAATATCTCGGTACTTATCCTCGCATTTGCATGGATAGGTGCTGCTTCTGCAGCCGAAATTCGTTGGTTGGATTCACTGGAGGAAGGGCTCAAAGCCGCCAAAGGCACGCAAGGGATCATCATGGTGGAAGCTTATACCGACACGTGACCGGCATGCCGGAAGCTGGATGCGACCACATTTCAAGATGAAAAAGTTATCAAGCTATCAGAACAATTTGTCAACGTCAAACTGAACCTGTCAGCCCCTAATCAATCTGCCCAGCAATTTGCACAGAAGCACCAGATCCAGGGTGTTCCTACCATTATTTTTCTGGATAGTACGGACAAAGAGGTTCTAGGGAAATTCTCCGGTTATCGTCCCGCCGACGCCTATCTCGATGAAATGCAGGACGTCGCTGACTTCGTCAAGGCCCGCATCGAATATCAGAAGAAACCCGATGATATCTCCCTCAATTTGAGTCTTGCACTTGCTTATATGGTCCGCAATCGGCTCAAGGATGCGCAGCCGATGATCCAGCGAGTGCTGAAGGCTGATCCTGATAACGCGCTGGGATACGCGCTGCAGATCTATCACCAACGTGCATTGGCGCGTATTGGCCAAGGGGAATTTGATGAAGCCAAGAAGGATACGGAAAAGGTGAGTTCCTGGGACAAAGAGGGAAAGTATCTCCCGGAGATCTACTTTCAGATGGCGTTTGAATTTGGGAACCGCAATCAGATGGATGAAGCCGTATCCTACTTCGAGAAGGTTTACACAGAATATCCCGATTCTGCCTCTGCCGACGGTTCGCGCTTCTATGCGGGGCTTGTCTATTCCCTTCAGCAGAAGGATGACAAGGCCCTACCATTGCTTCGTGATTATGTCGAGCATGGTCAGAACAAGGCATGGCGTGAATATGCGGAGGAACAGGTCAAGAAGATCGAGGAACGGATGCAGTAGGGAGTCGGTAGATAGTTCTTTGCCCATCGCCGACTTTCTCAAGTTTACCTTCTTGTACGAGAGATTCGAGTTCCTCCTCCACACACTTATGAGAAGAACCGATCCACCACCGGGCGATGCCGCGGGCGGTGTCCATTGCTCGGGGGTTCTTCTTGAAATGGCTCAGTATTCGAGTTCGGGTCGTTGGGAGTACTTGGGATTCCTGAGTGGTGGGCATTGCTATTTTCTTCCTCGCGTTTGTAGTCGCTCATTTAGATTGATGATACATAGCAAATACTGTGCCCATTGGAAAACGCTGTGTTGACAGAGATATAGGGCAGGAGAATAGTCGATCTGGCCGGATTTTTGGGTGATGCGCGTCCAGAATTCTGACTATCCACCGCTCATACACGATGTCATTCAGCATTCAGAAGAATCTTGACCGCCTTTTCTGTCTTATCCCGCGCCATCTCAAACGCACGCTGAGCTTCTAGTAACGGGAGTTCGTGTGTGATCATCGGTGTGACATCTATTCTGCCTTGCGTGATCATATCGATTGCCATGGGGTAATCATTCTGTACATCCGGACTGACCGATCCTATCAAGGTCAGGTTCTTAGTATACATCTGCTTGAATTGATATGGATAGATCTCATCGTCAGGGACTCCAAACGCCAGAATCGTACCTCCCCGCCGTGCCAGGGAGACACATGTGTTGAGAGTTTCCGTCTGGTGACCCACAACCTCCACGACCAGGTCGGCCATATGTCCTCCGGTGATCGCACCCACTTCCTTCACAACGTCACAGCACGTTACGTTAAGGGTATGGGTCGCTTGCATGCTCCGCGCCGTCTCCAAACGGTAATCGAGCTTGTCGAGCGCGATGATGGTCTTTGCACCGAGGTTGCTCAACAGATGGGTAAAGAGCAATCCCATCGGCCCTACCCCCAACACCACAGTATGCTGAAGAAGCAGATTTCCCAGCTTGCGCAATGCCCAGATCACAGTACCGAGTGGCTGAGACATCAGAATGCTCTGTTTCGGATCGAAATCGGGTAGCAGGAAGGTAACCTCTTCGCTCGTCAAGAAATACTCCTGTAACCCACGGTGTGCAGGCGGAACTGCAAGTACCTCATCCCCTTCCTTGAATCGTTTCGACGTGGATGCTGCAATGACGCCAATACACTCATGCAAGGATACTCCATCAGGCAGAGGGTATTGCGGTTGCTCGTACAAGAAATGGGGCATGTCGCTTCCACAGATGGCCCCTTTGACCATCCGCACCACCACCTGTCCCGGTTGTGTGGGTTCCGGAATAGGGCGATCCACGAATTCAATGCGTTGCTGTGCGACGATCTGACCAACTTTCATAGATGAGTATCTCCTGTTTAGATTGCTGAACGGGCGAACCGTCCGTTGGACACCTCAGTAGTACGCGTAGCTTGCGCGCTCAAAAGTGAGCGGGCATTTCTGAAACTTACTTATCAAGCAATATTCAGAAATGGATGTCAAGTTTCAAATACCAAGAACCCAGCAACCACCGTGCTTTTCTAACGTTCAACGTTGAACGTTTTCACGTGAAACTTGCTCATCCGGGAGTTGCACAACCTTCACCTGTGGAAACTGCTTCCCAACGAGTTTTCGAGGGACCAATCGCCCCACAGTGATATAAGACTCACCATCCCGCGTGGGCGTGGAGGTTTCTCGCTCTCGGAATTCCTTCATATGACCTAGAAACCAGTCACGGACAGCGGGCATGGGCAGGATATGGAGTTCATGCGCGTCTACGAAATAATAGAAGATATAGTGGGCTTCCGTATACAAGAAACAACCTGGTGTCTCACGCGCATGATTGCTGACCGTCTCAAAGAAGTAATTTCCTGTATGATGATAGCGGTCCCCCTTTACCTCGATGAGAACTGTACGTCCTTCCCGGGACGTCCAGAGCAGATCGACATCGATCGCTCGATAAGCAGCGACACCTTCGACATTCTCGACATGCAATGTCTCTGGGAGAGCTTCGAGATATGCAGTGATAGCCTCCGCCGCCTGATCCGCCACACCGCTTGTCTCCATCATACGGTAGCTTTGCACACGATCTCCAATATCCCTGTTGTACTGATCACTCGACACAGAGAAGGCGCGAACTGCCCGCAGTATAGCATACAGTCATGGTCAGTTCAAACGCTTTATGTGTAAGGAACGAGAAATCCAGGAATCATATTGCCTCGCTTATGATACAAACGACTTATTGAGATTCGAATCGGAACAATTATTTCCTGGATCGGAAATCTTTGAAAACCCCTTGACAACTCTGGTGTCAGTCATTATAATTCATGATGTTTGGTGGTGCGGGTATAGCTCAGTGGTAGAGCGTCAGCTTCCCAAGCTGAGGGTCACGGGTTCAAATCCCGCTACCCGCTCCAACAACCCTATACGCGTTGTGTTTTGCTGAGCCCTTTATGAGGGCTTTCTTCGTATTAGGAGCCGATAATATGCCGATTCACGAATTTCACTGCAATGGCTGCAAGCATGAGTTTGAGGAGTGGTTCCGCACGAGCAGGGCCGTCTCAGAGGTTGCATGCCCGAAATGTAATAGCCGGGATGTGACCAAGCTACTCTCGGTATTCGGTGTCCAGACACAACCAGGGAGAACCTGTCCGTTTGAGGAGTCTGCGGACACCTTACCGTGTCGCACATGCAGCAACCAGTCACCAGCACCTTGCTCTCTTGATCAATAAATCTAACGGACAGGAAACATCACAGAGATTTTCTACATAGGGGATATGGATGGCACAAACGGAACGCGTCACAAAACAGGAGCTTCAAGAAGACAAGTTCATCGTATTTGTGATGGATGTCTACAGCTTTCTCCTCAAGAATGCGAAAACTTTGATCATCCTTGGAGTTGCCATTGTTATTGCCTTAGCGGCCGTGAGTCTCTATTTTTATCAACAGGAACAATCGGAACATGCAGCTTCACTGAAAATGGGTGAGGCATTGACGGCTTTCTCTGAGGGAGAATCGAACTGGCTTAATCCGGAAGAACATGAGAATAGTCAGGCTCAGTTCGAGAAAGCACGCGATGGATTCCAGCGCATCGTTCAGGATCACGGCAGCAGTTCATATGCAGACAAAGCGCTCTTTTATCATGGCAAAACCCTCTTCTATCTGAAAGAATACGATCAGGCACTGGAAAGTTTCCGCGAACTGACAGAAAAACATCCTGACAGCCTCTTTGCTCTACACGCTCAGTTAGCGATCGGCCGCACTTACGAACAGAAAGGCGGCGATGCTAATTTGCAGCGAGCATTAGAGGAACTCGCCCCTGAAAAGTTCACCCGCTTTGCGAGGCTCCCATTGCAAGAACGTGAGCTGGTTCAGACCATGGCAACTCTGGACCGTGCTCGTTATTATGAGAAACTCAATCAACCGGAAAAAGCACTCGAGAGCTATGAACTGATCATCGCCTCCTTCCAATCCAACCTCCAACAGTTGATCATGCAACGGAGCCGCGAAGCCATGAGAGCCATGAAAGTCATTGTGGAGTCGGTCGAGGCTGATCTCACCGGTGTGGACGAACTGGTACGTCAGGAACTCGACAAAGCCGCCGTTCACGAAGGGGATGGAGAATACTTCGAGGCCCTCAATGGTTATCTGCGCGCTGTCCATCTGTATCGCATCCTCAAAGAAAATCAGAAGACCCTGGCTGCCGATCTACGCGAACAGATCATGAAGTTGGAGAAGCGTACGGAAAACTTCATTGAAGGCATTCAGAACGCTCGTAGGAGTGAAGAAGAACAGCGTCTCAGCAGTGCCCTCTATAGTTATGAGCAAGCCCTGGGAGGGCTCACATTTGCTCCTAGCCGAAACGTGTATGAGAAGGCCCGGGCGGAGGCTGCCAGACTCAAATCACTTGTGGAGGTCGAGCAAACGGATCGTGTACAGCTCTCCGAAGCCTCGTAGGGGAGATTAGGATGCCAAACGTCCATGATTTATGATGTCAGGTTGAAAATCTGCGATCCGCCGAGTATAATACTTGAGTATGTCAATGATTCCTCTGAGATGAGCTGACCATGGTGGGACATACTCTCAAAGTCCTCGAATTCGACAAACTCAAAGATATCTTGAGCCGTTACGTCACGTCGGATCTGGCTCTTATCCGGATACAAGAACTCCACCCGATCACAGATGCTGTACAGATCAAATATCTCCTTGACTTGTGCACTGAGTGTAAAGAGATCTGCCTGACATCAGAGGCTTTTGATTTCGAAGGACTCACCGACATCCATGCTCTATTAGGACGGGCAAGTAGGAGTGGCTCGATCCTGGAAGCGGAACAGCTTCTATCGGTTGGTGCGGTTGCTCGATGCGCCAGACGTGTCAAACGCGCCATGGCCAAGATGAATGCCCACCCGCTGCTCCGTCAGATGATTGCTCCCCTCCCGACTTTCCCTGAACTCGAAGAACAACTGACCCGATGTATCAGTCCTGACGGCGAAATTCTCGATCATGCAAGCCCTGAATTACGCCGTATCCGCAAGCAATTGAGCAGCACCCGTAGTGCAATTCGGAACAGGCTTGAGACGCTACTGAAGGATCCCCAACATCAGAAGACGATCCAGGATAATGTCATCACCCTACGCAATGATCGCTTTGTGATCCCCATCAAGCAAGACCATCGTGGAAACTTGTCGGGCGTCGTTCAAGGCCAGTCAGGCAGCGGTGCGACACTTTTCATCGAACCGATGAGCGTGATCGAGTCCAATAATGATCTCCATCGCCTCGCTCATGCCGAACGGCAGGAAATACGTCGCATCCTGAAATCGCTCACGGATGAATTGCGCCCCCTGGTCGATGAATTCCGTCATGCATTGGATATTCTGGGAGAACTGGATTTCCTGGCAGCAAAAGCCCGGCTGAGTATCGAGATCGATGGGATCGCTCCTGAGTTGAACACCCGTGGGTTTCTCCGCCTCATCCGGGCACGACATCCTCTGCTTGAATGGAACTTGAAGAATCGCCAAATCGACAACCCGAAATCCCCGGCCCCCAGTTTCCGATCTGAGGTCGTCCCCACCGACGTTCATCTGGGAGAGAGCTTCAACCTGCTCGTCGTAACAGGGCCGAATACAGGTGGGAAAACCGTTGTTCTAAAAACAGTGGGGCTGCTCACATTGATGGCGCAATCGGGGTTACATATTCCGGCCTCTGACGGCAGTAAAATCGCGATATTTCATCAAATTTTTGCAGATATTGGCGATGAACAAAGCATCGAGCAAAATTTGAGCACGTTCTCGTCCCATATGACCCATATCATTGAGATTCTCGAACACGCTGACCAGGAAAGCCTCGTGTTGCTCGATGAACTTGGAGCAGGCACCGATCCAACAGAGGGCACGGCATTGGGTATGGCGATCATGGATACTTTACAAGATCGGGGTTCACGAGGTATCATCACCACCCATTATGGGGTACTCAAAGCACATGCGCATACTTCGGACAAAATCGAAAATGCTTCGATGGAATTTGACTGGCGCACGTTACAGCCGACATTCCGCCTCCAGATTGGGATTCCAGGAAGTAGTCATGCTCTCCGTATTGCCGAACGATTAGGGCTTTCATCAACGATCACCGAGGCAGCTCAACAGTACATGAATACAGACCATGTGGCCGTTGAGGATCTGATTATAAGCATGGAGCGGGAACGCAAGGAACTCAAAGCGGAAAGACAACAACTACAGACCCTTCTGGTGGCAGCGGAATCGAAATACCAACTCTATGACAACTTATTGGCCGAACTGGAATCTGAAAAAGAAGAACGTCGAGAACGCGCAGAGCGGGAGGCGAAGGAGATCGTTGAGTAAGCGCGGAAACTCGTTGAGAATACGGTCGCAGAAATCCGCAAACAACAGGCTTCTAAGGAGAGCATTCGCCAGGCGCATACGGATATAGATCGAACCCGAAGGCAATTGAAGCCGCAGCGCAAGCATCGTCCGAAGCCAGAAGCACCTGATGTCAGCCTGAAAGTTGGCGACAAAGTGAAGATCAAGACACTGGGACGATTTGGCGAGGTGATCCGAATCGATGAGAACAGCAGGCAAATCCAGGTACAGCTCGGCAAACTGCAACTCAGCGTTGAGCCTCATGACCTGGAGGTCGCCGACGCGTCGCTCAATCGCCCCAAAGTGAGCGCTTCTGTTGTCGATCTTCAGTATACCAAGCGTGCAACAGTCTCCCACACACTGCATTTACGTGGCTTACTTGCCGAAGACGCCATCCAGAAGATCGATAAATATCTGGACGATGCCTATCTGGCAGGACTCAGTTCGGTGACTCTCGTTCATGGCAAAGGAACCGGTGCTTTGGCCACTGCCACAACGGAACACCTGAAGGGACACCCCCAGGTCAAACACTTCCGTCGAGGTAGTGTAAGAGAAGGTGGAGATGGCGTCACCATCGTCACGCTCACGGACTGATGTGACTTTCACGACGCTATGGTGCCAGTTCTCAAACAGGCTCTAAAGGACATCCCAATGGCTCAGAATTACATCCCTAAAGAGATGATCGATGAACTCCGAGACCGGGTAGACCTCGTTGAGATCATATCAGAGTCGGGAGTCCCATTGCGCCCCCGTGGTAAGAATTTCTTCGGTTTGTGTCCTTTCCACCAAGAAAACACCCCCTCCTTTGCCGTATCCCCCGAGCGTCAATTATTCCGATGTTACGGATGCAACGAATCGGGCAACGTATTTCACTTCCTCATGAAAACGGAAGGGCTCAGTTTTCCAGAGGTGATCCGTCTGCTTGCAGAACGCGTTGGCATGAGTTTGCCCGGTGCCACGACGGCAACATCGCGTCCTCAAACCACAGGGCTACGCGAATTGCACACGTTCGCCGTCGACTATTTCCATCGGCAACTGCTGGATCGTTCGGCGGGTAGCCATGCCTTGCGTTATTTACGAGATCGCGGTATCAGAATGGAGACGATCCAGGAATTCAAACTTGGATTTGCTGCTCCGGGACGCGATCTGTTTCTCAAAGCAGGAACTCGCGCCGGTTTCACCATCAAATCGATGCTTGAAGGTGGCCTGATCAAAGATCGGGATGGGAATCGCTACGATACGTTCCGCAATCGTGTGATGTTTCCAATCTATGATGAGCAAGGCAACCCGGTCGCTTTTGGTGGACGGGCACTGGATGACAGTCCTGCGAAATATATGAACTCCCCCGAAACGCCGATCTATCAAAAAAGCAAAGTGATCTATAACCTTCACGCTGCCCGCTCTGCCATCCAGCAGACGAGAGATGTTATCCTGGTAGAAGGTTACATGGACACACTGATACCTTACCAGGAGGGCATCCACAACATCGTCGCATCACTTGGCACGTCGCTTACCGAGCACCATGCACGGTTGCTGCATCGCTATGCGGATCGAGTCGTGATCACTTACGATGGAGATCGTGCCGGCTTCGACGCCGCTTTAAGGGGACTTCATCTCCTTGTGAAACAGGGAATACACGTACGTGTGGCCACCTTACCCAACGAGATGGATCCAGATGATCTGGTACGTCAACGGGGGACACAGGCACTTCAAGAATACATTCAGCGATCCATGAATTTGGTCGTTTTCCAGCTTCAGTTGATGAGCAGACACCAAAATCGAAATCTGCATCAAACCATAGATAAAACAGAGGTCATCAAGGAACTCGCAACCACGTTGTCCTATGTACAAAGCTATACGGAACTCAACGAGTATGTACACAAAGCAGCAGCCGATTTGATGATCGACGATTCCTTGTTATGGCATGAACTTCGGCGATTGGGCGTTCAGATGCCGCGCTCCAGACAGCGCGTATCAACATCCAAGAGGCGTGAACACCCACGTGCATCCATCGAGCGGCAACTGCTGGAATGTCTTTTTCAGCGGCCCGAATTGCTGGTGGAGGCCCGGCAACATATCGAGCCAGGAGATTTCGGCGTGGCCGATTATGCACGTGCTGCAAGACTACTATGGTCTTGGGAAGGAGGAGACCGAGAACTTCAAGATATTATCGATGAGTGCGAGGATGAACATTTGCGAAGTGTCATGGTCGGACTGGCGTGGAAAACAGAAAGTCCAGAGAATATCACAGAGATATTCAAGGGAAGTCTCGCTCGCCTGCGTGACTATGCACTGAAGGATCTTGAACTTTCCCGGCGACATGAAGTGGCCGAAAGCAATGATATGGATTCCTTGAGAGAGCTTTTGGAGCTGCGCGCACGACGAAAGGCTTTGGACTGACCTTCGTTGTTTGAGGAGACATACAACCTATGAAATCCAGAGATTCATCAGGGAACAGTTTGATCAACACAAACGAGCAATATTTGCCCTACTCTGAAGAAGATATGGTTGATCCCCTTACCAGTGTTTTTTCCACAGTACTGGAAGAACTTGAGTTACCCGAGGATGAGGCTCCAGATACGCTGCATCTGGGTGAAGGGACACCCGGAGATATTTCAGATCAGCCAGAGATTGACCTGAATCCGGGGCGATTGACCAAGATTGACGATCCTGTTAAGCTCTATCTTCGTGAGATGGGACGGGTCCCGCTTCTCACAAAGGAAGAGGAGGTACTGTTGTCCAAACTCATTGAGCAAGGACAACGTATGGTTGAAAACGCCATTTTTGAAACAGAGATCGCTCTCACAGAAATAAAACGACTGCTTTATCGAGTTGTGAGTCATGAACTCAAAGCATCTGATGTCATCGGTATGGAGATCGATGATAGCTCACTCGAAGATACCGAGGCGACCTACATAGAAGCGGCTCAAAACACTCTGGAACAGTTCCGACGCTATGAAAAGGCCATCCAGGAGCATCCCGAGACAGGGAATCATGTGGTCCTGTCGGAACGTGCCAAACTGGTAAAAAGCATCCAGCAGTTGGCTCTCGGAACAGAAGATATCAGCAAGATTGCGGGGAAGATCAAGGACCTTCACCAACGTATCCATTCCCTGGAACAGGTGATATCCACGACAGAAAAAGAGGCGCACCTGTCGGCGGATACCATTATGCAACTGACCCGGGAGTATGTTCAGAATCACACCCTCCCTGATCAGATCTCCTTGCCTCAATTGCTTGATTACAATCGGCGTATCGTCCAGGCTTCTCGCACACTGGAGTATCTAGATCGAGAAATCGGACTCTCGCGGTCGCAACTCAAGCAGTTGACAGACAATATCTGGGCTGGTGAGAAGTGCTCTGAAGAAGCCAAAATGCGCATCGTTGAAGCCAACCTGCGGCTCGTGGTCAGTATCGCAAAGAAATATACGAATCGGACACCTAATCTGATGTTGCTCGACCTCATCCAGGAGGGTAACATCGGGCTGATGAAGGCTGTCGACAAGTTTGAATACCGCCGAGGCTACAAGTTTAGTACCTACGCAACCTGGTGGATTCGTCAGGCCATCTCACGTGCGATTGCCGATCAGGCGCGAACTATCCGCATCCCCGTCCATATGATAGAGACGATTCACAAACTCACCCGTGCCTCGCGGCATCTGGTACAAAAAACAGGGAGAGAACCTCGTCCTCACGAGATCGCCGAGGAGTTGTCAACCCCTGTGGAGAAAGTTATTCAGGCGCTGCGGGTCGCACAAGAACCCGTTTCCTTAGAGACACCTATCGGTGAAGAAGAAGATACGCATCTTTCGGACTTTATCGAAGACAAGCGTGCGAAACAGCCGGACAGTGAAGCGACTTTCAACATGCTCAAGGAGCGTGTCGAAGAGGTCTTACACACCCTTGCGCCACGAGAAGAACAGGTCATCCGTTTACGTTTCGGCATCGGAGATGGCTATCCCCGCACCCTTGAGGAAGTTGGCAATTACTTCCGTGTTACCCGTGAGCGAGTACGCCAGATCGAAGCAAAAGCACTGCGGAAACTGCGTCATCCCGTACGAAGCCGTAAACTGCGTGGATTCGCTGATTGACATCTTGATGAAAGGGCTAAGGACACCATGCGATGACTTAGCCCTTTTCGCTTTCCCCATTTCCAATCCGACGCTTCGCCAGGAAGCTGACTGCATCGGAATCTCCCATATAAATCCTCATAAGGGCTTGTTATGTCCATGACTCGCACGCAAACCGCCTTGCTCATACTCACTCTCCTTGCTCTGTTGATCCTCATCGGAGGGGTGCTATTCCTGCGTTCAGGCTTTCTGCTGGAACGGATCCGAATGGTACTCGAACAGCAACTGGAGAAAGAGTTGCAAACGGAGGTGTCTATTGGGAATATGAGCGGCAATGTCCTGACGGGTTTGTCAGCCAGGACGATCATCATCGCGGATGTCAATCAGGAGATATCCGAACCTGCTATCTCGGTGCAGGAAGCAACGATCAACTACAAGTTGCTGTACCTCTTGCTCGGCCGGTTCGTGGTGGATAAACTGACACTTGATGAGCCCAAAGTCTATATGCGTGTCACCGAAACAGGCAAGACCAATCTGGAGCTGCTGGTCCAACATAGAAAGCAAAGGAGCACCTCCTCGAAAGGGCCTCTGTTCTCCTGGCGTATCGGACAGGTGCAGATCCAGAACGCATTGTTTGCTCTGTCATCCCCCAAACACAACATGCAACTGAGCATTGATGGTATGGACATGTCCCTGAAAGGGCCCCTTCTTCGCTGGGAGCATGAAGGACAAATCGCCTTTCAGAACGGCTCGATAGAACTGAACGGCGTACGCAAAGGTATCGATGAACTAAACGCGGCGTTCAGAATCCAGAGAGAAGAGGGAGAACTGACAAAGTTTATCCTGCGAATGGGCAACTCTATCATTAAGATACATGGTAACGTGCGTGATTTTCGACGATTTATCCTGGGGGGAAGACTTGAATCCGTAGTGGATCTAAGTGATGTCACCGAACTCTGGCGACTCGGTCAAGAACTGGAAGGCACAGCAAACATCGATCTGGACGCTGCCGGTACGCTACAAGAAATCGCAGGACAGTTCTCCATCGCATTACCCCAGGGGCGTCTGAGTTCCCTGCGCTTCGATGGTTTGCGTGTCCATGCGACATTCGATCACAGAGGGATACTTGTCGA
>JAJRTO010000040.1 GCA_024278235.1 Candidatus Poribacteria bacterium
ATTTCCCCGTTGCCCAAGTGGTTTGCACGTGCTATCGTTCACTATTATGTTGCTGTGACAGATAACCAGGGGAAGACAGGCCAGAGCATTGTCAATACCTACCGTGTTCTCAACTACCCCGATCTCCTCTTTGCTGAGGAAGCTATCTCGCGTCGTGCAACGGTTCCGCAGACCTTAGTCACCCGCGTGAAGAATCGCGGTGAGTTGCCCGCTAACAATGTTCTCGTCCGTTTCTATGAGAATGCCCCTGAACCGGCGAACCAGATTGGGAAAGATGTGATTATCCCGGAACTTCCTCCCGGAGCTGTTCAGGAGGTCGCCGTGCCCTGGCAACCCGAGATACAAGAGAACAGCGGAAATGAACCATCCGTCGAGATCCATGTGATGCTCGATCCGGAATCACAAGTAACAGAGTTCAATGAAAGTAACAACCACTTCTCAGAGACCTTTGTCCCCAATCGGTTTGTCGTTACGACGCTGCATGGTACAGGAGGATCGGTCCCGTCTCTCGATGGACGAGTCGGGATAGAGATTCCTGCCGGGGTCGTTATGAAAAGTGGAGTGCTCATCATTGATAAAGTTGAGCCAATACCGATCTCTGATCAACCGGATGTCCAATATGTAGACCCGGAGCCGGTAAACTATCAGATATCGTTGTTTGTCGAGGATCAGGAAGTTGGCAATGTAAACGGTCAGATCGCTTTTGTCGCAGATCCAAAAGTAAGTGCCCCTGAAACGGATCCCGGCGCGCACATCGGGATCTATTACTACGATGCAACCTATCAGCGTTGGATACGTACCAGCGATGCGTATCTGCCGGATGGCACGTTCGTGGGGAGTTTCAGCGGATCCGGCCGCTATGCATTGCTGCGTAGCTCCGATCAAACGCCTCCTGAGATCTCGCTGACGGTTGAACATCAAGGGTTCATCAATGGTAGCTACGTGTCATCGACACCTGTGATCTCGGCGATTGTGAACGATGCCAATGGAATCGATATGAGAGAACAACGGATGCGGTTGCTGCTCGACAAAAAGGAAGTGTCTCGTACAGAATACAGCTTCGAATCGGCTGGTTCCCGGGCATTTCTCTCGTTTGCACCGACGCTCACGGACGGAGATCATTCGGTCAGCTTGCAGGTCTCTGATGCAAATGGGAACACGACGACCTCAGATGTAAGTATGCAAGTCACGGATGAACTCGAGGTCGAAAAGATCGCCAACTTCCCAAATCCATTTGAACCTGGTCGCAGAGAGCGGCGTTTGGGAACGATTTTCGCCTATATTCTTACGAGTGAGGTAGATCGCGTCAGCGTTAAGATATACACGGTTACAGGCCGTCTTGTGCAGACCCTCGAAGGGCTTGACACCTCACCCGATTACAACGAGTTTCACTGGGATGGCTTCGATTCAGATGACGAGGAACTACCCAATGGCATCTATCTATACCAATTCATCGCAGAACGAGATGGGAGAACTGCCAAGAAAGCTGGTAAGCTCGCTATCTTACGTTAGGGAGAGTTATTGATGAGATTTATGTCTTCTGTTTTGTGCCTTGTGTCCATAACCTCATTGCTCCTGCTCATGCCAGGGCCGTGTTCTGCGGAAAACTATACGGGTGATTTCTTGACAGAGGGTGTTGGCGCCCGGGCCATGGGCCTGGGTGGAGCCTTCGTGGGTATCGCGGATGACGCCACAGCAAGCTACTGGAATCCAGCGGGCCTGGCACTCGTAGAGAACGTGGAAGCCTCCCTGATGCATTCAGTGAGAGCCTCCGGGTTAGGGAGTTTCGATCATGTTGCCGTTGCCCATCTGATGCATCCCGCCTTTGCAGTGGGGCTGTCCTGGGTTCATTTCGGTATCGGAGATGTTCCGATTTACGATGCACTGCCGTCAAGCATCCCAATCTCGCTCCGAAAAGAAAACTCGCGATATCGGCCATCGTTCGAACCTGTGAGCGTTCTCAGTGACAGTGAAGATGCTTTTGTCCTCTCAGGAGCAGCGCGTTACAGCGTCAGCCAACGTTGGTGGGATAAGATGGGAACCACAGGAACTCCACCGGAGATCATGGTGGGACTCAATCTCAAACGCCTGCGACACTCCCTCCTGGGAAACACAGCGGGAGGCACGGGCTTCGATCTCGCCGTTTTGGCGCTAATACTTGACGGAGAAGCCTTGACAGGTATCGAGCAATTTGGTGGATTATCCGCAGGTATCAATATACAGGACATCGGTGGCACGACGCTCAAGTGGAATACCGCTCTCGAACCGGAGAACCAGATACCCACGAACGTAAAGCTCGGGTTCGCTTATATCAATGACTTGACCGATCTGGGGATGGGATTTGTCGTAAGTTATGAATATAATTCCCGGTATAATGGCACTCACAACGTCGGCGTGGAATACAGTCTGGGAGACTCATTAGACTTTCGGCTCGGTATACGTGATGGAGACTTCACAGGGGGGACAGGCTTTCGTATCGACAAGTTCTGGGTGGATTATGCTTTCCTCAGCTATGAACTGGGCAGTACTCACAGAGTCGGTGTGATGGCTCATTTCTGATGGGAGTGATGAAATCCATGAACTTTGACCAGGAGCACAATCGACAGCCAGCAGAACGCAGAGATCGGAGAGCAGCCAACAGCCATCGTTCCTTGTTGATCATCTGTTGTCTACTGCCGGGTCTCTTTCTGTTCTCCTGCAAAGCAGGTCAACTGTTCAAAGCACAAGAGTGTAGCGAGAACTATGCCCTTCTGGACGGCGTGACCTGTACCTCGCCCGAAATGGTGGACGGCGATCTGAACACAGTCGGCGAATCGGGTCGAGAGATTCTCATCACACTCCCGGAGCGCAAGAGCATCCACCG
>JAJRTO010000041.1 GCA_024278235.1 Candidatus Poribacteria bacterium
CATAAAGGGGTCAAACACCACGATGTCCCTAAAATTGTGCTTGGTATAATACTCTTCGAAGAAATCAGCGCTGTCTTCAATGCAAGCTCCTAAGATAATGCCTCGGAAGACAGAGCCGAGTCGTCTAGCCCACCATTTGTGGAGATAGTAGACAGGCCGGTATATTTCCTTGCGCCAGGATTCGTGTTCAGCCAGCAAGCTCAGGTCACCTATTGGAAAAGAAGTCTCAATATACCGCGGCATGATCAGTTCCGTATCTGAGGTTCAGGGTTCCAGTTTCGGCATGGATGCTGTTCGCTCTCTTGGTCTTCGTTCCTTGCAGGCTTTGAATATGTCTCTCCTTACTGGCAACTTGTCGATGGGGAGGCACTCGCCTGATGTATTGTCTATCACAACATAATGGAATGAGTTACTGTATTTGTCATCCCGTATGATGAGATCCGTATAGATGAGCAGCTGTGCAGCAGTGGCCAGCTCATGCTTTTTCATGATCAGAATGTGCCTCAAGTGGAAGAAGCTCAGTTTGTAGTGTAGTGGATTGGGATAGGTATACATCCGTCTATGCCGAACCGATCCTTCGGCGTAAGGCCCATGGCCATATTCGCTCTGGTTAGCGTACTTGGCCTGCTTGTATAGCTCAAAATCGTAGTTCAAGAAATCTCCGTCCATGACTATTGATGTAACCATACTGCTGCTATCCGGGCTAAGCAGTGCAAATAGATAGTAACATGGGATCTCTACTGTGTTGGCACCCACTTTGATGAGCGTTTTGCCACAGGGAAGAGTGCTGTTGTAATCGAGGGTTAGTCCTCTGGGATCCGCTCCGGTGGGGTTCTGTATGAGCTTCTTCACCTCTAGTCCCACGATTGTATTACTCCGTCTGTCCCTCAACACAATATCGGGCGTCGTGAGTTTACCCGCTTGGTGCACTTCCAATTCTGGTAAGCCTCTTCGTGCTTCCTCAGCAATCCAGTTATCGAAGGGATCGTCCTGTACGGTGCCAACAACAGCACTGGGACGTAGCGAAATAGGGATCTGTCCCTCGTGCATATTACTGATCAACATGTTATACAAGCTGATGATGATCTTTGTTGTACGCATGACATGTCTTCTCCCTATTGACATAGGCAAACTTACTGAGGGAGAATGCTTCGTTCAGATCACCGCCGTCACTTCATGTGCATTCTCCAGAAAAGCCTGCAACAGGACTTGCGCAAGGTGGTATCAAATGTGACCTGGGCTACCTATCACAATCTAACCACTCGACACCAACCAGATGGCTGGCTTTCTCAAACTCGGGATCGCCTGTCACGATGGTCACATCTCTGATCAATGCTGTGGCGATGGCAAAGCAATCGGTGTAGGCGATTGGGATCTCAGCCTTCACTTCGGAAGCTCTACGGACCGTATCCCAATCCACGGGCACAAGCTTCGCCGGTAATTCAGCGAATTGCTCAATGATCTCAGTCGCACGGATCCGTCCTGCTCTGCGGATGCATTGGTAGTAGACCTTCCCCAGATTGAGTTCACTTGCGATCAGATGGAGCTGCCCATCTTGTGCGGAGAGAAGCAGGTCTTCCACTACTTGGGCACCGGGTTCATCTTGTATCCACTGTAATATCGCGTGAGAATCAAGCAGTTTTGTCTTCTTCACGCAGATTATCCTCCCTTCTCTGTTTCAGAAGTTCCTGTGTCATGGATTCGCCTCTCTGGATAGCACCGCGCAGAGACTCAATCGGATCATCTGGAACAGCGGAGAGGATGGCATGACGGTCATCAGACTTCTCAATGAGCACTTTGCTGCCTGGCTCAATCCCCAATGCCCTCCTGATTTTGGAGGGGATAACGATCTGACATTTGGCGGATGTCTTGACTATTGGCACCATGTTCACCTTCTTTCATTATTTGCCGACGAGTTCCTTGAGACGTTCGGCATAGTAGGCGTAGTTCTGCCATGATACATCGTTCGGTATCAGGTGATCGAGATCAGGGATGTAGCGTCCCATTTCGATGGCAGGGCGGATGCGTTCCAGCTCACAGTCAATCGCTTCTGGGCCGAATGCCAGCACGCGTTTGTCGATCCCTCCCATCAGCGACAGACCGGGGTATTCCCTGCGCCACACGTTCACGTCGCAGCCAGCGGCAACCTCCATCGGCCAGAGGAAGTTCACTCCCGACTGCATCATGACCGGGGCGATCAGATCGGGGTTGCCATCGGTGTCCACAGAGATCACAGGAATGTTGTGTTTGTCAGCAAATGCCTTGATGCGACGGTAATTCGCGCCCATGAACTCCTCCCAATGGCGTGGCGAGATGAGAGGCCCCTGGCGCCCGCACATATCCTCCCAGATGTGGATCACATCCACCTGGACGTGCTGTACGACTGCTTCGAACACCGTGAGATACAGGCTGGTCATGTGGTCCATGATCTCATGAATCAGGTCGGGCATGGTGTAGAATGCGATCAGGCCATCTTCATCTCCTAGCAGCCAACGTACTGACCCGAAGATGCCCACGTCGGGGAAATAGCCAAGCTGGATGGGGAATCCCAGACGTGTCCATTCGGCGCACTGTTCCCGCCAGTTACCAGCAAGCCGGTCCGGATGGTCGGGGTCGAGATGTTTTTCCCGGTACGCCTCCCAGTCGTGGCGGGTTTTGACGGGAAACTCGAGAAAATCGGGCATAGACTCGCCATGTTTGTAGTCCCGGCGCACGATCCCCCAACTGTCGGTATGGACGATGAAGTCCTCGTCTTCACGAAGCACCTTGCGTTCTACCTGAGGACAGGGCCCACAGTTCACGGGCACCGCAATCGGTGGTTGATCCGGCCCGAACACGGAACGATGATCAGGGATGTCAGCGGGTTTCTCCGATTGCCAACGTTGCCTGGTTGTCCCCCACGGCCCCCAGAACAACCAGTAGGGAGGGCGATCCACCGCTTCTCCCAGGACACATGCAATGAATCGTTCTCGGTCGTTCATCTCGACTCCTTATTCTCCCAGAAAACGGGTTTTTCACACCATTACACCGTTGAGACGTCGATAGACCCGTCTATGATTCAGCCGTTGAAACCGTTGACATTATACCTGAGTTCCCTGGGAGCATCAAGTTTTATTCGTCGTCAGTTTTTGTGAAAAGCGCACACACCGTCCCTTCTTTTTCTGTTACCGAGAAATGTTTTCCAGGGTATCACGTCGCCCGGTCTTTTCCCACTTTCATCGTGGCGCGCGCTGTGGTAAACTCCCACTCAAGGGCTTGAATCATCGTCCCATGTCATCACATGCTCAGAAGAAGGAGTCCTCATGCGTATTGGATGCAATACTCTGTACTCGGATACCGAAGTACGGAAAGCACCTGGCTGGTGCTTCGAACCTCATTTTATCGTGGAGGCGTTGCAGCGTCTGAAAGAGATCGGCTACACACACGTGGAATTTTCACATATCGCCCACCTTTCACTGAAGGAGGCGGAAAGTATCGGAGGAGCCACCGCTCACATCGGTCTGAAAAGCTGGTCTTGCCATTCGACGTTCACGCCGATGAATGTTGAGAGTGAGCAGGCCATCCGGGAATCAGCAGACCAGCACATTGCATGCGCGGATATCTGTGCTGCGATAGGAGGGAGTGTCCTCGTGGTGCATCCGACAGGGGCACCCACCGAGAACGGTTCCGATGAGGAGCACCAACGGATATTTGGGATCCATCGGCAGATCCTGGAGCGGGTGTGTGAACATGCCCGGCAACGCCAGATCACCATCGCCCTGGAGAACGGGGGGAGTTTCGCCCAGATGGAATACATCGTCCAGTTGACGGAGGCCCTGGACTGCGGTATTTGCGTGGACACAGGGCACGCGAATCTGGGAAACCTCGGCGCAGCTCGGGCCATCCGCATGGCGGGGAAACGCCTTGCGACCACACACCTTCAGGACAATTGGGGAAAGATGGACGATCACCGGCCTCCCGGCACAGGGATGATCGACTGGTTCGACGTGTTCCACGCGCTCAAGGAGGTGAGCTACGAGGGTGTCCTGATGCTCGAACTCACCGATAGTCCTCCTGCATCCCGGGAATATGACCAGGAGATCGAATTGCAGCTCGGGTTACGCAATGTGCGTGCCTTTGCGATGGCAGCGGGGCTTAAGTGAGCTTTCGCACCTGAGTGTGGTGTGGCCTATCAGGTGGCATCACGGAACACGCAGAATCTGCGGGAGGCATGGAAATGCTCCTTCCGTGCCCTCCGGTTCTCCGCGTTTCCGCTGACATAACTCCCCCTGTCCACAGATTGTGATTCCCGTGTATCCATGCAACAGATAGACGACGGGATAGCGTCTCTCTAGTTCCAGGTCATAGCTCAGGGGCAAGTAGATGGTTACCAGTCGATCAGGCGTATTTCCGAATAAGTTGCCCTCCAGCGATGGGGAGTGGACAGTAACCCGGACAATCTGACCTTCCTGGGCAACCGCTTGGAACACCAAAGTCAAGCTCAGCCCCAGGACGAGCAATAGGAGATGAATGATACAACTTTCCTCGACCTGGGGAATTTCTGGATGCGCACAGATGCATTGACAATTTCAAGGCCCGGGTGATACAATCTCTCGGAGATTGTGAACGACTGAAGTGAGTCCAACAGGTTTGAAAGGATCCTGGTATGGCGGTTCTGAACATAAAGACCTATGGCGCAAATATCCTCAGAAAGAAGGCGAAGTCCGTGACAAGGTTTGGTGCCGCGCTTGAAGAATTCGTGCAGGATATGTTCCAGACGATGTATGAGTTCAAAGGGATTGGATTAGCGGCACCTCAGGTGGGAGCCTCGATGCGTCTCATCGTGATTGATATCGAAGAGATCGACCCCGCTTATCCGCCTTTGGCCTTGGTCAATCCGGAATTGAGCGACTTTGAAGGGGATGTGAACGCCGAGGAAGGCTGCCTGAGCTTTCCAGGGTTACAGGGTTTTGTTTCACGTGCACAGAAGGTTCATGTCAAGGCGCAGACTCCGAAGGGAGATCCACTCGAATTTGTCGCAGAGGATTGGATGGCGCGTGTGCTTCAGCACGAGATTGACCATCTCAATGGCGTGCTTTTCATCGATCATGTGAATTCCGATGAGCTGGAGTCTATGGAGCCAGATCTCCAACTGCTCAAATCCGGTGAAATCCCACGAGGAGAATCGACCTGATGCGCATCGTGTTCATGGGGACCTCCGATTTTGCTGTCCCGGCACTGGATGCATTAACCAAAGACAAGCATGAACTGATAGCGGTCATTACTCAACCAGACCGACCTGCCGGACGTCGACAACGCCTCCGACCCTCGCCTGTAAAAATCTACGCTCAGGGCTCTGGTTTGGATGTGTTGCAGCCTGAGCGTGCCAGTGCGAAACCTTTCGTTCAACAACTACGAACTCTAAAGCCTGACATGATCTGTGTCGTCGCGTTCGGCCAGATTCTACGAAGATCGGTGCTCGATATTCCGCCATGTGGTTGCCTCAATATCCATCCGTCGTTACTCCCACACTATCGTGGAGCGGCTCCGATTCAACGCGCTATCATCCAGGGCGAGAAAGTTACAGGCGTTACCATAATACTATTGGATGAAGGTGAAGATACAGGAGATATTGTGCTTCAACGTACAGTGCCCATCGCGGCTGACGACACATCGGTTACGCTTTCAAAGAGGCTTGCCCATATCGCGGCTCCCCTCTTGCTCGAAGCAATTGCTCTGGCCGAGGGTGAACCGCCGCCGCATACCCCGCAGAACCACGCCTGTGCGACGTATGCTCCAAAACTCAGTAAAGAAGAAGCTGTCATCGATTGGAACCAATCCGCGGAAGTCATTCACAATCGGATTCGAGGTCTGCAACCCTGGCCCGGAGCTATCACTTCGTTACCGGATGGAATGTCACTCAAACTCTTGAGCAGTTGCGTGGGTTCACTTCCAGGTGAACTCTGTATCCCCCCCGGTACACTCCATATCACGGTAGAGCGTGAACTATGGGTGCAGACAGGGAACGGGGGAATTCAACTCCACCAGGTGCAACCAGCCAGCAAACGCCCAATGTCTGCACGAGACTTCATCAACGGGTACCGAATCACGACGGGAATACAGTTTGGACAGGTGCACTGAGTGATGGTGAGCAATCGAGCGCTTCTGAACGTTCTCAAAGTTATCCTCATATTTTTCATATCGCTGGTCGCATTGGGCCTTCTGACAGTTTTCGTCATTTTGCCATCGCTCATCCGTGGCGAAACGATAGAAGTGCCGAATGTGCAGGGACTGAGTCTCTGGGAGGCAAGTAATAAACTCGCACGAGTGGGATTGGGATTTGAGTTGGCAGGAAGACGCTACGATCCCTCGGTACCAGGGGATTATGTGATCACGCAGTCGCCGCCCGCTTCTGTGAATATCAGAAAAGATAGAGCCGTGAAACTTACGCTCAGTCTTGGTGCCGAAAAAGTAGAAGTCCCCGATCTCGTCTATAAACATCGGGACAACGTGGAAGCCATCCTACAGTCTGCCGGTTTTGTGCTGGGCCGTGTGGTCCATGTGCACGATGACGAAATCGCCGTTCCCGGTACCATTCTGGCACAGTCGCCGCTTCCCAAGAGCACTGGCAAGCGTGGGGAGCCGATTCATCTGCTTGTGAGTGATGGGATACGACCAAAACTGCTCCTCATGCCCGATCTGCGCAATAGAGAGTTAGCCGATGTTCAGAAACTGTTGCAGCAGAGCGGTTTGATTGCGGATGTAACCTACAAAGCGGATGCGCGTCTTCCTGCAGGACGTGTTGTCCAGCATACACCAGCCCCTCGGCAGTATGCTCGCGTGGGTCAGACTGTCCAGTTGGTTGTGAGCGGAGCGTCTCGTACAGCCGATCAACAGCGGCGTCCGGTGACCATACGCTATCAGGTGAGCGAAGGAGAGGAAACTCACCACATACGCATGGTTGTGGAAGACGCGCTCGGCTCCCGGGAACTCGTCAACGGATTCTACCTTCCAGGAACTATCGTATCGAAACCTGTTGTGATTACAGGGCCTGCTACCCTCCGAATCTATGAGGACAACATGCAGCAGCCTGTTCGTGAGGACGAACTGTGATACGCATCGCTCCTTCTCTACTCGCATCCGATTTCAGCCAACTTGGTAACGAGGTCTGTAAGGTGACCGAAGCGGGGGCCGACTGGCTGCATATCGATGTGATGGATGGACATTTCGTTCCGAACCTTACCTTCGGGCCTTCGCTCGTGGCCGCTATTCGCCCTCATTCGCATCTACCTTTTGATGTGCATCTGATGATCGAGGATCCGCTGCATTACATCCCGGCCTTTGCGGATGCCGGGGCGGATATCCTGACCATTCACGCAGAAGTCCATGATGATCTGAGGTTGATCCTCCGCGATATTCGCTCGCGAGGGATAAAGGCGGGACTCGCACTGCGTCCGCCGACAGGTGCTGAGGCGATTCTGCCTCTGCTCGATGAGGTTGACTTGCTACTACCGATGACCGTCCATCCCGGCTTTGGCGGACAGTCTTTCATGCCAGAGATGCTCCCTAAGATCGAACAGATTGCTCAGGCCATCGATGAACGAGGACTGGACGTGGAAATTGAGGTGGATGGAGGGATCAAGCCGGGGACTGCGGAACAGGCCGCACGGGCGGGTGCAAACGTATTCGTGGCGGGATCTGCCATCTTCGGTGCAGAAGATGTCGGCCGGGCGATCACGAGACTTCGTGAACAAATTCATGCGTCGTTGTTACGTACCAACTGAACAACTTGTCGGGGACATCCTCCAGATCGGAGGCGATGAGTATCATCATATTGTCCATGTGTTGCGCCTCAAGAGCGGGGATCGCTTGCTCCTCTGTGACGGACGGGGACAACAGGCCGTTTCAACCATTACACGGGTGGATAGGCATCAGGCAGAAGTCCTTGTCCAGTCGAGGGAACAAGTACAGCCCATAGGATACTCGGTTACTCTGTTTCAGGGGTTCCCCAGATCCAACCGCTGGGAATGGATCATCCAGAAAACGACAGAATTGGGGATCACCCGGATAGTGCCGATTTTATGTTCCCGATCCGTACCCCGCCTGAAATCAGGTTCTGTCAGTAAGCGTCTCCAACGATGGCAGCGCATCGCCAATGAGGCATCCAAGCAATGCGAACGTGCCTATTTTCCTGTGATCTGTCCTCCCCTTGATTGGTCCAAAGCCCTGGAAGAAGTCCAGGGCATCGGCCTGCTTTTCTGGGAAAACGAAAGGATCTGTTCACTCCGGAAGGCCCTGGAAGAAGAACGGGGTGTCGAGCAGGTAAGTCTCTTTGTGGGGCCGGAGGGAGGCTTTACACCTGAGGAGATCGCACAGGCTCGCGAAGCCGGCGTTCGGATGGTGACTCTGGGAAAAAACATCCTGCGAACAGAAACAGCCGCTATCGTGGGAACGGCTCTGACAATTTATGAACTTGAGATGATCTCATCGACGGAAGGATAGGTTTTGATGCCACGGGTAGCATTCATCACGCTCGGCTGCAAGGTGAATCAGTACGATACACAGTTGATGCGTGAATCCCTACAAAGGCAAGGATATGAAATCGTGCAGGACAGTGGGGAGGCCGATCTTTACGTGATCAACACCTGTACGGTGACCAATGTGAGTGATCGCAAAGCGCGACAACTGATCCGCAAAGTGATCCGGGAGCACCCTCAGGCGCGAGTGGTGGTCACCGGATGCTATGCAGATAGCGGACGGGAAGAACTCCAGAAGATCCCGGGCATCTCACTTGTGCTTGGCAATACCGAGAAGAACCAGATCGGGCAGAGCCTTCGGCTGCGCGGTTGGACTCCCCCTGTGGCGATGGGAACCGCGTGTGATCCACTTGCAGAACATGGGCACTTCGGTAGTGGACTCCATACCTTTGATGGACAAACACGCGCTATCGTAAAGATACAGGATGGCTGTAGTGCGGGCTGTGCTTATTGCATCGTCCCCGCTGTGAGAGGCCCCATTGTGAGTCGCTCCATCGATGAGATCGTTAAGGAAGTAGAGCGATTGGCAACGAATGGTTACAGGGAGGTTGTGATTACTGGTGTGCATCTCGGAGCGTATGGGAAGGATATTCGACGGGCTGTTACGTTGGCGGATGTACTGGAGCGCATCCATCCGGTGGAAGGAATCCAGCGAATCCGGCTGAGTTCTATCGAACCGATGGATGTCCCTCTCGCCTTGATCGAGAGGATGGCCGATCTACCCAAGTGCGCTCCCCATTTTCACCTGCCCATTCAGAGCGGCAGTGATGAGATTCTCCGACGGATGCGGCGTCGATATTCGGCGGACAAACTCCGAAGGCTGGTGTCCCGGCTGCGCGATGCGTTCCCTGACCTCGGACTCACCACGGACGTGATGGTCGGATTTCCCGGTGAGACCGATGAGAACTTCCAGGAAACTTGTACCCTCGTTCAGGAACTCGCTTTTTCACAGCTTCATGTCTTCCGTTATTCACCGCGTAAGGGAACCCCCGCAGCATCGTATTCAGATCAGGTTCCTCCACGTGTGGCTGTCGAACGGAGTGAACGTATGCGTGAGTTGGGCGATCAGCTCATGCATACATTCCAACAGGAACACCTCGCCACCACGATGAACGTACTGATTGAGGATAAACGGGAAGGAGAGGAAGGGAAATTAGCTGGTTTTACAGCAAACTACCTTCGCGTGTTGACAGACGCGGAAGATGGTGACACGAACAAAATCCTGCCTGTATATCTCGAAAGAATCCATGATCGCTCCATCCACGGCAGTATACAATGCCAACGAACCTAATATAGTCGCTTCTCAGGCAACGTTGATCTGATTCAGCGACCTCATCAAAGCAGACTTCTTGCGATTTGCTCGGCCTCTTGAGATCGCTCTCCGTTGAGCGGCTTTATCCAATTGACCCACGGCTGCATTCACAAGCTCCGCCGCATTACTGCTACCTTCCCGGATCGCCTGTTCTGCCTTCTTACACGCCGTATGAGTGGTGGATCGCATGCTTACATTTCGGTCACGTTTGCGCTTATCCGCACGGATGTGACGCATGGCCGACAACTTATTGGGCAAATGAATTCACCTCCTGTAGATTTTGAAATCGGATTAAATAATATCAGATGCGTGGCCGGATGTCAATGGGATCTTCGGTTTATTGTTGCAATGATCGCCAATTTGTGAGAAAATAGTAGGAAGTAGTCCATCCGGGCTCAGTATGAATGTCAACCGCAGATGAATGCAAACTCTGCATCACAGAAAGGAAAGGAAATATGAGAAAATTGTATCTGTTCATGCTCACTGTGAGCGTTTTGAGTGGATTCGTGATGACGAATCTGCTCTATGCGGATCAGGTCATCTATGTGGATATTGCTGATTTCAGTCCCGCTCTCAGTCAGTTTGGTGTTGAGGTAAAAGGCAACACGTGGAAGGAGGTACCCCAGGAGGGGGCTCTGGGCGGCACAGCATTCGGTGCCCCTGGCGACAACAACCACGGCTCTGACGGGGGAGAACCCTATCTCGTTATCAAGCTACCTATCCCCGTCAAAGCGGGCGAATCGACCGATGATGGGATGGCGTGGGATGCCTGGGCAAGGTTGTACGAACCAGCTTCGCTCACCAGTGCAACGGCTGCGAACTCCTTCTTCTTGAGGGTGAGTCCTGATGCCAAATCGTGGATTCCTGCGAATCGCGGTGATACCAGTTTGCGTTTCAATGACCCCGGAGCCACATTTCCCGACAGCATCAATGACACAGATCTTCTGTTCACAGATGTCGGGGATCAATTGCCCTGGTTCTGGGAGAAGCATTCGGCAAATGGACAAAGTAGTATCGACCCGATACTTGCTGTGGGAGTGAACTACATCGAGGTCGGTATCCGTGAATCCGATCCGACAGATTTCCCACGCATTGATGTGATATGTCTCAGGAACGATGGTGGCCAACCCTCAGATACAGAAGCCAAGCAACTCTTGGTTAGCGTTGAACCTCAGGGGAAACTCGCCTCTGTGTGGGGAAAACTCAAGGCTCAGTAATCTAATATCGTTTGGAGGAGAGGCAAGATAACCTCGCCTCTCCTCCAATATGATTCATCAGTCATCAGCATTCAGTTCATTTTCTGATTGCTGATGGCCAACGGCTTCCAATGGCGGATGGTTCCTATCCGCATAAACAGAGAACGATGTGGAAAATTCCATGCCCCATATTCAGAAAGCGGTCATCCCGGCGGCGGGATTCGGCACACGTCTCTTGCCGGCCACAAAATCGCAATGTAAAGAGATGCTTCCTGTAGGTCGTAAGCCGGCGATCCAGTATGTTGTGGAGGAACTCCATGCGGCAGGAATCCATCAGATACTGATCGTGACGAGTCAGCAAAAGCGAACCATCGAGGATCATTTCGATGTGGATCCACTTCTAACACGACGACTCGAACGCTCAGGTGATTCGGTTGAGGTTCTCCGGCACCTCGAAATGGATATCCAACTCCTCTACACGCGCCAGACCAATCCACAGGGGTTAGCAGATGCCATCGGTTTAGCAGAACCCTTTGTGGATGGGCAACCTTTTATAGTATGCCTGGGTGATGCCATCATTCATTCGGATGTCACCGGATCGCTGCTCAAGCGATTGGCTCGTACCCACGCAGAAACCGATGCCAGTGCGGTGATCGCGTTTCGAGAAGTCCCACCAGCCGACGTTGTCAAGTACGGTATCGCCTCCCCCAGGGGAGAACCTGGATCTCGTTTTGAAGTGGCGGATCTGGTTGAAAAACCATCCGAAGATGAGGCACCCAGCAACCTGGCTGTCACAGCACGCTACGTGTTCTGTGCCGAGATATTCGATTACATCCGTGAGACGCCTCC
>JAJRTO010000500.1 GCA_024278235.1 Candidatus Poribacteria bacterium
ACTGCTAAACCCCGAGAACGATCCGATCTCTGTGCTGGTACTTCGTTTCGATGCTCAGTCGATCCTGGCTATCACGGGCGATTATACTGGTCTGGGGGAGACGGGGGAGACCGTCCTGGGGACACGTCGAGGGGATGAAATACATTTCTTGGCTCCCCTTCGATTCGATCCAAACTTGAGCACTGTCGAACCGGCCCCTACCGCCGGTGAGCGCGCCAAACCGATGATTCACGCCACTGCCGGGCAGTCGGGTGTGACACGCGCCCCGGACTATCGTGATGTTCGAGTGATCGCGTCCTACCGGCCCATCCGACAGACCAACTGGGGAGTCGTCGTCAAACAGGATGAAACGGAAGCCTTTGCCAGTGTCTCCCAGGTACGTTCGACCCTGTATATAGGTGTTGGGGTACTGCTTCTGCTGGGCACCGTGGTGGCGCTGTTATTGGGACGTGCTTTTACCCGACCGTTACGCGAACTAGAGCGAGCAACCCGTCGGTTGGCTGATGGTGATCTGACGGTGAGTGTTCCCGTGAGCCAACTGGATGAAGTGGGACAGTTAGCGCAATCCTTTAACGAAATGGTCAGACAGTTACGCAAGACACACGAAGAGCTGGCACGCAGCAACCAGGAGTTGGCTTCCTTTGCCTATGTCGTTTCACACGACCTGAGAGCACCTCTGCGCGGCATTACGAATCTCTCAGAGTGGTTGGAAGCAGACCTGGCAGACAAGCTCGAAGAAGAACAGCGTGAACAGATGAGGCTATTGCGCAACCGTGTGGGGCGGATGGACGCGCTCATCAACGGGCTCCTCGAATATTCCCGCGTGGGACGCATCCGGAACCCGGTGATCCGGATCAATATCGATGCCTTGCTGGCGAGGGTGATTGATACGGTAAATCCACCCGATCATATTGACATCATCGTGGATTCGCCGATGCCTGTTCTACATACGGACGAACTGCGCTTGAGCCAGGTCTTTCAGAATCTGATTGAAAATGCCGTCCGATATCATCCCGGACCTCAGGGCAAAGTAGAAGTCGCTTTCCGTGAAGCCGACTCACACTGGGCGTTTTCTGTCAGCGATGATGGTATGGGTGTTGAGCCGCGTCACCACGAACGCATTTTTCAGATATTCCAGTCACTACACTCTCGTGATGATATCGGGAGCACCGGTATTGGTTTAGCACTGGTGAAAAAAATCGTGGAAGAGCATGGAGGGAAACTCTGGATCGAATCGGATGGTGTGCCAGGGCATGGCGCGACCTTCTGGTTCACCTGGCCCAAAGAAGAAGGGAGAGACAGACTGTGAGCAATCCAATCAACGTACTGCTAGTGGAAGATGATGAAGTCGATGTCATGTCCGTCAAGCGGGCATTTATGCAGAACAACATCACCAACCCACTCTATGTAGTGGAGAATGGTGAAGAAGCTCTGGACTTTCTGCTGCAAGACGGCGAATTCGCTAACCCCGACTTAGCTCCCAGACCATCTCTGATCCTGCTGGACCTGAACCTACCACGCATGAACGGCTTGGAATTGCTGGAGATAGTGAAAAGCAATGCTGAACTTTGTGAGATACCAGTCGTCGTGCTTACGAGTTCAACGATGGAGTCGGATATCAAGTATAGCTTCCGAAACGGTGTTGCCGGGTATGTCGTCAAGCCGGTGACCTTTGAGAAGTTCGTTCAGGCAGTCGCCATCCTTGACATGTACTGGACGCTGAGCAAACTACCTTAGGAGGGTAGTCCGGTGGATAAAGAGCAGATTCATGTCTTGCTGGTGGAAGATGATGAAGTGGACCGAATGGCTGTAGAACGGCTTGCCAAACAAGAGCGGCTTCCGTATGACATTGTATCTGTTGAGACTGTAGCCGATGCCATCGCTCAGTTACAGCATGACAGCGTTGATGTGGTCCTGATAGACTATCGCCTGCCAGATGGTTCCGGACTAGAGATTCAGGAACACGCAGGAGAAACTCCCTGCATCTTCATCACCGGCGCAGCCGATCAAGCCGTTGCCGTGCAGGCGATGAAGGCAGGTGCCTATGATTTTGTCATCAAAGATAGCCAACGAGAATATCTGCAGTTGTTGCCGACAGTCATCGATGCAGCACTGCAACGATGGCGAGAGAAAACGCAGATAACGCTTCAACATCGCATGATCAGCAGTCTTGGTGAACTGCTGCTCTTAGTGAATGCGACGGGGGATATTGTCTTTGCCAATGCCGCCGTCGAACCTATTCTGGGCTATGCACCTGAAGAGGTGTTGGGTTCCGCCTGGTGGGATTTGATGATACCTGATGCATCGCAACGATCCGCTGTGCTAAGGCGCACGATAAGCAGAGCATGTGGCGAGGAGCCACTCATCCCCTATGACCTGGAGTTGCAGCATAAGTCCGGGCATCGGATATGGACTTCCTGGGCTGAAAGTTGTGGATTGGATGGTCATCTGATATGTGTGGGACGTGACATCACCGAGCGTAAGCAGATGGATGAGGAACTCAGGAAGCACCGTGATTCTCTTGAGATACTGGTGGAGGAACGTACCCGTGAGCTGGCAACAGTTAATGAGCAGCTACTGCGGGAAATTGCTGAGCGCAGGCAAATGCAGCAGAGGCTCGCCGATGAACGCAATCTGTTGCGGACTCTGATAGATCATCTGCCGGATTCAATCTATGTCAAAGACCTCCAGGGCCGGTTTCTTCTCGCCAACACCGAGGTAGCACGTCGCGTGGGAGCAAGCTCGCCCGATGAACTCCTCGGGAAGACGGACTTCGACCTGCATCCGCATGAATTGGCAGCAAGATACCATGCGGATGATCAGCAGATCATCCGGTCCGGTCAGCCGCTCGTCAACCGAGAAGAAGAAGTCATGGACCAGACGACAAGCTCCAGAATATGGAGCCTGAGCGCCAAAGTACCCCTGCGGGATAGCCAGGGAAATACAGTGGGTCTTGTTGGCATCGGCCGAGACATCACAGAGCGTAAGCGTGCAGAGGAACGAGAACATGAATTCCAGGAGCGGGCACAAGCACAGGAGAAACTCGCTGCGGTCGGACAACTTGCCGCCGGAATCGCCCATGACTTCAACAATCTACTCACCGGAATGATAGGGTTTGCCGAACTGGCTCTGATGAAACCAAATCTGCCGGAAGATATCCAACGCGATATCCAGATCATCTCAACACAAGGAAACCGCGCTGCACAACTCATCAAACAGATCCTCGACTTCAGTCGGAAGTCCATCATCCAGAAGCAACCTTTCGACCTGCTCCCCTTCCTCAAAGAGACCATCAAACTGTTGCAGCGCACCATCCCGGAAAGCATCCATATCCTGCTGGATGCACTCCCTGGGAGATACCTGGTGCAAGCAGATGTCACTCAAATCCAACAAGCACTCACCAACCTGGCT
>JAJRTO010000501.1 GCA_024278235.1 Candidatus Poribacteria bacterium
CCTGCCCCAAGTCATGGCGGCTCTGCGCAACTGTGTCATCAATCGATTGCGACGCTGCCGATTCCAATGGATACCAGATGCCTTTGATTACTTTGCTGCACGTCCACACGAGGCATTGGACGCTATCGGTTGCTGATTCCAAGACTTTGGGAAAGCCCTTGTCTGCCGGAAGGAGGGGGTCTGCCGGAAGGAGAAGGTCTGCCGGAAGGAATGGCCCTCGGATTCGAGATTGAGTTGCGAGAAGAGCGTTTGCTCAATCTGGAACAGACCAAAGCGGTCCTGGAAGCACGAGCTGAGGAACGTTATGAAGCGGAAAAAGCCGAGTACGAGGTCAAACTGCGAGAGCGGGAAGAGAAGGCCAAACGGACGGGAAGAAAACCTGGAGGCCGGCCCCCTCAGCCACCCCAAGCCGGGCCTCGAGCGAAAGACCAGTATAACTTTACCGACCCCGAGTCGCGGATCATGAAGAACAGCAACAACCAGGGCTTCGACCAGCATTACAACGTCCAGGTGGCGGTGGAGCAAGAATGTCGGTTGATTGTGGGCAACACCTTGTCGAATCCGACAGGCTGCTAGAGCTTCAATCAGTGCTGCCACAGCCAGCGGGTGATGCAATGAGCCCCATTCTTCCCAGTAACCATCGGGCTTTCCTGGGGGGCGGATTGACACTTCCGTTTTTCTATAGTATTGTTCTGGCTGTAAATGCAACTGATATGTTGCTTAGTCACTGAACCACCGGTTGAACTAACTAAGGGAGGGATTGCCAGATGCGATGGCCAACACGGGTAAAGCAATGGCGGATTCGCCGACTCTACAATCTGTCTCAGCTTGGGATATACGATGATGAACTCTTGATCGAAGTCGGATGGGGACTGTATGCTCGTTGTCAAGCCGTCCTGATGGTAGCCCGGGCAATCGGTGGCGAAGTTCCCTGTCTTGGCTGTGGCCAGATTGTCTATCGCGAGAAATACTACCGAAATCTCAAGCTCAGACAATCAAGGAATTCTGCTCCTTCATTTGCCTGCCCGTCGTGCAACAAGGTGCTGACATGGTATGCCTGCCGAGACGCATTGCATGATTATCCGCGCTGTTTCGCCTGTCAGTTGCCTCTGGACTGGCATTATGTAGAGAACAGACTTAGCTGTCAGTACTGTGGGAAAGATTGGTCCTGGAAGCAATACCGACAATCGGTCAGTAGACGTAAGTGGCTCCCCTGCCCATACTGTCATTCGGTCATCAGACGACCTGAGTCACCTCCACATGAGGCTCAGGTTACCAATGATTCAGACGACACAGATTCCATTTGGGGAGAACTCACATGTCCACACTGCAAGGGTGCGGCGATTCATGAGGCCGGGAAGTTTCGCTGTCGCCACTGTAGTTACGAGAAGCCATGGCGCACTTATGTGAAGCGTCTGAAACGGCGTGTGGAGCGTCTAGAGTGTAGTGCCTGTGGCTATGAGTTTACCTGGAACGCATGGCGTAAGCAGTATCTAGACAAGCATTTGGCAACAGGAAATACTGCCCCGGCTGAGGAGTTTCAGTCTAAGTGGCTGCGATGCAAAACCCCTCAAGAGCAACTGATGCAGATCGACGTTCTACTCCATGCCTTGCATGGCAGAGGAGCGCTGGCCCCCAACTTCATCGAGGATAGTCCAATAACAGTGCTGAAATTCCTTGATGAACTTGCCCGGCAGAACTAGTCACACTACCCCGAGCACAAGTGTATCTCTGCGTTCACCGGGAAAATCTTTCACCCGACGGTATCCTTTTGCTGCCAATTTGGATCTTTACTGTAGGGACATGCTTAACAGAGGGAGCCGGGGTAGATGGGATGGGAACCAGTTCAGGTCCTGGCGTCATGCCGACGCAGCAGCCCAACGGCCGTTTCCTGCTCTGCTTCCAATGCCCATTTCAGCGGTGTCTTTCCCTGCTTATCCTTCGCATTGAGGTCAGCGCCGTGCGAAATCAGCAACTCAACGCAGTCCAGGTGACCACGCTCTGCAGCCCAGTGCAAGGGCGTCTGTCCGTCGTTGTCCCTGTCGTTAACTTTTGCGCCATGTTCCAAAGGGCCGCAGAAGTGGACTTACTACTAGGTGAAGTGTGGTGACCCACGGGACGAGAAAAGTGCAGGCGGGTACATCTGTCTATGGCTGAGTGTGGGTAACCAGGGGGAGTTCAAATCGGAAGCATGCCCCACCTTCGGGGAGGTTGGTGACCTCGATGCAACTCCCGTGCGCCTGAACGATCCGTTGAGCTATCGCTAATCCGAGTCCGCTCCCGCCTTTTCGTTTGCTGGAGAATGGCTCAAAGAGGATATCCAGCATATCTTCAGGGATTCCTTTGCCCGAGTCATATATCTCAAACCGCAGTTTCCCTGTTGGCGCCAGGCATGCACGCAGTCGGATGGTGCCGCCCTCCGGTGTATATTGAATCGCATTATCGAGAAGATTGATAAACACCTGTTGGATCTTTTCCCGGTCGCAGCTCAACTCCAATTCTTCCAAATCGGACTCTTCGACCAGATGAATACCTCTCAACCCAGTCTGAGGTTGAATGACGCTCCGCGCCCGATCCAGCAACTCCCTGACCTGACAGCACTGCATCTCAAATGCCATTGGACGTGCAAAATCGAGTGCATCATGGACAAGGCGTTCCAGACGCTCAACTTCGGTAGCGATGATCTCGAGTTTCTGCTGATCCCCGCGTTCAACTGTCGGATGGCGAAGAAGCATGTGTGCGAATCCGCCAATGGTGACGAGAGGGCTTTTTATCTCGTGGGCCATCATGGCAGCCGTTTGGCCCAATGCTGCCAGACGCTCGGCCTGTTGAGCTTTATAGTGCTCTTGGCGTTCTCGATCCACCGTAACACCCACGATCATGCCAACGCCGAGCAGTAGCAGGAGATCGAGCATGGAATCCAATAACAACGCGTTGGATTCGTGTCGTTGAAGGAACAAAGAG
>JAJRTO010000502.1 GCA_024278235.1 Candidatus Poribacteria bacterium
GTTCCGTTGCGAGCTACCCCCAGTGATGAGGTCTCCATTCATTCCAACCGCGAGCCCCATCTGGTGGCGCACGGTCGTTGCAGCGAATCATGGGCATACTTGTCCCGCCACAGGCATTGTCACCTGCCATAGGCATTGTCCCGTGGATTGGTTCGGTCCTTATGCCGCCTTGAGGAACGGCTTGAGCCCCACTCTCAGAGGCTATTTGAAAAATCCTGCTTGATGTGTTATACAATAGTGTCTACAAGACGACTTCCATCCAGCAGGAGGAATCAATGTCCCATAGTGAGCCAGTCTACAGCAGTGATACGAATGATGAGCAATGGTCGGTAGTACACCCCTTGCTTCCCTTGAAACAGGAGGGTCCCGGCCGTCCCATCGAACTGAATATGCGCCAGGTGGTCAACGGCATCTTCTATGTGGTGCGCACAGGGTGTCAGTGGGAGAACCTTCCCAGTGACTACCCGAACTACAACAGTGTCTACTACCACTACCGCAAGTGGTGCGAAGGACGGAACCTGGCAGCGCATCAACACGGCGCTGCGACGCCAGGAACGCCTGCGGGAAGGACGTCAGCCTGAACCCACAGCAGGCATTATTGACTCCCAGAGCGTCAAGACCACCGAAGCTGGTGGGGAAAACGCGGTTACGATGCGGGCAAGAAGGTCAAGGGGTGTAAGCGGCATATCGTGGTCGATACGCTGGGCAATCTGCTGGAAGTAGTGGTGCATGCAGCAGGTATCCAGGATTACCACGGAGCCAAAGAACTCCTACTCAAACTCTCTGAGACAGTCACGAGTCTTCAGAAACTGTGGGCTGATAGTATCTACAAGTGTTGTGGCTTGGTCGAGTGGGTGCAGGAGACCTTCCGTATCATCCTGGAGATAGTAGAACGCCAACCTGGCCAGAAGGGCTTTGTTGTCTTGCCACGGCAGTGGGTGGTCGAACGCACTTTTGCATGGCTGGGACGTTACAGGAGACTTAGCAAGGACTACGAGAGATGCACCAAGAGTTCCGAAGGCATGGTCTACATCGCTTCCATTCACACCATGATGAAACGACCTGGCGCATGCTGCGTAATTTCCAAATACGCTCTTAGGGTGATTGGATTCCACCAACGCGCGCTTCTGCATCACCGAGACAGAGCCCTGGTCAACCAACAAGCCCTGAGTTTTTTTTGACCCAGTCCAGTTCCACCTTCAGTTGACCTATCTGACGGTACAACTCGGACTGAAGGGTTTCCGCGTCCTGCTGTTGATGCTCCGTATGACCTGAGAACACACGGGGCAAAGCCTTGAGTGCTTGCTTCTTCCACTGGCCCACTTGGTTTGGGTGAACACCATAATTGTTCCCGATCTCAGCCAGCGTCCGGTGGCCCTGGATCGCCTCAACTGCGACTCGGGCTTTGAATTGACTGTCGTATCGTTTGCGTGACTTCATGAGCTTTTTCTCCTTTGAGAGGAATGAAGACTTTCTTTAGAACAACGCATCAATTCCGTCTGACGTTCCTATGATCAGGTGCTTGAGATCCACCTTAACCTACTGTCCAAATTTTGGGGGTAAGTATATTATATCACGGGGATAGGCGTGCTTACCCTTTTCCAATGCGGGGACGAACCTGATCTGCAAGCAGGCCGAAAACAGGCCATTTCAGGCTCTGATACCGCATCGTTACTGGATTCTAAGGTGATCTGCAATCTGCATCAGGCTGCTCGCCAGAAACTCTCAAACTCTGGTTTATGACGTTGGCTCCAACGGTATACAGCGGTACTGTAGCCTCGCAAAATTGCCTCTGTTTGCTCACTCAGTCGTCGGATCTCATGACCTTCGATCTGGGATTCATCGTTCACCAGAACCACACGCTCAGCCTTGGGTCTTATCTGCTGTATTTCGATCCATGAGAATGAGACGATTTTTGCTGTGTTGACACTGGGTGTTCCGATCAGCTTGATGAGACGCTCACGACGCTGAGGGAGAGGAATCACTATGTCGATTGGATGCTGAACAGTTTTCCCTGGGATCGAGATATTGGTCGAATAAAGGACATTCTTCTCGTCAAGATAAGTACATACCCGCTCGAAAAAGTCCGTTCCGCCGGAGGTCCTAACGGTTAACCAAAGATCGCTAATACGATGCATCCCGCAGAGAAGGAAATGCATCCGCTGTGGCAGGCTACTCCTATCTGCCGTGGTCTGGATCCGTCCGTCCTCAATCATGAGGCCACATGTGCGAAGTACAGTTTCTGTCAAGGAACTACGGCGCACGGATGCCTGAATGTCAATCCCATGCAGTGAGAGCATTTCCATTGTTAACCCACCGTCATGGAGAAGGAAACCGTTCTCCGTGGGTTCTACATAGACCCTCATTCCATCGTTGAGGGGGTCAAGCAATGGTGTCGATAATTCGGTGACGCCTTCGCGGACCGATGTTAAGAGCCTTGACGACAACCATTCTGTATATTGTGCAGCAAAATCTGGAGATGAGAACGGCATAACCTTAATTTCTAGACGAGCATCATTTGTATTCCAGCCGGGAAACGAGCGTGCGCTTCATCTAGGAAATGCTCCAGGGTGCCCACCGGATCGGTTGGGGAATACCAATCGATTGGCTCTGCCCAAGCAAGTCCATAGCCTTCCCGGTAAACGTGAATATGTGGTGTATTCCGCAATTCAGTACCATCCGGATTGGAATGGTAGGGTGCCCCATCTACGCGCATCAACCCTATATTACGATGTTTTGTTCGCAGGTGCAATCGAATCTCGAACGGGTTGTGGTTGAGAGTAAGGATGAACTGTAGGCCCTCATACTCAACAGCGACAAACACTTCATCATGCCGTTGAGCAGGGGTCCACTCGAATGCATCCTCCCGAATAGCTTCCTTCAACGCTTCTATCAATGAGTCAGCTTGATCTTGCGTCAACATGCTGTCTATTTATCCTCACGGCCTTCATCCAGGAACCACATCTTTGACGACTCTCACGACCCTCCCGAACACGCGCATTTCGTCTGTGACAACAATGGGCGGATAGGCGTGGTTGGCAGACACCAACAGCGCATGGTCGCCATGCTGTTGTAGGTATTTGCAGGTCACCCCACCGTTTACGCACGCGACGATGATGTCCTTGTTTCCCCACTTTGAGCCAGGTTCGATGGCTGCAAGGGTTCTCATAGATGGGAAACCTAAAACGCATACCTGAAACCGGCCGCAAATAACCCGTGATGCATATCTATGTCACCCCTCACGTCATACATATCCACGGTCGTCTCGACCTCAGTTGTAAACATACGCCATTTGAAATCCAAAGAAAGGTACCATCTCTCTCCCAGCGGAATGTTGCTGCCCAAGTCGAAATGTGTACCCCATGATGACTCAAACCTCTCCTCCACATAGTAAGCCCCTAATGCATACACCGCGGCCAAAGCGCGCGAATCCAGCTCGTTCGCAAACGAGTAATACCCAAGCCCCCCACCAACCAGCAACTCTATCGGCTTCTTGTTCGTCTGAATGTCCAGCTTATAAGATGCTGTCGCCTCAACGTATCCCATTCCAGTCATCGCCAGCGTCAGGTAATCACCACGTGTCTCTGCCAACCTCATCCCCAGCACGCCCGCGTATGAAAAGCTCCCACGAGTTCTTTGAACCACAAGACCCATGTCCGCTCCAGCATCATGGTCGTCTGTCTTGCTTGTAGGGCCAAACTGCAAACCAACTCTTGTTGAGTACCCTCGACCTGCTTCTCCATCAGCCACGGCCAAACTACACGCCAACAACACA
>JAJRTO010000503.1 GCA_024278235.1 Candidatus Poribacteria bacterium
CATCAGGTGGGCAAGAGACTCCTGGACAAGAACCTCAGATTCACTGTCGAGCGCGGAAGTTGCCTCATCGAGCAAGAGGATTCTCGGGTTCTTGAGGATGGCCCGGGCGATGGCTATCCTCTGTTGTTGTCCACCAGAGAGTCGTAGTCCTCGTTCACCAATGGGGGTATCATATCCTTGAGGAAGCTCCATGATGAAACCGTGTGCGTTCGCTTGCTTCGCTGCTTCAAGGGCCTCCGTTTGGGTCGCATCAGGTCGCCCATACAGGATGTTATCCAGAACTGTACCATTGAATAGGATGGTATCCTGAGGAACGAGCGCGATCTGAGAGCGCAAGGAACGGAGACTGACTTCATGAATGGAATGACCATCGATCCGGATCTCCCCGTTGCGAATCTCATAGAAGCGAGGGATCAGATTCAAGAGGGTTGTCTTGCCAACGCCGCTCGGGCCTACGACCGCTACGGTCTCACCATGACGAGCCTTCAAGTGGATATTGTGCAGGACCTGCTCATCCGCATAGGCAAAGCTTACATCAACGAATTCAACGTCCCCTTGAATTGGAGGAAGCTCTTTCGCCTCCTGAGACGAAGGTTCCATCTCGAAGTCGAGCACGCTGAAAATACGTTCAGCCGATGCCAGCCCCTGCTGAAGAACATTGTTGAAGGATCCCAGTGTCTTCATCGGTTTGAATATCATCCCTACCATCGTGATATATCCAATAAACCAACCGATACTCAGCCTCCCTTGGATCACTTGCCAACAGCCATATCCAAATACGGCTGCAATGGCAAGACTGCTGACCAGCTCGAGCAAGAACGTCATCAATGCCATTAGATGAACGCGGTTCATGACAATTCGGTATTTCGATTTTATCTGGTGCTCGAAACGCCCCAATTCCAGATCCTCGGCTGTGAATATTTTGATGACCTTGAGCCCAAAAACAGTCTCCTGAAATAGTGATGCCAGATCCGCCATCTTTCCTTGAGCATCACGACTCGATTGCCGGATTCTGTGACCAAAACGATTGATCAGATAACCGAGAGATGGGAACACCAGGAGTGTGAGTAGAGTCAGTCGCCAACTCTTCAAGAACATCATCATGAGAAATACCAGAACCGTGATGCTCGCATGGAGCATTCCCGCTGTTGCACCAATGGCACTCTGGATGACATTCACATCATCGATGAAACGGGACATGAGATCACCGATACGTTGTGAGTGGAGTTGGCCCAGGGGGGAGTAGGTGATGCGATAATATATTTCACGTCGTAGACGAATTACCACCTTGTAGCGGATACGGGCCATCAGGTAGGTATGCAAATAGCTGAGTGAAGCCTTGAATACCACAAGGATCAGCATCAGCAGTAGGACACCCAACACCAACCTGAGCGCCGCCTGTGGGCTCTCAAGGGTAAAAGAGATTCCCTGAAAGTAGTTCTCGATACGGAAGTAGTCAATCTGAAGTGGTTTGGAGAAACCTTCGGTACTGATCTGCTTGAGTGCATCAATCGTATCAGAGAGAATATGCACGTATCCGATCTCGCACCACGCGGTAACGAACATCGCCATAAGGGCAAGCAGCAGCGAGGGAATATAAGGGGTTACATAGCGTAGCAGTCGTCGTACAACCGGCATCGCTGTTCTCCTGATATGCAGATCACACATGAGATTTACAAGTTTGTAAGGGGGATTCCAAAGAGGATCAACGATGAACGTCTAGGGGCCTATGGCCGCTCTTGGCTGCTTGCCCACACATAGTCACCCATCTTTATCGTCCGGATGATCTCTGATGCCACGGGAGTTACCAGTGAGATCCGATGCTGTTCCCAGTCTACGGAGCGGATGGATCCAATACCGACGGTTTCCCCTGTGGCATTGCACAGTCCCACGAGCCGTCCATCATAGAAATGTTGAGATTGCTGATACACCATTGGCCTGCTCAAGTGATCGCTCAGCATCTGGATTTGCATCGTGCTCAAGAGATGTTCAGGAATGAGCATTACGGATCGATGGCTCCATTCCGCATAACGGATGCTGACATCCACGATCTTGGACAGATAGTCCAGCTCCGACGGCTTCGCCGGCTGCCCTCCACCTATCAGGCAATTTTGCAGATTCACCTCATCCATATGGCAGTCCCTCTGTTCAGCATGGTCAAAATAGTGGGAGAATCGCATTTCTCGGTGCTGCTGTCTCTGGCTTCGGGACTTACGTTGGACTTCCCTGCGGCGAGTTATTCGGTGAATGGTACATTGCTCGATGCCCCGTAACCGGCGCAAGAGCGGTTCCATTTCATCTGTATGCTGTACGGCGATGATGTGATCAGGCTGCAGCAGATCGATCTTGGCAATCTTGAGGGCACGTGCCGAAGGTCCACACGCAAATCCCGTCGTATCAACGATGACAAGGTCCACATCCGCTGCCCGGCATCGATCTACCATTCGTCTACTACCGATGACCATCTATGTGAAATGTCTTTCAGGGGATATTGCACCGACAAAATAGAGGGCATCAGCGGGATCTGGGACCAGTTCTCCCGTGAGTATTTTCATCCCGATCGTTGTAGGTGGGCCAATCCACGACTGCCCGATATCCGCATCGACCAGTCCAATCCGCCATCTGCGTTGGAGTGCGTTGCCTGCGATTTGCCGACACAAAGTAGTTTTACCTGTGTCAACATCGCCAATCACCAGAATAAGCGTGTTCTTTTGGAGGACATCAGGGATTTGCATCAGGTGAATCGGGGAATAGCATCTGTTCCACAAGATCACACACAATATGCCCAATCGTAATGTGTGTTTCCTGTATCCGTGGCGTATCGTCAGATGGAACGACAAGAGCAAGATCTGAATTCGCACCGAGTTTTCCACCATCCCTACCCGTAAGTCCGACCGTGTACGCGCCGTGTTCACTCGCCTTCTGTATTGCTAATAACACATTTCTCGAATGCCCACTTGTACTGATCCCTATCACAATATCACCAGGAGAAGCCCATGCATCGACCTGCCGGGCAAATACATCATCGAAGCTGTAATCATTACCAATAGCCGTCAGTATCGCTGCATTCGTGCTCAGGGCGATTGCGGGAAGTGGCCGGCGTTCCCTCTGGAAGCGTCCTACCAGTTCACCTACAATATGCTGGGCATCTGATGCACTTCCACCGTTTCCCAGCAGAATAAGCTTGTTGCCGGACCGGTAACATTCCACAATTTTTTCTGCAAGTTTCTCAATCTGGTCAGAGAGCAATTCAGCCGTTTTTTGCTTGACCCGGGCACTCTCCAACAATTGCTCCTGGATCTGCTTTACCATTGGGATATCCTATCATACAGATTGGCGTAAACTACCGTGGCGGAACAAGAACCATCCATCGCTCAGCGTACGAACACTTCCGTTAGAAGTACCTTGAGCGTGGCGAGGATGTAGTGCAAATCCCTCCAGACTGACATAGGAGATTGCACATATTCCAGATCCAATATCAGTTTCTTGGGCATGATATGCTGGATATAGAACTCATCGACATTCTCTACATTCCGAATGAGTTCAGCTTCATTCCGCCACGCGATCTGTGCAGGCCCTGTGATGCCCGGCTTCGCACTGAGCACTTTCCGCTGTTCTTCCGTATAGTATTTCGTGTAGTTATCGGTTTCCGGACGGAGCCCAACGAAACTCATCTCCCCCTTCCAGACGTTGATCAACTGAGGCAACTCATCCAGCTTGGTGCAACGTAGTAGATGACCCACCCTAGTGATACGAGGATCTCTATGATACGTCACCGCAGGACCGATGCTGGCCGCATCTTTCACCATGGTACGGAACTTATACATCTGGAAGGGGATCCCATGATGCCCCACGCGCTTATGCCTGAAAAATACCGATCCCTTCGACTCTATTTTGATGGCGAGTGCGATAATCAGAAAAAGTGGGAAAGTGAGGATAAGACCCAGTGTCGCAAAGAACAGATCAAAGATTCGCTTCCCCATATATCTCTTCCTTGAGTTTTTGACGATACCACTCTGTAAATCGGTGGACCCCTTCTTTCCATGGCACCTGGGCATCAAAAAGAAGCATCTGACGGGCTTTAGAGATATCCGGTTGTCTTCTGATGATCTCTCGTTTCTCAACGCGGATCCCCTCACCCAAGTTCTTGTAAACCGGACGGAGATGATTTCCAGAGAGTTGGATGATATAGCCGGCAAGTTCCTGGATCGTTGTCACTTCATCATTGCCGATATTGAAGGTTTGTCCAACCGCCTTCTCGGAAGCCCCTGCCAACAGGATACCGTTGACCGCATCGGTAATATACGTATACGAACGGGATTGCGAACCATCACCGTAGATAATGGGGGACTGTCGGTAGAAGACACGCGAAATGAAAATGGGCATCACAAACTTTTCTGTTTGGCCGGGACCATATACATTGAACAAACGCAGGCATGTGTATGCTAACCCTCGTTCTTCAAAAAACGCTTCACAGTAGTCTTCGGCAGCCAATTTAGCAACGCCATAGATGGAGACCGGACCAGTGGGATCGTTTTCGCAAATTGGTATCTTTCGTGGCTCGCCATAGACTTCAGAAGAAGAGGTGTAGATCACACGCTTTACAGCACAAGCGTCTGCGGCTTGGAGGATATTCTTGGTACCTCCGAGGTTGATCTCCATCACCTGCAGGGGAATATGAAGGATTCGTTCCACTCCCAGGATGGCTGCTAGATGAAACACATACTCTTGGTTTTTCATAGCATCTAACACAGCCTCATAAGAGCGAACATCCGCCTGAATCAAGCGGACTCGAGGGTCCAGAGGTTTTGGCTGGGCATCCAGAACGGTAACATGGGCTCCGAGGTCGACCAACTGCTGCACGAGATAAGATCCGATGAATCCACATCCGCCGGTTACCAAGATCCTCCTTCCCGAGTAAGTAGACTGTATCATAGATTGTACCTTCTGTGAATATTCCTCTTGAAGCATATACACCTCCACATGGCTTCTTTCGGTAATAGATAAGCATCCTTCATAATGCGAGGCGATGTTTACCAATCTTCTCTGGAAAACCTGGGATGAGACCAATACACGACTTATCTATTGTTCTCCTGATAGAGAGTCTCCAATGTCTGACCGATCTTCTCCCAACTGTAGCGTTGTTCGACCAGCTCTCGTCCCCGGTCACCGATTTGCTGGCGGAACTCAGGATCCTGAAGCAACGCGATCACGTATTTTGCGTATTCATCGGGGTTGGTGGCAAGCAAGATGTCACGTCCCGGAACGGCATCCAGACCTTCGAGCCCTATCGGAGTGGTAACAACAGGGAGCCTCATGGCCATCGCCTCCAGATTCTTGGTTTGCATCCCTGAACCTGCACGCATTGGCGAAACGAAAACGGAAGCCTGGGCAAAATAGGGACACATATCGGCTACGTATCCGGTGAGGCACACACTGGGATCTTGAGCAAGCTGTTGCAGTTTAGGGGACGGATTGCTTCCCGCGATCACGAATCTTGCTTCGGGAATGGCACGTTTCACCTGGGGAAATATCTCATGATGGAAGTAGCAGGCTGCATCTATATTGGGAAAGTAATCCATAGTCCCTGTAAAGAGAATATCAGATCGCTTTTCTACATCCATCGAACGAAAATACTCCAAATCGACTCCCATGGGCACTACATGCAACGGGAGCGTCGGATCACGTTGATGCAAGATAGACCGCTCAACCTCTGAAACGAGTATGCCTTTGCAAAAATGCTGCATGATTTCAATTTCATACTTCTCAACCCGGTGTGCTTCTAACTTAAGCAAAGGCCAGAGAAACCCACGATCCAGTTGAGCGCGCCTCAAAAGATTCAGAGAAAGAACATCGCATAGATCCAATACCTTGGGGATATGTCTAAAGCGGATCACATACTGTGCCATACGCAAGAGATGAGTATGGATCAGCTCACATGGATGATGCACCAAGAATTGATCCACCGCCTCTTGCATCACCGGATCGTACCAGTAACGCACTTGAAGCGGGGTACGAGACCAGCCAAACAGAGCACATCGCAATCTCGCACGATGTCTCCGCAGCGGGATGAAACGGACGAACTCACAGTAAGATTTCAGTGCTTGCGTGGCTTCTGGTATATCTCCTTCATCATGAAAGGCAATCAGGGAGACAGTATGCCTCTGTGAGATCTGTTTGAGGAGATTAAACGTCCTGATCCGGTCCCCCCGATGAGGAGGATAAGGCATACGTAAACCCAGGTAGAGAATGTTCAATTATGTCTCCATAAGCCACGCTTTTCAAATATCTATGTGATGCCTCTAACCTAAGCAGTGCACAAGGATAGTCCAACGTGATCTCTCTGAGTAGACGTCATGAGTGGGGCACACATCATCACCAACGTAAAAAACTCCTCGAATTATAACACAATTTTGGACATCTGTTTAGGGTATTTAGCATCAAGCCATCTTTTCGTATGGATTGGTTGTGTGTAGAAGTTGATTTCTTCACAGAAGATAACGCTCATGAAGTGAGAAAGGACATATCTCCAGATGGGATATCATTAAGCTGTTCATAAGTGTCGTAGAGTTGTTTGCCTATCTGCCGCCAATCGTACTCAGATTCGACAAGCTTACGCCCAGCGCGAGCGATATGTTCACGTACAATAGGTTCCTGAATGAGGCGAACCACAGCAGAAGCGAAAGTGGCTGGTTCATCGCTGACGACAATATTTTCGCCATGTGTCACATTAAGTCCCTCGCAACCGATGCTAGTCGAGACAACAGCTCGTCGCATGCCAAGCGCTTCGAGGATCTTTAGCCGCGTTCCACCACCGATACGTAGAGGGACGACATAGACCGCTCCGCGTCCAATGTAAGCACGAATATCATCGACCCGTCCTGTAACAATGACGTCATTACGCTCATTCAACTGCTGCAGACGTTTGCTCGGATACTGCCCCACAACGTAATAACGCGCATCTGCTATTTCTGCCTTGATCTTGGGCCAGATCTGTTGAAGAAAATAGAGAACCGCATCCTCATTAGGATACCAATCCATGCTCCCGGTAAAAACGACACTGCGCGGTTCCTCTATCTCAGGCATTGGCTGGTAGCTCTGGACATCCACACCATTGGGAATGACGGCTATCTTTAGATCTGGGCATATGGTTCCGAGTCTACTACGATCCTGCTCAGAAACGCATGTTGCCATACTAAACTGTTCTCCGATCATCATTTCGTAGCTCTTGAACCGCTTGGCCTGAAAGTTATAGAACCACCTGCGGAATGGAGAGTACGTCTGCATGGCAAGTCGTCTCCAAATTGCAGAATCGATGTTCTGCAATGATAGAAGTGTCGGTATGGACGATTTGGTGAGTGCGCGTAGATAGGGCGCGGTATGAATCATCTCAAAATGCACCACATCAGGAGACTCTGAGAACAGAGATTCCCGGATCATCTGCGTGATTGCGGGAAAGTAGTATTTCGCCACCGTAATAGGCTGTTGATAGAGAAACATACGTAGAATCGCGCCCGGGGAAATACCGGGTATCTTCGGTGGACGTTCTGCAAGATATGTTGCAACACCCAGACTCCTGAGATAGGCAACACCTTCATCATCAGTAACCTGCGTACGGGGGGCAATCAATCGTATCCGTACTCTGGGGATGAGCTGCTTAAGCAGATTGAGGACACGGATACGTCCTCCGTCTGTTGCCGGGAAGGGTATCGTTGGAGAGATAAACAACACGTTCATGGCAACTCAATTCGACAGTTGGCGGAGATCATGATTTCATTGTAAATCAAAATGCCCGAAATGTCCACTACTTTCTGCGGTAGAGGGCATCAGAAGCTGCCACTGGAAACCTTTTGATGGGGGGGACTGCATGCGATATTATTCGTGTCTGAGTGCCTCAATAGGTGGGAGTTTGGCGGCTTTGCTTGCTGGATAATATCCGAAGAATATTCCAATCATGGCACCGGAACCAACCGCTAAGAAAACCGTCTCAAGAGAGAGCACAGAAGGCCAACGGAACTCCTTGATGACAAACCTGGTCACACCCCAAGCGAATCCATAGCCCAGGAGCGAGCCCACGATGATGCCACCAATACTACCCAGAACACACAGGATAACGGCCTCAATCAGGAATTGCACTCGCACATCATGAGATTTAGCACCCACAGCCTTGCGGAGCCCAATTTCCCGAATGCGTTCCGTGACCGAAACGAGCATGATGTTAAGAATGCCAATGCCGCCTACAACCAGAGCGATTGCAGCAATAATTCCCAACGGTATCTTGATGTACATGCTGATTTTATCCGCGAACTCAAGCCCCTCCTTGGCAGACCAGATCCGGCAGAACTTATCGTCACCATGGTGGCGCAGCAGAGATGCCCTTACTTCGCGCATGGCTTGATCGACCATCTCAAAATTCTCCGCTCGCATGACAATACCACCAACCCGGTCATTTCCTGTAAATCGTGCTTGAGCCGTGGTGATAGGAATCATGATCTCATCATCGGGGCCTCTGCCCGGATTGAGCCCTTTGCCCTTCTCCTCCATAATTCCCACGACTGTGAACCGTTGGCGATTGATCTTGACCTCTCGACCGATCGGATTCACATGATCGAACAACTTCCGAGCCGCTTCACTCCCCAACACACAAACTTTATTCCAGGTGCCCAGATCTTCTGTCGAGATGAAGCGGCCAAAATCGATATTCCATTGCCTGAATTCCCGGAATCCGGTGGACGCCGCTATCATTCGTGTGGATAGCTGCTTATCACCTGCAGTCAAGCTCCCATCCATCCAGATATCAGGAGTGGCAATCACGACGGAAGGACATTCTTCCTGAAACCATGTCGCATCCTCGAGATGCAGATACTCGGTACCTGGATTGGGAATCCAGTTTCTTCCTTCCCTGATGTATCCCGGACGATAGACGCCGAAATTACTCACTCCACCAAAACGTTCGACCTCCGACATGACCAGTTTCTTTGCGCCATCGCCAAAAGACATCATCGCGATCACGCCAGCAATACCGATAACGATGCCGAGCATCGTCAGGAAAGATCGCATACGGTTCGTACGCAATACAGCGAACGCTGTGATAATTGCTTCCCAGAATTGCACACTGACTCCTCTCATCATCGTTCATGAATAGCTCCCAGCTTGTTTTCTGACGGCTGAAAGCTTTAATGGTTGACGGCTTCCATCTGTGAGAATCTGCAGTTAGCAGCCACACACTTATGCCCCCGCGTAAGTCGGTTGAACACTTATTTAGCGCTGATATATCGGCAGATATTGATAGGGCACTGCCAGAGTCAAGATCGCAAGTGATGTCCCATAGATCCTGTCTATCTCTGCATCCCAGCTACCATCTGCATTCTGGTGGCGCAACAACCAGGCGCGGGTTCTTGAAAACCAATGTTCCCATTGAGGGCCACTCTGTTGATGAAATGCTTGAGTTGCATAGTAGCGTCCGTAGTAGGGGTACACGTTATCTCCGCCGGAATGCCGGAGGAGATAACGTAATCCGGACGTCACTTCCGTTGCATCACTTTCACCACTTATTTGTAACGCCAGCACGCCCATTGCGGTTCTCGCAAAGGTAGCAATATCTCCTGGCATGTAAGTCATGCCACCATCATCGGTAGCGCAACTCTTCACATACTGAACGGCACGTTCGATCACGCCGGCCGGAACGGAGATCCCCGCATTTTGTGCGGCGCGCAACGCCACGATCTGAGCCGTCGTTACGGAGAGATCGGCATCCCGGCTATTCGGCTTGTATCGCCAACCTCCGGAGGGATTCTGGCTCTGAACAATGACCTCAACTGCCCGTTGTAACGTGGGTTCCAATGCTGGCATCAGGATCATCCCCCACGCCTCTGCTAACAGCAATGTGCTAAATGCATGTTCGTACATCGGGCCGTGCGATGAAGAAGCCACAAGCAGGCCACCTGTTTGCTTGGCGTTGACGACAAACGCAATACCCCGTCTTACCAGATCCCCATAGATCCCTTGATCCGGCATATTCCCGGTGGCCAGGAATCCCAGGGTTGCCAACGATGTAATGCCGGTGTTCCCCGGATAACGTTGAGAGTCCCAGCTTCCATCCGGTCGCTGGTGAGCTGCGAGGTAGATAAGTCCTCGCTCTATGCTAGAATAAACCGCAGGAGTCAACTCCTGACACGGGGCCTCGGTCGCTCCAAAGAGTATGACACAACAGAGCAGCCATCTCACCGTTGTTCCTCTGCCAGTCGCTTGTAGTATTTTCGCAGCATCTCTGCAAAGTCAGGGGCAAATTGTTGCTGCATTGTCTGTGTCAGCATCGTTTCCAGTGGCTTCAATTGGGGGGTCCAGGTATCCTGTTCATCAATGGTACCGGTGGATTCCCTGAGAAGCGGTTGCTGGGGTGTCTGATTGGTCCGGCTCAAAAGTGAAGCGAACTGATTGCGATAAACTCGTCGGAGCTGCTTCCAGGCAGAACGCCGATTTTTCCACGCTCCCGACGTATCTCCTTGCAGGGCGTTGGTGACGCTCTCCCCGATCTCTGAACCCATTCCAGCATCTTTCAGCGCGCTCCATTGCTGCATCCGTTCTTCCTGCTTCAACGCGGCGGGTCCATCCAGAAGCTGTTTCTGTAGTGCCATGAGCGGGCTCAACTGACCATCATCGTCCCATTGAGAAACAAGCTCAAACTCAGCCTCCTGAAGTGCAACCAGACCCTGGTGCATGCTTTCGAGGCTCTCTGCTAACTTGGCTTTCGTCAGATGCCGGACACTCTCCTGCATCGTCATAGCCGCCTGATCCAGGGCTTGCCCCACGGTCGCTGAATGTCGTTGAAGTTGTTGCACCTGCGGTATCATGGCGCGTTGACGGTGCAGCACATCCAGACGCTCACGGGGAGGACTCTCCGTTCCCCAACTGCCAACTTGTTCTTCCAACTGTGCCTGTGTTTCAAGCAGCTCACCCAGTGCGGCGAGAGTCCGGAGCAATTCTTGAATCTCTGCCACTTCGGCAGTGGCATCATCGTCAAGGTATCCTTGTAACGACTGGTAGGCCTGGCGCAATTGTTCCAATGCTTGTTGTTCTCTCTGAAGCGCGGAATCCCGCTGGCCACGTTGAAGGCTTCTGGCGGCGAGGCGCATGCTCTGTAACGATTGCTGGAGAACTTTTGCCACATCTGGTGTGCGCTCAGCGAGTGTCAGCATGATAGAGCTTGCCTCCGCTGCAAGACGTTGCTGCGTTTCTTGTAACGGATCGATGGCTTCCATCCTTTTGGTCGTTTGCCATACTTCCATCTGCGCAGTGATGAGATCATCTATCCGTCTCAGAGCGATCTCCCGTGCGCGGGCTTTCTGTTGTGTGGCATCCGGAGATGGTATCTGAAGAGAAAGTTGCTGCAACCGCTCCAGCAAGGCTGACTGAGCCGATTCAAGGCGAGTCAGATCCTCTCGAGTCCGAAGAGACGCCATTTGCTCGTTCAATGCGGGGAGTTGTTTCGATAGGATCTGTTTCAGGGCTGTTCGTACTTCTTTGGCCTGCAAGCAGTAAGTTAGCTCCTCCAACCCCTGCTGCTCATAGAGGACGATCAGATCGTCCATGCCATCGACCATCCGATAGAGGCGTTGCACCAGTTGTTGCTGCTCATGATGCAATGCTTCAACCGAAGGATCCTGGGATGAGGATTGAGCAAAAACAAGGACAAAGAAGCACAGTATCTGCATGATCATAACTATAGCACAGTCCCCTTTAGGAATGCAATGCTACGACGATCAATCTGAAGAGATATTCCTACCATCGATCAGAGAGATAGGTTGCTTTTGCAACCGCCCCATTTCATCGGGTTCAACAGGGATGCTTAGCAGGAGCTTCTTATCATGGATCTCCCAGCTTTGCACGAGCCGGTCATCCTCAATGTTCGCTTGAGGTTCGCTCCAATGATGTTTTTCATCCCTTCCATCGCTGATGTTCAGGGCAATACCGATTGCTGCAACATCGAGTTCTCCAAAGTCAATCGGGCGTCGCCGACCATGATAAATGACAACATCGATCCACGCCGTATCCTTCGCCCTCCCCGATTCGCAATGGATCTCAAAGTTTCCAAATCCCGCAAAGTTCACCTTCATCCGGATAAGCAGATCTGCGACCCGTACACGGGCTGGTTCGTTCTGATCCCAGTGCTGTGGCAATTCCAGCGAACTGAGATCCCCTTCCAGCTCGAGCCTCAAACGCAGATCCTCGGCTTGTATCGTTGCCCCCTGTACCTTGTCCAGATTGGGATGTTTGTCGCCATAGTCCGTGGCAAAATTCACGCCGATCAGCACACGGCCTTCCCACTGAGTGCTGAAAAACATCGCTGAAGTATAGTCATAATCGTCGTGCAGACATCGCAACCGAGCATAGGCCGGTTTATCGGGAGAACCGCAGTGCAAGATCAGAGGACGACGCTGATTCCAGAAATCACCCCGGTTCATCGTGCCGAGGGCAAATGCCGGATGGAGAAAAGTGGTGCCGATCTCCTTTCGTCTATCCCGCCTTTTTCGGCGGAAAATCATCGGGCATCCACGCAGGTAGATCCTTGACCGATTCCAGCGCAGGATCAGAGACAGGTATTCCCCACGCCTGGAAGAACGGGCCCAGGTCTTTTCCCACCGTCCGGGAGAAACGAACCAGCCACTGATCGCGCTTCTGGTCATCGTCCTTCGGACGTTCCTCATCCGGCAGATCGCGATACTCCGCAAAGATCCGCTCGTAGGCATCCCAGCCAAAAGCCTGCTGCAACTGGTAGTACATGTAGAGGGCAAGGAAAGGCTTGCGTTTCCACTGATTGAAATCAGGCCCATTCTCGAAATATTGCACGTACTGCCTCCGGATGCCATCCTGTGCCATGCGACCGTTTTCCGGCTTAATGCCACAGAGCTTATCGAACAGGTACATGGTGAACAGGTTGACGGTCACTTCCCCGGTACCGCCGAAGGTCCAATCGCGTTCCTGATGATTGTGACCGGTCTCGTGGAAGAACCCCCAATTGCCTTCATGCAACAGATGATCTCTGTCCACCAGTTTGCCCGCTGTGCTTGTGGGAATCATGATCGGATGGCCCGCGTGCATATAACCGGCACAGAGCTGTACATCCGCAACATATCGTTGTGGCCGTTGACGTTCAGGAGATGGCCATGCGGCCAATTCTGCGCAGAGGTCGAGAATACGATCCCATAGCTTCATCAGGCTTTCTGGGTCGTCCAGTTCGCGGATTTCCTGAGAGGGAACCGTCAGGATAGCCTTGTCGGACGCTAATTCAGCCCACGGAGCCGGGAGATGGCGGATTGTACTGCGCCATTCTTCCAGGTTCGTCTTGCCCAGGATATAATAAGGAGCTTCCACTCCATTACGGATGGTCACAGAAACAGTGCCTGGCTCGCATCCCTCCGGCACCACGATGTATACCAGACCGCCAAACGCGCTGGCAGCTCTACTCTCAGCCTCCGTGAGTGGAAACTCGCGTGTGACCTCCGGGGCACGAATCCATTTGGCATGACTCCAGTTCCTGCAGGTCGTTGAGCCAATGCGGATCTTCAGTCCCTTATCCGTGGCATCCTCCGGCATCTCAACGGCAATCAAACTACCAGGATCCGCGTAAAGGCCGGTACTGTGCCATCCGGAAATCCTCGTATCGATGGCGACTATCCGGATTGCCGTAGTGGTCCCGTCAGGAGACGCGCCGGGGAAGATCGCCGCCGAAGGATGCGCTTCTACTTGTTCCGGCGGAAGTTCTTCGGATGCGTGTATCTGTTGAGTCAACGCCAGGCGTTCAAGGATATCTTTGCTGGTCACCGGATGTTCTGGACTGGGGATCGGATCGACGTGCCGTTCTTTCATCATCTTCCTGAGGTGGGGGAGAAAGATCAGATCGTCCGAGGGAATGCTGTGCATCGCCAGGGCCAGCGTCGCACTGATCTGGGCAAGCTCCTGATCGTTGAGAACTTGTTCGTCATCCAGGTTCTGACGGAACGATTCCAGTGCAACGGAGGCGTTCGTCTGCGGCGATGGTGTTTTATCCGTGGCGAAACCATCTTGAACAGTATCTCTCGTCATGCCATCGGCAAACACGAGTCCCATCGGGGCGAATAACTGATTTGCTGAGAAATCTTTCCGCAGATCCTTACCGGGATTCAGTTGAGCCCATCCCCAACCGGTGGCAACGGAGATCAGCCCTCCACCATCCTTTATAAACGTTGTCAACGCAGCAAGTTCATCAGATGAAATATGGTCAATCGCGATCAGCAATACGTTGATTGAGCTGAGATCCGCCAACGACACATCCGAGGCATTGAGTCCGTTGTTCCGGAGATAGGTAGCGAGTTCAGCCCTGCGAACCACACCGACTTGTGGATCGCTGCGACCACCAGCCACCCATCTGACAGCATTGAGCATGAGTTGCCCTGTGTCCGCTGTTTCCAGAGTTCCCACATCGAAATATCCCGTGTGACCGAACAGAACGACACGTCCCTCACCGAACCTGGCCGCCGTAACAACAGGGCTACCAGCGCCGGTCTTCTGCCTGTCCTGTACGATGGCAAATGCGTTCGAGCCGAACACGCAGATATTTCCAGGAATCCCTGGGCTGGCAATCTGTTTCACGTCATTGAGCAGGATACTGAGATCTTGCTCATGCGCCGAGACAAAACGCGGAAGTAAACTAAGCATGATGGCGACAAAGATGAGGGTCTTTCCTACAATTAGCATCTGCTGGTGGCGTTGGGCTTTGATACGCTCAATGGCTCGGCGGCGGTCAAACTGCTTTCCATAGTAGTAACTTGAAGTAGTACCAGTGGCTACTGTAGGAGCAAACCCTACAAGCATCTCCCTTACCATCAGAGCGGCAAGATACGCTCTCATCACAATCGCCTCCTCGTTAAAATCCCTAAGCCATACGAAATCCATCTTTGTTATTATGCACCTAATCAGGCATGGTGTCAATCGAAATCCAAGCCACTATGATCCAGCAACTGGCAAGCAGTACCTCGGAAGTGTATGTGTGGGGGTGGTCTCTGGCAGCGTTGGACGGCTTATGCCACTAATGGTCACGGTGGGAACAAGGAACTCAAGATGCTGCTTCAGTCACAGAGGGATGACTATGCCAGCACCTTCCAGTATTCGGTTCTGGAGGTTGGGGGCCTGAATGCCAGTGATGAGCATGTTGCCAGCGGAGAAGCGCATTGGAAGAAGGTTCTGTGCTCACGGAAGTTCGGATACAACCAGAACTGACGAGATGCAGGTTAAAGCAAATATTAGGGCGTGTTGACGAATTAAGACAGAAGAACATATATCGCGACAATATAGACTCGACTTTGGCCATTAGAAAAAATGCTGGACATCTGCCGTTTTCTCAGTGGTTTGCCAGAGTCTTATTGCATCGAGCTTGAATTGCTTGTCGTAGTTTCTTCGTTGTGTTGTCATGTGGTTCCCTCCTGAAGGTAAGTGTAGCACAATCTGCCGTATCTGTGTGTCCACTTTTTCGGGGGAACCTCAGTCTGGGGGGAAGACTTTTTTAACGATTACATTGGGGATAAGCATAAAAACCATAAACTTGACTTAACGCAACATGGAGCGTTTCACCTGCGCCCACATGGTCCCTTGCGGGCGTATCCTGACGGTTATCGTCTCACTACGGTCATACTTTCCTGCGATGTTCAAACTTTCGACGAAATATTGGTAGGTTTTTCCGAGGTCTACTGAGTCATCCAGAAACTGATATTCGTGAGGAGATGATTCCGACGGTTTAACAGGTATCAGGTCCGCATTGAGACGCACCGGGATATCAGACCTCTGATCGATACGGTAGAGAATAAACCCAAGCATCCCCTGGCCACTTTGAAGCTGCCATTTGAGATGAACACCAGCATGCGAAACAAGAGCTGCTAAACCAGAAACCACCACCGGGAGCGCGATCTCGATCGGTTCTGCCTGAGGATCGGGCACATATATCACCTGGCTCTTATCTTCGTTCAACACGCCTATCTTTACTGTATTGAAAGTGAGTGTGGTGGTATCCTTGACGAGTCCCTTGAACGTCATCGTGAATAATGTACCTGACGCTTCAACATCCAACCCATGTCCTAGGATGGCATCGACTACGTGGATCTGACCCATTTCCACTTCGTCCTCGTAGAAATACCAGAAGGTCGAATATCCTGAATTTGCAAAAAGCTCTCCCTCTTGGATATTTAGCATCTCGAGTTTATTCATGTCATAATCGAGTATGAGTTCAAAAGATTTCACACGCTCGTGGGGTGCGGTGCCTTGAATGCGTACACCAACGGTGAAAGCCACATAAGGGGCTTGATGGATCACTGACGGTGGATCAGAGATCAGGCGTACGTCAGCCTGAACACTTTGGGTTAGCAGGCCCACTAATGAAATCAACATGACGAATCCTGTGAGATGGCTAGAATAAGTTTGCATCTGTACTCCCATCCAACTTCTTGGAGATCGCTGGTCGCATAATATGGTGAATATGGTTGATAATCCGTAATGGTGGCACAAAACCACCATTACGGATTGGTTGGAGGGTGGATCATTTGCGAACGACCACTCTCCTTACCGCATGGAACTCCCCTCTCTGGAATTTTACGATGTACGTACCGCTGGCCACCCGTTCACCTGTATTGTTGCGTCCATCCCAGTAGGCTGCGGAGTCACGATGCAGGTAGTAGCCCGCAGGCCGATAGCCCAAATCCAGTTCACGGACCAAGCGTCCTGTCAAATCATAGATGCGAACCACAACGTCCCCGGATGATGCAAGCTGATACGGAATCCACGTCTCTGGGTTGAAGGGATTGGGGTAGTTGGCCAAAAGCTGCGTCTCCGTCGGCTTACTCACACTTAGCTTCAGAGACACATCTCCTAGTCGGTCCAACTCCGCCCGCTCGTTCTGCACACCACGCACATCGATGCTACTGACAAACAATGCCGCATTCGGACTCGAACCTCGCACTGCAAACTCTACCACTGCCAGTGTATCCCCCGACAACGCTTGGTTCGTCCCCAACGCAGCGACACTGATGTCCAGATTGTTCGGATTCTCAGCAGCATGGAAGAACGCCAGTCCCACTTGGCCTTGTTGTACACGCACGGGTGTGAAAAAACGCTGGTCGAAGTGGAGCACCACATGTGCTCCCTTCACGCGAAGCTCAGGATTTAGCCGCAACGCCACACGGAATGTCCCAACCGTTCCGATAGGTTGACTGTCTTCACGTTCCAGTACCACCAACGGCATCCCAACAGGAACCTGAAGCGGCTCATACGGAGGTGCAGCCAACGGATTGTTGAAGTTCATCGCGAATATCATCAAATCCTCGAAGTCGATGGCATCATCGGGAACCGGCACGCCATGACGACTCGTCGTGTCCGTCGGTCCGATGTCACACTCAGCGTCCCAACCAGCTCCCCCAGAAACCGTCCCGAACGTATTCGAAAAATCTACTAGGTCATCCCCATCCACACTCCCATCGAACGTACCAGAGCCTTCGTCATGGAAGTCCCCCAAATGGTAGTTCGTACTCCGTGCTTGCTGCGATTCGACTGCCGACGAGAAGTTGCCTGCCTTGTCGTAGGCGAATATCTGATAGTAGAAGACATTCCGACTCGATGAAGCGAGTCCACTGTTGGCAGTGTCCTTGTAGGGAGAGGTGGGAGAACCATCCACGACCAGGTCCCCTTCACTCGCTCCTGGGTAGCTGGGTGCACTGCCACTCGGATACTCAGGATAACCACTTCCTCCCCAGCCAACCCGTCGGATGACATGTCCTGCCAGGTTTGTGTCCGTACCTCCTGTCGTCCAAGACAGCTTCACCCGGTCAGCGGGTGCGATGTTGTCCACAGCGTTGCTGGGATAGGCACGGAAGCCATCGACCGAAGTGGGAAACACATTGTCCAGATGGATGGTATCTGTGACGGCACTCGATGCGTTGCCCACCACATCGGTGGCGATGACGGAAACCGTCTTCTGGGCTTCCTCAGTGGTGCTGTTGCTCACCGTGAAGCTCCAAGTGGGAGCCGTTGATGTTCCTCCTGTCGATGCCAGCGCGTTGCTGCCACCCAGTTGGGAGACATCTGCTGTGGAAGAGCTTGCACCGCTACCAGTGTCAGTCACATCCGCACTGATGTTGACGGTGTCTCCATTCTTGACATACTCCGCGTCCAGACTGGCGGGGTAGGCTGGGAGAGATTTGACACAGGCGACATTGCTCACGGTGGGAGGTGTGTTATCAGCGGTGATGGTATCGGAACCTGTGGTAGGACCGTTGCCCACCTTGTCCGTGGCAGAGACGGTGACGGTGAGTGTGCCGTTGCTGGGAGTGCAGGTCACACTCGCCACTTCCCAGGTAGCAGTCCACTGGCGTGTGGCTGAGTTGTAGTTGAAGGTGGAGGGTGCTGCAGTGGCACTTCCACCCAGGTCCGACAGGTCGGCTGTGACCCCGGAGGAATCGACTCCTACTGCAGTGCTATCGTTGGGAGTATCGGTTCCGTTGGCGGTGACGGTGACCGTCTGGGTGTCCCTCACGTAGTCATCCGTCGCAACGACCGAGTCATTGGTGATACTGACCGAACCTACCGTAGGTGGTCCCGACTCGAAGGTGACATCGCCCGCAACGCTATGCGTGTAGTCGGTATCAAGCACATACTTGACCTGGTCGTTGCCCACTTGCTTGCGGAGATCAGATGCTGAAATCGCGATTCCAGCAGTACCGGCGCCGACTGGGCTGAAGTTGAGGGTCAGGATATTGTAATCAGCGCTCGGCACGGGATCGAAGAAACCGTCCACGATAACCGTACCGGGGTTATCTGTGACGGATACGACATTAAAGTCAGCATGTAGGCCGCTGTAGTTGCTGTAGTTGACGACAGAATCATCGTAAGTGACGCTGACCTCCATCCCCTTCAGTTCCAGGCTGCCGTCGATAGACAACGTCGCCTGACCCACATCGCCTGTGAGGGTGAGAGCAGGCAGTGAAACTGTCTCAAGGATAGCATCCCCGACTAAGTCAAGGTGATTTCCATTTCCGCTTAAATCCTCGACATCATCAGCGCCGTCGTTGTTAATTCCCAGATCCTTAAGCTCGTCAAACTGCCAGTAGGCAACCAACCCGGGCTGCGAAGCTGGATTTGGAAGCGGCTGGTTCATGTCGTTTTGAATTTGTTGTTGGGTTCTCGCTACGTTCCAGATGCGCATCTCATCAATCTGCCCAGGCCAGAATCGGTGGTATCCACCGAGATTTGTATCGTAACCTGAACCAACGGCAACAATCGGAGATGAGGTGCTATACCGAATATTGCCGAATACCTCGTTCATCCTGCTCACCCCATCGACATAGACCACAATGCTCACGCCATCAACGACAACGGCCACATGGTACCATGTGCCAAGACCAATATTAGCTCCCGATGTGTCGAGCCATTTGAGAGAACCTCCTCCGATATATCCTCCGATTCGGATTTCTCCTGTGTTCATGAGGCCAAAACTAAAGCCATAGCCGGGTGCATGGTTATCTAACGCAAAGATTTTTAGAGAGTCTCCAAACTGAGTCGCATTGATCCAGGCGGATATCGTATAGGTTGTATTGTTAAGGTTCGCCGTTGTAGTTCTAGTCGCGTAATCATTATTGCCGTCAAGCTTTAGGACAGCACCCATTTGTGCCCATATTTGCGGTATCACGCAGAGAAGTATTATCATAGTTGCGATCAGGATGCCTTTATTGCCTTGCATTGTTTTCCCCCTTACCCAATTATCAAATATATTCTCCGGATAATCATCCGTAAAATCCGTCTCGAATTGAGCCTGTCGTGATATTTCTCAGCTCTGGACCAAGGTAAACAAACCTGAAAACAGTATAAAAACTGTCCATGCCAATAGTTGCCGATATGATATGACATGACATGACATGACATGACACGCCTCCTTGCCAATCATGATATTCCTGTGCTATACTGCGAACGCATAAATGGTGACAGAACTTGCCGCGTGTGTGACCTGCCACAGTCGAATGCGCGTGGCTTGTTCTGTTCCCTGGGTTATTTTCCTGAAGCTTGAGCGTTGCCTTTGGGCTTCTTTGTGATCGCTCCACCTCCTTTCCCATTGTTCCGATACAGCACGTTGCTCTTTGCGTTTGTTGTCACATACAGATCCAGGTCGCCATCGCTATCATAGTCCACCCACACCGCATAGCGTCCCTGACGGGATTTCCCCAGGGCTTGCATGCCCGCCTCACGATGCATTTCGGTGAACGTTCCGTCGCGGTTATTGTGATACAGTTGCTCCCACGGCGCCTGCGCGCTCAGCACGTACAGGTCAGGGAAGCCGTCCTGATCGTAATCACCCCAACTCGCTGCAACGCCCTGCGGCACATCCACGCCTGCTGAGGCACTTACATCCTCGAATGTCGCACCTCCTCGATTATGGAATAATCGACCTCCGCTCCGTGTCAGGAGGTAGAGGTCAGGCCACTCATCGGCGTCCATATCTCCCCATGCTGCCCAATGAGCATGGGATGGCTTGGGCAGGCCAGCCTGCGATGCGACCTGGCGAAAGCGTCCGTCACCCAGGTTGTGGTACATACCAGCCTTTGATCCAGACCCAGCCAGGTACAGATCAGGTACTCCATCCTGATCGTAATCCGCGTACGCTCCAAACGCGCTCCCCGAAAACTCAGGGAGTCCAGCTTCATCGGTGTTATCTACGAATCGCTGGCCTTCCAGATTCCGGTAGAGTTTATTCACGCCCGCGATATAGAGATCCGGCCATCCATCTCCATTGAAGTCGGCCCAGAGGGGATAGCGCCCCTGACCGCTGTGGGTGATCCCCAATGCCACATTGGCCCGAGAAAAGCGAAGCCCGCCGTCGTTCCTGTAGAGGGATCCTCCGGGCTGATCGCTTGCGACGTAGAGATCGGGATCACCGTCCCGATCATAATCTTGCCAAGCGGCTCCGATGGCCTGCTCATGAACATCCATACCCGATTCTTGAATGATGTGATTGAAAGATTGCCCTGGCCCCTGATTAAGTGCGAGCGCGTTAACCACATTCTCACCCAGTATAGAAGCATAGACATCCGGTAGGCCGTCTCTATTGATGTCCATCCACGCAGCCGACGGACTATCACCGACAAATCCCGCCGTGTATTCCCCGATCTCCGTGAAGGCGAGCGGGCGAAAGAGTACAGCGCGGAAATCATCCCAGTAGTCATCTGGGGCAAAATGGCTCCCTCCGTAGCTGATGCTCACGTATGTTACGTCTTTGAGCTGATCGTTGTACACTGCCTGCTGCAACCCGTCGATAAAGATCTTGGCCCCATAGTTATCAACGCGTATCCGGAAATGGTGCCATCCACGGGACACCGGGATCCCTGTTGGAATGGGAGGTGTCCTCGGCAGTGCCCCAAGGTAGTAGCCTGGAATCAAGCGGCTATCTTTATAGAGTCCCAGTGAACTTTCGGTGCCACGGACGTAGAACATGGAAGAATATCCGGATGTGTAGAGAGCCGGATTCAGGCTCCCGCTGTCATAATAGTAGATAGACCATTCCCCTTGAGTGCCGGGAGGATAGTCGTGATAGAGTTTAGCTTGACGACCGACGGACAAATCTTTCTCCACATACAGATGGAGCGACTGTCGCCCGCTTCGGTATTGCTCGTTTCCAAGCCGAATGGACGCTCCATTGGGATTTTCCACGCGCACTTTCCAGAAGGGACCGATCTGAGGAGCTTCAAAGTCATCGATAAATTCCTGCTCGGGGGTGCGGATGAGTTCAGGCATCAGGGTACGACGTCGGATCAACTGAGCGTTGTGGATGAGTGCGATCTGTTGGACCTCCGGGTACGCGGCTGGCGGACTGGCATAGGCAGATCCGGCGCGTTGCATGTCCTCTTCCTCGCCGCGTTTTTCATAGCAGATTCCCAGGCGCACCTGAGCAAGTGCCGCGATGCGTGACTTCGGGGACATTGCGATCACGGCCTGATATTGTTGGATCGCGGCCTCCAGATCACCCATCACATCCTCCTGGTACCGTGCGGCTTGATAAACGGCTTGTGGATCTGTGGCCTTTGTATGAAGCAACAGGACGAGTATCAAAACGGAGAGCATAGCGTGCGGTCCCCTAACCTTCCCCGGACGAATCTGAGCCGATAAATTTGTATCCCACCCGGGGAACAGTCAGAATATATCGGGGATTCCCCGGATCATCCTCCAAAAGGCGGCGGAGGTGATGGATATGCGTGTCCACTGTACGCGTTGTGGGAAATCGATCGTAACCCCACACCTCATCGAGCAATTGTTCTCTCGACACTGGCTCGCTCTCATGTTCGATCAGCAACCGCATGATGCCAAACTCGATGGGACGGAGTTTCAAGGAGATCGCTCCCTTCTTCGCTTCCAACCTCCTAAAATCGATCGTGACATCTCCAAAGCGATAAATATGTACGGGAGCCTGCTGCCACTCAATGCGGCGCAAGATCGCACGTGTTCGGGCGAGCAATTCCTTGAGCGAAATCGGCTTACGCAATACATTTTGTTTACACACATAATCGTCTGCACCGAGGTCAAGTCCACGTACCACATCCTCGGGTGAAACGAAGCGTCCCGTCGTGATCAGAATCGGAACCTCACTCAAAGCATGGAGCCGTCGGCATACCTCCCATCCATCAACGTGACTGGTGTCGAGTTGCAGGTCGAGGATGACCAGATCGGGTTTATGCTGTTTGGCAAGCATCAAGCCCTCCGTGCCATCGGCCGTGGCAACGACCGAGTAGCCGCTGTCTTCCAACGCACGGCGAACACGATTTTGGTAACCGAGGTCATCTTCGATGATCAAAATGCATCTCTTCATGAAAGTTCCCGATACTCTGGTAACCAAATGCGAAAGATGCTCCCTTGCATCGGCGTGCTCTCTATCTCGATCCGCCCGCCGTGAGCCTCCACGAAGAGCTGAGCGATAGTGAGGCCGAGCCCTATTCCCGCCGGCGTGGTGAGATCGCGCTTTTCACGGTAGAATCGTCGGAAGACGTTTCTCTGATTCCTGGGCAGGATGCCGACCCCCTGGTCGCGGACCTCGATGTTGATCCCCGAATCCCATGAGAATACTCG
>JAJRTO010000504.1 GCA_024278235.1 Candidatus Poribacteria bacterium
GGTCATAATATTGTTGCACCAGGGCCTTGACCGGAAAGAACCCATCTTTGTAATAGGGACCAACAGGCATCACAAGAACGATGAACACATACTCATCAGCGGGATGGACCGCAACCCGAGGAGTCACGCCGATCAGCAGTGGGCGAATGTAAAGGCTTGCACCCGTGCTGTATGGCGGTACATAGCTCTTGTTGAGAAGCACGGCTTTCTTAACAGCCTCAAGGAACAGCTCCATCGGCGGCGGCTCCATAACCAACCGCCTGGCAGAGGCGATGAGCCGCTTGGCATTTTCTTCTGGCCTGAATATGGCGATGGTTCCATCCTTGCGGCAGAATGCCTTGAGCCCTTCAAAGCAAGCCTGTCCATAATGTAGACAGGCGGCAGCGATGTGAAGGTTAAGGTATGGCTCAGTGCACACCTCTGTGCCCCCCCACGAGCCATTCTTGAATTCAGCCTTTACATACCGTTCGGTCTGCATATAGGAGAAACCCAGGTTTCTCCAGTCAATATGCGGTGTCATAGACTCATCCTTTGAATGAACCGTTGTTGGGTTTCGCACCTCAAACCCAACCTACGTCGACTTACGGCCGGCCTCAGTTAGCCTTCTTCCGTTTGCTCCACATCCTGCTGGATGACTTCTGGCTTACCCTTGATCTCCAACCCCACCACCGAGCAGATGGTATCCGGCGCATCGCCGGTGAGTTGCACTGTCAGTCCTTCTTTTCCCTGGATGGTGCTGAACTCACGCGAGCGGTCGGCCAGCAGGTAACAAGCGATGACATTGTTGGACACCGGCACGCCGAGCGTACCATCGGCAGGCCAATCGAACACGTGCAGGTAGAGCGTGGTCTTGCCGTCCTGCTCCTTGCGGGTGCATCGTCCCCACTCCGGACGCTGGAAGGGGCTCGCCTGGGTGTCATAGATCGCTTCGCCGTTGACCTGCATCCACCGGCCGATCTCCTTCAGTCGTTCGATGCTGGGTTGGGGGATCTCGCCTTCTGCCGTCGGACCAACGTTGAGCAAGTAGTTTCCACCCTTGCTGGCGATGTCCACCAGATTGTGGATCAGGGTCTGCGTGGATTTCCAGTTATCGTCCCACGACTTGAACCCCCATGTGTCGTTCATGGTCATGCAAACTTCCCAGTCCCTACCGGGAATGCCTGTGTCAGGGATGTGCTGCTCCGGCGTGCTGAAGTCTCCTTCGACCCCGCCGCCAAGCCGGTTGTTGGTGATGATGCCCGGTTGGAGTTCGAGCAAAGGCAAAAATGCCTCGGCGCGTTCCTGGTTCATGTCCGTCGGTGTATCCCACCATAGAATCGCAAGTGGCCCGTAGTTGGTGAGGATTTCTCGCACCTGCGGCACGGCGATGTCACGGATGTAGTCATCCATACTGCCCTCTTGCGCCTCGTCCCAGTGCCCTCCCGCCGCAGCTCCACCGGGATGACGCCAGTCTTGTGCCTGGGAGTAGTAGAAACCGAGCTTGATACCGTGTTTCCGGCAGGCTTCCGCCAGAGGCTTCAGCAAGTCCTTGCCGTAGGGCGTCGCATCCACCACATCCCAGTCGGTGACCTTCGAGTCGAACAGTGCAAAACCATCGTGATGCTTGGACGTGATGACGAGATACTTCATCCCCGCCTCTTTTGCCAGGTGCACCCAGGCGTCGGGATCGTACTTGACAGGATCGAATCGCTTGGCGTATTCGATGTATTCCGCAACCGGGATTTTGGCGCGGTTCATGATCCATTCACCGATGCCGTCGATCTGCTTATCCTGGTAGATACCTGCCGGGACTGCATAGACACCCCAGTGGATGAACATGCCAAACCGCGCTTCGCGCCACCATCCCATCCGTGCGTCCCGTTCTTCCTTCGTTTCATTGTGCGATACCATTGTTTCTCCTCCTCATAAGTATTTTTACGTGGAACGTTCCATTAGTATATCGCAATCCTCAGATGACTTCAATGAGCATGTCCGCTACTGGGGCTACGGACGGCTATCGCAATCTGCAAGCTGATAGCCAACACCAGAGGATGTCGTGAATGCTTATGAAGAAACAGTGGTTTTTCTGTTGCATATAAGGTGAACTACCGGTAGAATGGTTTGTGATGGATTTAGCATCAGAGGAGAAACCTGCCGAGACCCAGAGCAAAGCACACTCTATGTTACAGAAAGAATCATCCCAATGTGCCGCTCGCAGGTGGTCAGCGGTAGGGGCAAGGTCCAAAAAGAGAACCAACATGTTCTATCCGACAAAAGAGACGATTGTATCGCTCGAAACGAGAGAATCCATGCAACAGGCGACAAAACCCAATTTCGTTGTGATTTTGTGTGACAATATGGGATATGGGGACATCGGTTGTTTCGGCTCCGAGATACATCGGACACCCAATCTGGACCGCATGGCAGCGCAGGGAGTGCGGTTGACAAGTTTCTACGTGACCAGCGGGGTATGCACGCCATCTCGAGCAAGCCTGATGACCGGTTGCTATGCTCAGAGAGTGGATATGCACGTGAGCGATA
>JAJRTO010000505.1 GCA_024278235.1 Candidatus Poribacteria bacterium
AGCTCCTTGTATAACGACTTGGTGGTTGTCTGAAGTCGTTTATAAGCCAATCTGAAGTTATCAAGCGTCAGGAATATAGCAAACTGAGCACTCATACAAGTTCCAGACAATCAAGTCCCGATAACGCGATATTATGTCTCGTTGCGAAGGCGTCAAAAAAGCTGCGCGCCGTAATTCTGACCAGACCACCCCTGCCTTGGAGGTGAAAAGAGCAGGAAGTCATGCTACCAAAGGAGAGACGAGTCATAGATTATTTCGGCAGGAAATGGTGGAAGGGGTGCTTCTCAAACCGGGATTCCCTGTCATTCCCGCCGCTTCATCGTTCGAGAGGGCAATGCATCAACTCACCTTCTAACAGAAGGTGTCCATATGGTAGCACAATACTATTCGGTGTTCCAGATGAAAATCCGGAGGCGATGCACACCATACGGGCTAAGCGATGTCGTCCAGATCCACACCAAGGGCTTGCGCGATAGCCTTCAGCGTTTTGACAGAACCAGCCTTCCGACCTGTCTCAACCTCCATCAAATAAGCACGCTGGATACCGACTTTATCTGCAAGCTGTTGTTGTGTCAGGCCACGATACTCGCGGTAAACGCGAATCGGATTTTCGTCTTTAAGAATAATCCGGTCTATGACCTCACCCGGGAAAGTCTGCTCTTCGGAAAGTTTGGCTTCACGGTAATCTTTGATGTCAGCAAGCATTTCGACGTCCTCAAGCAACTGCTCATACTCGTTCGTCGGCACGAGGACAAATTCTTGCCCCTCTCTTGTGATTGTTTCCATCTTCATCGATACACGCCTCCTCATCCAACATTTCACCGCGAATGCGTTCGGCCAATTGCTGGAAAACTGTGTTCATAATTCCACTCCGTGACGTTGAATTGCTTGCCGTAGGGAGACTGTTGCTGTTTCGAGAGAGACTACATTGACAGCTCGGTCATGAATGACTTCCTCCAGCAGTCGCCAAGCTCTCCAATACGCACCTCCCTTCAGCCCTTCAACATCGATATCGACATTGGAATCCGGCGTGAACCATGCACCGTGCGCTAGTGAACCGGAAAGGATGATGCGGCGAGCACCAAAACGGGTTCTGAGTACAGCGGCGGCCTCACGGATGCGTTCCAATAAGCGCTCGCGTTCCTCTCGTTCAAAAGGCGTCAACTCAGGTTGGGGTGGACGACGTCGAGCGGCTCTGATGTAACGTTCTCGTTCTTCAGGGGTTAATTCCAGAGCGGTTGGCATGGATTGCCTTCTCCTATTTCCAACTCGGATTCAGGCTTCCGGAGCACCTGCTCAACCAGGGCTTAGCTATCCAGGTCACATTCGTGATGCCACAACAAAAAAGTGTCCGGTGGTGAATGAGACAATGATCGGCATTATCGCGGGTAGCTGTCCAGAACGGACTCACTTCGGATTTGTCTATTCACCATCGCCGCGATAGGCGAGTAGTTCCCTATGATAACGATGCATGAGACCGGCGCGTGTGAGGATCCCTACAATGCGGTCGGGGGCTGTTGCATCCACTACGGGGAGATCATGGACATCATCGATGTTGAATTTTGCCAGAGCTTCTGCGAGGTTTTCCGAGGGAGTCGCCACAATATCATCATGCCTTACCAGATCGCCTGCAATAATCAGGGAGTAGATATTCTGATCCAGCATCACGGGACGGAGATCCCGGAAGTGCACCATTCCCACGAATTTACCATCGTCGTCGAGCACAGGGATATCCTGAAATGGGCTATCTTTGAACACCTCCACGAGATCCCGCATGGGGGTGGTGACGGAAACGGTGGGATATTGCGTTGTCAATACTTCATCTACCTGGATCCTCTCCAGGATAGAAGCATCTGGAGTGCGACGGATGCGTAGGCCACGGCGCGCCAGTTTCAACGTGTAGATCGATTCCTGTGAGATAAAATTCGCCACGATGGTACTTATTCCTGCCGCAAGCATGATCGGCAGAATGGTGGCATAGCTATTCGTCATCTCAAAGATGATCAACGTTGCCGTAAGGGGAGCATGAGTGGTACCTCCCACCATCGCTGCCATGCCAACAAGGGCATACGCGCCTGGAGGGGCGGTTATCCCCGGGAACAGGGCCTGGAACCCATGCCCAAATATGCCTCCGAGCATCGCTCCGATGAAGAGGGAGGGTGCAAAAACTCCACCCGATCCACCGGACCCAAGTGTCAGAGAGGTCGCAATGATCTTGGTCACCAGATAGATGCAGAGCACCTTCAGTGAAAGATTGTTCAACAGCGCGTTGGTAATCGCTTCGTATCCAACGCCAAAGAACGCCGGATCATGGTTAAGGCTGTATGGAACGAATATCCCCATGGTTCCCACGATCAGCCCACCGATGATGGGCTTCACGTATTCAGGAATCGGAATCGCATCGAACAGATCCTCCGTCTTATAGAGCGTCTTCGTGAACAAGACGGCAGCTATCCCAATGGAAAATCCCACAACGATGTAGTGGAGGAGTTCGATAGGATGGACTAGCTGATAGGCAGGAATAATGAAGGCAAGCTCTTTTCCCAGGAACCATTGGGCCACCGCAGTCGCGAGTACCGACGAGATGATAATTGGGGTGAACACGTGGATGGTAAATTCACCCAGGATCACTTCGAGAGCAAACAGAAGCCCTGCGATAGGGGCGTTGAATGTGGCCGAGATTCCCGCAGCAGCTCCACAGCCTACTAAGACGCGCAATTTGTGACGTGGAATACGAAAAACCTGACCGAGACTTGAACCCCAGGCGGAACCAATCTGCACAATCGGCCCTTCACGTCCAACAGAACCTCCGGAGCCTATGCAGATAGCAGATGCCAGCGCCTTGACAATCACCACTCGAGTTCGGATGATGCCCCCTGCTTCAGCAACCGCGGCTATCACTTCGGGAACACCATGTCCTTTGGCTTCCTTCGCCAGGAAATAAGTGAGCAGTCCTACAAGGAGTCCACCAAAGGCGGGTATGGCCGGCAAAAGCCAGGAGCGGCCGGAGAGAGTTCCCAACCATAATTGTCCGCTCTCGAGAAACAGAGAATGCGCTAATCCAATCAAAGCCCGGAACAGTACGGCTCCCAATCCACCGCCTATACCGATGACGGCTGCCAGGATATAGAGGAAAACGCCTTCTCCTAGCCGCAACGACAGAAGCATTTTGTTTGCCTCTATCCGAAGGCGTGTGGCTGTATTTGTGAAGCTCAATACGCTTGTCCTTTGTGTTGAATATGTGTCCAGGAAATCAGGGTTGATATGAGAACTGTCTCCCAATCGATGGCATGAATACGCCTCCAACAGCAGAGAACTCATGATCGATCAGGCATGGATGGGCGGTATTCAAACATCCTATCGGGCGGCGACTAACGTTGACCGGCAATTCGGAGCCGATTCGACGCCCGCTTCAGGGCAGCCTCGGCACGCTCCACATCGAGATTCGGAGGCCGTTCTGAGAGACGTTGCCGTGCACGGGCACGTGCTTGTTCGGCCCGATCGACGTCAATATCCTCTGCCCATTCAGCAGCTTCAAGCAACAGGGTAACTCCTGTACGAAGAACCTCAAGGACGCCACCGCTGGTCGCAATGAACCTGCGAGTATCCGACTTTCGGAGACTCACCTCGCCTGTTTCGAGGAGTGCCAAGAACGGTATGTGTTCGATCAGAACCTCGAAAGAACCCTGAACCCCCGGAGCCCGCACACTTTCCACTTCGTCTTCATACATCACACGCCCTGGTGTTACAATTTCCAGTTTGAATCGTTTCTCTAACATGGGTGTCACCTATTTGAAAACCATTGCTATCCGTACATGACAACATATCTCGGAGGATACGGGCAGGGGATTTGCGTTCGATGCCTTACTCGATTTTTGTTTTCTCAAATGCTTCCTCGATTGGACCGATCAGGTACAGTGCCTGCTCCGGTAGATCGTCACATTCACCGTCAAGGATCATCCGAAATCCTTTGATCGTATCCTCAAGGCGCACATATTTCCCAGGGAGGTTTGTGAACTGCTCCGCCGTGAAGAAGGGCTGTGTCAAGTACATCTCGAGTTTTCGGGCACGGGCAACGACCAGCCGATCTTCGTCCGAGAGTTCATCGACACCGAGAATCGCAATGATATCCTTGAGCGATTCGTAACGTTGCAATGTCTGCTGAACGTCACGCGCAACCTCATAGTGTTCTTGTCCAACCGTACGAGGTTCCAGTATCCGCGAAGTGGAGGCGAGCGGATCGACCGCAGGATAGCGTGCTTGCTCAAAGATGGATCGCTCGAGTCGGGTCACCGCATCCAGATGTCCAAACACCGTTACCACTGCCGGATCGGTGTAATCGTCTGCGGGGACATAGATCGCTTGCACGGAGGTGATGGAGCCGTTTTTGGTAGAAGTAATACGTTCCTGAAGTTCACCCATTTCGGAAGCAAGAGTCGGCTGGTATCCAACTGCGGATGGCATACGTCCCAGGAGTGCGGACACCTCGGAGCCTGCAAGCGTGAAGCGAAAGATGTTGTCAATAAACAGCAGCACATCCTGCCCAGCTTCATCACGGAAGTATTCTGCAACCGTGAGACCTGTGAGCCCAATACGCTGACGAGCACCGGGGGGTTCATTCATCTGTCCGAAAACCAATGCCGTTTTCTCCAGAACGCCCGACTCTCTCATCTCGAGCCAGAGATCATTCCCCTCACGAGTCCGTTCACCGACGCCGGCAAATACCGAATACCCACCGTGCTCAGTGGCAACATTATGGATGAGTTCCGTGATCAGCACCGTCTTGCCCACTCCAGCGCCGCCAAACATGCCGATCTTCCCTCCACGTGCGAAGGGCTGGATCAGATCGATCACTTTGATCCCCGTCTCAAGCATCTGCGATACGGTTTCCAATTCCTGAAAATCGGGAGCATGACGATGGATGGGTAGGCGTTTGTCTGTATCGACAGGACCCAGACCATCGATCGGTTCGCCTACGACATTCATCAATCTTCCCAGCACACTTTCGCCGACGGGAACAGTGATTGGATCTCCCGTGTCTATAGCAGGCATACCACGGGTGAGACCATCCGTGGTATCCATCGCAACGCAGCGAACCTTGTCTTCACCGAGATGTTGCTGCACTTCCAGCACCAATTTAGTATCCCCGGGACGCTCCACTTCAATGGCGTTGTATATCTCTGGTAGTTCTGCCCCTGCGAAATCAACATCTACGGCGACACCAATAACTTGTGAAATTCTTCCTTCATTCATCTTTGTTTTCCCCTAACCTGGCCGAGCCAGAACCACACCGAAGCGCAGATCACATAGGTACTTTCAATGAATGCCGTTCATCCCTCCAACGCGGCCGCACCACTGACAATTTCGAGAATCTCTGTGGTGATGACTGTCTGTCGCGCTCGGTTGCGCTGTCGGATCAGTTCGTCAATCAATTCGCCGGCGTTCTTGCTGGCATTGTCCATCGCTGTCATCCGGGCCGCCTGCTCTGCTGCATCCGAATCGAGCAACAGCGTCCACATTTGCCGATTGAGGTGGAGTTCCAGGAGTGACTCGAATATTTCATTTTGCTGTGGCTCATATAGGTAGTCAAGGAACAATGCATCTCCTACCGGTGCTCTCGGAATAATAGGCAGCAGTTGGCTTACAACAACTGTCTGAGTAATGGCCGACTTGAAGTTGTTATGGACGACTTCCACCCGATCCACCTGTTTATCGGCGTACACCGCAGATAGTTCCTGAGTCATATCGAGAGCATGTTGGAAGCTCAGTTCCCGAAAAAAGCCAACATATTCCCGATCGATGTTGTATTGACGCTTGGCAAAAAAATCACGGACCCGCCTGCCAACGCAAAACAAGGTAACGTCGATGCCCTGCTCTTCATACTGGGCGATTCGTTGACTCGTTTCCCGGATAACATTGCTATTGAACGTCCCACACAATCCCCGGTCTGCACCGATACTCACGATGCACAGCCGTTGGGGTTCTCGAACATCGAGCAATGGATGTGTTGGGTTGTTGAGTTGTGACACAAGATGACCGAGCAGGGCATCTAGCTTCTCCGCATAGGGTCTGGCAGCGAGAATATTCGCTTGCGCTTTGCGAAATTTGGCCGCAGCAACCATGTACATGGCATTGGTGACCTGCTGGATATTCTCGACACTGGTGATTCGACGTCGGATTTCGCGTAGTGTTGGCATGATTCATACTCCAGAATGCCAGAGCCTCTGTCTGGGCCACTGTTTTTCGGGTCTTCCGGCTCTCTCAGCCATCCGGTGGTTCCACTCATCTATGAGCCAAATCGAGCCTGGAACTCCTCTACAA
>JAJRTO010000042.1 GCA_024278235.1 Candidatus Poribacteria bacterium
CTCTCCATCGTCGGTCTGCCTGGCGGAGAAAACCCGGATTACCTTACAGTGCACGAAGTGTTGTTCACCGACACGAAGTCCGGGATACCTGTCGCAGCAGCGTTGCCTGTCATCCGCGAGGAAAAGGGTGGTTTCCTCCTGGAGATCCCCGAAGGCATGACGCGGCAGATCTGGCTCACCTTCCATCCGCCGAAGGAGATGCCCTCTGGGGAATATGTGGGGAGGATCGTGATCGCGTCAGATGTGGTGGATATCCCCCTTCGCTTGAAGATCTACCCATTCATCTTCCCCGATCAGCCGACGCTGCACCTGGGAGGTTGGGACTACACGAATGGGGATCGCTACTACGATGTGACGCCGAACAACCGGGCGGCCTTCATCCGGCATCTGCGGGAGCATTATGTGGACACCCCCTGGGCGACGAGCAGCGTGATGCCGCGTGGGAAATATGACGAGCAGGGCAATCTGATCGAACCACCTTCGGCGGGGAATTTCCAGCGGTGGGTCGAACGCTGGCCGAACGCCCGTAATTATTTCGTGTTCGCTTCAGTCGGCCAGCGTTTCGCCGGGTTCAAGATGGGCACACCCGCGTTCCAAAACGCCGTGGCTCAGTGGATCACCTGGTGGGTCGAGACGCTGGCGGGGTGGGACATCCGACCGGAGCAGTTGGGCCTGCTGCTGGTGGATGAGCCGAGTTCACCCGGAAAGGATGCGATCATCATCGAGTACGCCCGGGTTATCCAGAAAACCCAGCCCGAGGTCGTCATCTGGGAAGATCCGGCTTGGCGGAAGCCGTGGGAAGGCACACCGGAACTCTTTGAAATCAGCGATGTGCTGTGCCCGAATATGATCATGTGGATCGGTGAAGGCGAGAAGTTCGCCGACTTCTACCTCAAGCAACGAGACGCCGGGCGGAAATTGTGGTTCTACATATGCAGTGGCCCCGGTAAACTGCTCGACCCTTATAGCTATCACCGGATGCAACCCTGGTTCGCCTGGAAGTACGGCGCTGAGGGGGTGGGCTATTGGGCGTTCGGCGACTCCAACGGGGCATCCTCGTGGAATGAATACCTCGCGAAGAAAGGTGCGTTCACCCCCCTGTTCCTGGACGAAAACTCAGTCACACCAGGCAAACACATGGAAGCCATCCGCGAGGGGGTTGAGGACTATGAATACCTCCGCATGCTACGGGACCGAATTGCCGAACTGGAAAACCAGGGCATAGAGGGAGAGACTATCGAATCCGCCAAGAGGCTCCTGGATTCGGCAGCCGACCGGGTGACCTCCTGCATGGAGGATACAGGTCAGATCTACTGGAAGGAACCCAAGGATCGCTCTATCGCCGATGTGATTCGTGTCGAAGTGCTGGAAAGGCTACTTCAACTGAAGTGATCATCTGTCGGTACATCGCCTACGGGTGGATGAACAAGTAACGGCATTTCGGATCGTCGGTGAAGGTCTGGACGACACGTTCATACTGTGCGAAGAAGGGATTGGTTCCGTGACGGTGGTTGAAGGTCGGGCACTGCTTTTGCGACGGGAGCCGAGGATTCAGGCACTGACAGTAGGTGCAGTGTCTCTCTCGGTGGGTGGGATCAGACTTGAAATGGGAAGGGGAGGTAGTTAAATGAACAACCGGTACTTGAAGGAATTTGTGTCCGTTGGGCTATTCCTGATTCTCCTGCAAATTGGCATTGGCCTCTATGCAGAGGAGGTGAAACTGCTCTGTGACTTCGAGGATGCGGATGCCCTCGCCCAATGGGGGATCAACAGTGGGACGCCTCGCCTGGTGACGGAAGGGGTGACGCAGGGCAAACATGCCCTGGAAATTCAGTTTGATCCTCGAGGACGCTACTATGGCGCCTATTTTTACTGGAACCGAGTGCAGGGGGACTGGTCGGGTTACGATGCGGCGGTTCTCGATGTGTGGAATCCGAATCCAACACCCATCGCCGCGTATGTGCTGATCGCGGATCGGGCCTGGGAACAGAAGGGACGTAGCTATTGGAACCGGCACAATGCTCAGACGACCTTTCCACCCGGAGTCAGTCAATGGGTCATCCCCGTCAACGGACTCTATCGTGGTGAGGCAGGAAGTCGCAACAACGATATAAAACGCAACATCGATCCGGAGAGCATCGTGCGCCTGGACTTTGGTTTCGGCCAACGCGGGTTGAGCGGACGGATCGTCATTGATAATTTCCGCCTGATCAAGTCGGGTAGACCGGAGGATATCCGGGCGTTCGATTTTGGTCCGCCCAGCCAGCCGCTGATGCCGGGCTGGACACCCATCACCCATGACACGGCTTATACACCAGAGCGCGGCTTCGGCTGGGGGCCGGAGGGAGGTACTCCCTGGAACGGAGCAGCCCGGGATACGACTTTTGGCACGATGCTGTTGCAAGACTTTTGTGAGGCAGGGGGGTATAATTTTCATGTAGATGTTGCCCCGGGGCGTTACCAGGTCACGGTTTTCTATGAGAATAGCGGCTATTGGGGTGGCGAGCAGGCGAAACAGCGCGAACGGCGTATTCTCGTCAATGGAAAGGAAGTATGGCGTGAAGCCCGTCCCGATGGAGCCGCCCATGCACTCTATCGCTTCGAGGATGTGGAACCGGTGAATGTGGACCTCTGGGACACGTATATGCGGGATGAGCTGGCCCGTCCTGTGCAGTTTGAAGCATCCGCAGATGCAGGGGGGCTCACATTGCGCTTCGAGGCGGACCTGCCCTGGGGCAGCAAGGTGGCCGCACTGGTGATCTACCCCGTAGGGGATGGAGCGGCTGAGGGATGGTTTCAACAACAGTTGGAACGGGTCGAAACGGAATTCCGCCGTAAAGCAGTACGTCTCGACTCACCGGCAGTATCCTTTGAACTACCCACAGAGTGGAACGACATGGGTCTGGCCGCGTGGGCAGTTAGGATCGAGGATGAAGTCACTCCCAACACGATCCCGACAACGCTCCCCCCTCCGGATCAATGGACCGTTTCACGCTTAGCCATCCGGGGGGAGTACGAACCGTTTTGTCTGGCTGTGCGTCCACTCCAGGATCTGGGAGAGTGCCAACTTAAGCTCGAACCATCCTTCCCTTTCCCGGCAAAAATCCAGGTGGTGTACTACAACACCAGTCGTGGTTTCAACAGCATCGCCTATCGGATTCGACCGCATACGCTCCGGGAAAAGGATACCGTGAATCTGCCGAAGGATGTCACGCGTGAAGTGATCGTGACGGTTTATGTGCCGCCGGACACCCCTGCTGGTGAGTACAGGAGTCTCTTCAAAATCCTTGATACGGAGGGCAGACTGGTTCTGAGCGTGCCGCTCAAACTGGATGTGCGACCAGTGACGCTGAACCGGGATACCGATTTTCTCATGGGGTTCTTCGGATTGATGCCGCCCTCGCTCATCCCGGAATCCCGACGTTGGGAGGTACTGGAGCAGACCTTGAAACTGCTCAAAGAACGTGGCATGAACGCGCTCTCCGGTGGACCAAGCTGGCGACTCACCGGTTGGAAAGAGGGGGAACCTACCATCGATTTCGGGGAGATGGACCGCTTCTTCGCGCTCTGTCGCGAATATGGATTTGACCGTCCGCTGAATGGATACGGTGGTGCTCGGTTTCGTGGGTTGCATGACGGATATGAGAAAGGGCGATCCGGTGTTCGGGTGGAACAGGAAAGCGGGTTGGACTATCCGGATGCGCTTATGCGTGCCTGGCGCGCGGTGGATGCCCACGCTCGTCAACAAAAATGGCCAACTATTTTCTATGCGATGTGCGATGAAACTCGCGTGCGGGAAAAGGCGGAGCGGGAGCTGGAGTTCATGAAGATGATGGCAAAGGTGAGCGCGGCTTTCCCCGAAACCGTGCGCACCAGTGGGAGTTATAGCGTCCACTTCAGAACACGCCCTGACGATGAAAACGATATGCTATTCTGGCATCAGCGTTTCTTTGACGCGCTCGACATCAGCAGCCTGAACGGCCACGATGCAAGTGTGCTGAAAGAAGCGGAACGCCTGGGCAAAGAAGTACACATCTATAATCAGGGACGCACCCGTTATTCGTTTGGGTTGTATCAGTGGAGCGAATTTCGTAAGGGAGTCAAAGCGCGCTGGCAGTGGCATCTGAATGTGCTCCACGGCTACCAGTTTTTTGACCTCGATGGCCGTGAGCCGGACACAGCCATGATCGCTTACGGCAGGAATGCCATCTATCCGACGATTCACTTTGAGCGTTGTCGGGAAGGGGCCGAGGATTTCTACCTGTATCAGACCCTCTGGAATCTCGCGAAAGGTCGTCAGGATCCTGCGGGGGAACGGGCAGCAGCTTTGCTGGAAGAGACGGTAGCTCAGGTGGAACTCAGTCAACGCCAACCGCCCGGGGGCTTCGATGCGGATGAGTTCAAGGTGAAAGTAGTGGAAGCTATCCAAACACTGACGCGGTGAATCTTTGAGAAATAATACGGAATGCCGTTGAGAATGACAGGCTTGCGTCGCCGAGGAAAGGGGGCATTGGGAAAAGTGGGACTCGTGCTCTCTCACCTTCTCACTTTCCCCAATGCCCCTCTGCTCCAACGCTGTTACGGTGGAATCATCTGCTGCTAGAAACCTGCTTTGATTGCACCCCAGGCGACACTTAACTTTGCTTGGGCATCAACGGCAGTCGGATTCTCCATGTCTTTGAGGATTTCTTCCGGAGTAAGCGCGTAATTATACACTTTGATCTCGTCAAGTGCTCCTCCCAGGAAACGTTGGCTTCCGCCTCGCGCACCGATGTAGAGCGGATCATCGTTCGTCAAGAGCGTTCCGACACAAGGCATTTCCGCATCAAGGATCCCATCGATATACAGCTTGAGAACACTGCCATCCCACGTGCCGACCAGGAAATGCCATTCTCCGTCTTGAATGCTGCTGCCGATATTATCGTCATTACAGGGATCAGGGAGATCACGTGCTTGAAGAAGAGTCCCATTGCTGTAAAGTGCAGCCAGGTTATATTCACCTTCTTTCCAGGCGCTCCCCTTTTCCACGGCACTCTGTGTGCCTTCCCCTCCTGGTTTGACCAAAGCCCATACTTCAATCGTCAAAGCTTCAGTAAGGTCAAGACTTGGAGCATCAGGAACTTCCCCCCACGTTGCGCCATCCAGTTCTAACGCTTGTCCGAACACACCCGGAATCCATTGCGGATTGCCATGAAGCGTCGCATCGTTACGAAACGACGAAAGGTCTTTGGCCGTGTTTCCCGAGTCGTTGTCAAAGGACAGATAAAGAACTAAATCCCCTGCATTCACATCAAAAAGTGGATAGGTTAGCACAACGCCAATAACCAACATCCAAAAGAATAGGTGTTTCATTTCGTACCCTCTTCATGTCGGAGTTTGGATGCTCTTATGAGCAATCTCAGTACTTCATCATTTACGTTCGTAGTCAAGCGCGGAACAAGGTGGGGTGCCGTTGCAACGCCACTCCATTTCACTGCGTGGCTTACTACGAGCCAAAAAATGGGAGCTACTGAGTATATCAAAGGTTATTCCCTGTGTCAATCGAAAAACTCTGATCTTAGAAATTCCCCAGGCAGCGTCTTGGTGTCCAATCTTTGTTGTTGTGGCGTATCGACGCGTTCGGTGGGCCCACTCCCCCCCTTAGCGTTTATGTGCATATCTAGCTTTAGGTCGGGCGTGGTTGTCTTGCTTTGATTGAGTTTCCTGCTTTGATTGAGTTTCCTGCTTTGGGTTGAGCCGGTTGTGGCGTTTAGCGTCCGTCATGGATACTTGAAGGCGTCCAGGAACGCCATGATGCATGTGTAGAGGTGGAGCATCTGTTCCTGAAACACCTTGGTCTGCTTCATCCCTGGAAAGTCCGTCAGTTGACCATGATGATTCACCTCCCTTCGGAAGAGTAGGCAAGACAACACTGCCCGACAAAAAAAACATACCACATATCTGCATACCACACCACAAAATTACGCTCGAGAAAAAACACTCGAGAAAAAACACGAAACAAAGGTTCGGGACTACCAAACAGGACGATAGAAACGATACGATAGAAACGATACGATAGAAACGAAACAATCCAAACGGAGAACCCCTGGGGAATTTCTACCGTTTTCTGAGTCAGGCATTGTATCGTCCCTGCCCCACGTTCGCCCAAGAAAACGGGTTTCTCAATGCAGTAAATCGAGCGACGTGGTATGCATTCGCATTCCTATGCAATTCTCTGCATCCCCTCCATCCCCAACAACCCTTAGCGTGTCTTCAAGAGACAATGTTGGAGATTGCTTGCAGACCTTCGAGCGGCCTGCAAGCCTTGATGCTCCACATAGGCTGGGTTGAGTTACGCAACCCAGCAGAACCAGGGTTGGGTTTCGCACGTGCTCAACATCAACCTACAAGGTTGACGCATAACCGCACTCGCCGGAGAGCTATGCAGATCCCTGCATAGTTCCATCCTGCAACATGGTTCACACGTCTTCTGTTTGGACACGTATTTCCGCGTTTCTGTTGCTATCACTGGGTTTCGTCGGCACTCCATATGCCCTGAACCTGCGGCATGTTCCTTGCTAACTGTGGACGATGAAGGGTGTATTTAGACTGTTTTTTTGCTGCTCGTTGGTCATGTCTGGTAAGTTTCGTTGTAGGAGTCTTCATTGAGTGATTTGAGCGAGAAAACTACAGGACAGAACAGGACAGAACAGGACAGAGCAGAATCATGATCAGATACTTGTCAATGGTGTTGCTTGCATTAAAGGGAGATAGCGGATTATGAAAGCAAACGTATGGATACTTCTGGGATTCTCAATCCTGATTGCCTTTGCTCGTGGCAAAGCCGAAGCGTATACTGTGGAGGGCTGGTTTTCCACCCATGCTGAAATAGGTGCCGGGCTTGCCCGGGATGGAAGTTACTTATGGATCGGATATCAAGGTAGTCATCTAATCGAAAAATGGGATGTGAGTAACATTGATACTGCTAACGATCCGGACGGTATTAAGAAGTCTGAATTCTCTACAAGTTCTGCTGTGACAGGTATCGCTCTGGATGGTACATCCCTTTGGGTAGCGGAACATCCACAGTTAGTACGGAAGTATGATACGGCCGGAAACCTGCTGGGTTCATTCATACCAAGTTCACCGTGGAATCAAGGGTTGACGTGGGGAAGAAATCACCTGTGGTTAGTCAGTGAAGGGGACGACAGGATATATGAACTAACGACTTCAGGAGCAATCATCAGTTCTTTCGCGACCCCTACCACCTTTGGTGAGGGCCTATCATGGATGAGTTATGGCGGGAGAGACTACTTGTGGTACATGGAGGGCTCCAACCTGACCGCCTATTTGTTGGATCTCGATAGTAGCCTCGCTGCAGGTGTGAGCCATGTGGTTCGATCTTTCTCACTTTCCAGTATCACGCCAAGTGGACCTCAGGGGCTGGCATGGGATGGTTCTTACCTCTGGTATTCAACACATGACCTTACAGTTGATGAGAATAACAGGCTCTACAAATTGAATGTAAGCGACGAACTTGCCGTCACAACCCATTACGTTAATGGGATAACAGGAGATGATAGCAACGATGGAAGTGCGGCTAATCCATGGAGAACTATCCAGTATGCTATAAATCATAGCATGGTCGGCGACACAATATCTGTGACGGATGGTACATACTCCAATGCTGTTATCGATAGGAGCATGACTCTCAATCTCAGTAGTAATGCAATCGTGCAGGGCAGCTCTAGTGCCTTTGTCATCATGGCGAGCAACGTTACTGTTAACGGTGGCATTTATGAGAATGGCACCGCCGGAGGTGTGGATGATCCGGGTGCTGGTATCCTGGTCGGGATGGATGGTAATGGAAATACGAATCCTGTGAACAATATCGTAATCAAGAATACCACGATTCGAAACAACAACGAGGGAATCCACGCTCTCAACAGTGACATATCCCTACAAAGCAATACCTTCAGTGGCAATAGTAACTATGGTATCTACTTAAGCGGGGGTACGCTCTCCATGCAGAGCGACCTGACGCTTGGAGGATCCCAACATCTGTTTACAAGTGGCACATTGACGACAGGAAACTATAGTCTGAACGCCGATGGTAACCTCAATATCGGTACTGGTGGTGTGCTGGACGCATCGGGCCAGACGACGAGCAGCAAGAAGATCAGCGTGAGTGGGGACTGGACGAACGACGGCACATTCACACCCAGTATGAACTCGACGAACGGCGTGGAGTTCGATGGCACAGGCAACTCAACGCTCATCTCCGGTGGAACGGTCGCAGGAAAGAAGTTCCATAACCTCACCCTCAATAAGAGCAATGATGCCAGCGATGACCTCAACGTCAGCACGAATGACGTGCAGGTGGATGGCAACCTGAATATCACTGATGGTGACTGGATACTCGCAAGCCTCAACCTCACCGTCGATGGTTCCACGACGGTCGGGGAGGCTCTCACACTC
>JAJRTO010000506.1 GCA_024278235.1 Candidatus Poribacteria bacterium
AGCATCCCACGCAAGGGCATTGCTTCCATCTGCCCACAGCTCCCAGTGACTTTCCCCGAGCGTCAAAGATTTGGATGCGATCATTCAAATACTCTGCAACGTACAGTTTCCTGTCAGGTGAGAAAGTGAGAAAGTGAGAAAGTGAGAGAGTGAGAGAGTACAAGTCTCACTTTCCCGTTTTCTCACCTTCCCTGGTCCCTGGCGATGTAAGCCCGCCATTCTAAACGGCATTGGGTATTATAATGGCTGACCGATTCCCGCTGCTTTGAGGGTATCTGCAGCGATGGGGGAACGCTCACAGCATTCCGCGATCTGGCCGTTCACCACAACGGTGGGTACGGATGTCACACCATACTGCTTGGCCTTTGCGACCCCTTCCCCCTCTTCATTCAGGTTGTAGATAGCCACGTCACAACTGGGGCAAGTAAGTTCATTCACCAGTTTGACTGTTTCGTCGCATAACGGACAGCCTGCGATGAAGATCTCAACTTGGCGTATCATGGAATTCACCTCCTTTCATCATCAACGCTTCGTGGAGCCCACGAGATCCCACCCGCGTTTGACAGCACGATTGACATCTCCCAGACAACATGAGCCTGACGGATTGTTAATCTCACACGCACAGTTGCCCGCCTTCACCTCGGCGCGGATCTTGTCAGGAATACGCGTGATCCCTATCGCGTGGATCTCCTCGAAGATGTCCTCCTGGGTAAATCCGAAACAATAGCAGACAGGAATGGGATCCTCCGTTTCCTTGATCCCAACTCGGACACGCACCTGGGATTTTTCAATGACGCCACCAGCCCGATCGAAGTAGACCACTTGATTCCTCCAATTTCATTCTGAGAATCCGGGGATTCATGGCTATGGAAGTGTTCCATCTTCCAGCGTTTCTAAGATGGGGCATGCCGATGTGGGGGCCTGTTCTCTCTGACACATAGCCACCAATGTTGTGAGAGCTTCTTTCATCTTCTGAAGTGCTTCTATCTTCTGTTCGACATCGGCGATTTTCGCCTCAGCGCGCTTCTTTACATCTGCGCATGTGGTGTTTGGATCCACACGGAGCGAAAGCAGCTCCGAGATTTCCCTGAGCGAGAAACCGAGTTCCTGAGCACGTTTGATGAATCGGATGCGAGCAACCGCATCCCACGAGTACTGGCGGTAACCTGATTCGGTTCGCGGGGGCTCCGGTATCAGCCCTCGTCGCTCATAATACCGTATGGTTTCAATGTTCACCAGAGCTTGTCGAGCCAACTGGCCTATCGTCAAAGATTCCATTTTCCACCTCCGTTCATAAGTATACACCCTGTACCTTAGTACAGGGTCAAGTTTTTTTAGATTGAAGAACATTGTAGACAACACATCCGTTTATGTGTATCATATGCTCCACCTCGGATGGTGCGTTTCGTCTTTCTGAACCCGTTGCCGGCAACAATCAGAAGATCCAACAAATTGATTCATTTGATTCTAAAGATGCTTGTGAAGGGGGAAATCTTATGGCACTCAACAACCCTATTCTGGATGCAACATTAAACAGTATCAGCCTAGCAGAGATCAAGGAGCAGACAGATCCCGCGCCCTGGGCGCGCCGGGTGGTCGCAGCGGATCATGTGGTGGGTACATTGATCTGCCAGGACTCAGGAAAGATCAACGACCGTCATTGCCACGGCTATGATGAATGGTGGTTGGTGGTCGAGGGTGAGATCAACTGGATCATCGAGGGACGTGAGGATCGACCTGTTGAAGCGAAAGCTGGGGATTTTGTCTACGTACCTGCACAGACTTTCCACCAGATTTTTCCCACGGGAGGACAACCGTCGATCCGCCTGGCGATTGCACTTCCCGGACATGGACACCTGCACGAAAAACCGGAGCAGAGGACAAAGATCACGATTGAGTAGAAAATTGTTCATGAGAGCTTACTTCTGAAGAACTGAGTCTATCTGACCGATAGAACTATGATCAGGAATCTTTTTCCTGGTTAGTCCGAATAGACTCCTGTGCAATGCAGATGCTATCTGGGTCGTGAATTGGCATCGGGCTTGCTTGCATAGAGCGTCGTTGAAATGAAGGAGTTTCCCATGAACAGTATTAGCTTCTCTGGTCTAGGTTCTGGCATCGATACCCAGTCTCTCATACAGCAATTGATGCAAATCGAACGTCGTCCTATCACCCTGCTAGAGCAACGTCAGAGTTCCATATCATCTCAGCAGGCGGCATGGGAGACGTTTACCACCTACCTGTCAGCCCTTCAATCTCAGACAAGTACCTTGAGCACAGCCTCCGGGTTCCAATCTTATCAGGCAACGATGTCCGAGAATAGTATCGTCACCCTGAGCCTGAGCAGTTCGGCAACTCCCGGTAACTATGAAGTTGAAGTTCTCGCTGTGGCTGAGTCAGGGCAGGCGATGTCCAGCGCTCAAAGTAGCTCGACGACAGCCCTCGGCATCTCTGGTGAAGCGTTGGTCAATGGCGAGCAGATCAGTATCACCACCACCGATGATCTGCTGGATATTCGTGACAAGATCAATAATGCGAACGCTGGCGTCAGTGCCTGGATCATGGACGTATCAGAAACTGAGAAACGGCTGATGATCACCGCCCAGGCCGAGGGAGATAACTCGCTGGATCTGAAAGCAAGCGGAAGTACAGACATCTGGTCTTCACTCGGCTTTGTCACCTCAGCGAGCAATATCAAAAACAGCATCTCCGGGGGAGCAGATTCTGACGATTTTTCCAGTCGTACAACGGCTATCGGAACACTTCTTGGGCTGAGTTCCGCCGCAAGTGGTACTGTCACCATTGGTGACAAGACGGTGAGCATCGACCTGGCCAATGACTCCCTCGAAGATATCCAGAATGCGATTGATACAGCAGCACCGACAGGGGTGACCACCTCTATCGTGAGCACCACTGAAAATGGCGAAACGGTCCAGACGTTGCGCATCCAGGGCACAACGACTTTCGCTGATAGCAACAATGTACTGCGCACTCTGGGAATCCTGGAAAGTCGAAGTGCGACAGAATCAACCGCTGAGG
>JAJRTO010000507.1 GCA_024278235.1 Candidatus Poribacteria bacterium
ATGTATTGAAGGGTGTCTTTATCTGTGTCTGTAATACGTTTGGGCGTGTCAAAGAACCGGATGTCGTTAAGATAGGCCTCCGCTTTCTTGATATATTCCTGTCGCTGTTGTTCCGTCTGGTCCTTGTAGAAATATTGAAGGGTGATCAACAGTTCGCTACGGCCTGGGACGCGCCTCACCGACTCACAGAGGATCTCGGCATCACGCAGCTCATCCCGCAGTTGGAGTTCCTTCTCCCTGAGTAGAGCTGCTTTCGATTCTTCCATGTCGAGTCCCAGTACGAGATGCACTCCCCCCTGGAGATCCAACCCAAGGTTGATACGATTATCGGGAATCAATGTCCGCAGCCAGTAAGGTAGTTTTCCGAACAGTTGCAACTGTGGTAGCATCTTGCGCACCGTCTCTGCATCTGTCGCAATATATGCCAGGAATTCATTGTCCGTTGTCGTATCGAACGTGTATTGATTTGTGTCCAACTGGCCAACTTCCCCTTTGACAGTGGGCACTTCACTTAAATCAAACGCCTTGAAACGCTCACGGAGGACCGTTTCTATTCGATTGACAGCCTCACTAAAATCTGTTCCCTCAGGTAAGCTCCCGGGATCCAACTGGAACCTAAGGGCAACAGGTTTCCCTTCTGCTTCCACGATATCTGGCCGAGGGATCCGCTTCTGGATCCAGAGATCCAGATATCCATAGAGAGAGCCGTATGTGTTCGGCATGGATGGGAGGAGGTAAAGCGCAGCGAACACAAAGATGACAACGATCAACGTAAGTTTCCATTTATTCACCTTGTACATACAACTGAACTCCTTGTGACTGCGAATTGAGGATTTATACTGTCAATGGCCATGAACCACGGTGATAGCAAGAAAACAAAACATCTGAATCAGGCGGATTTTCAAAGTAAGTGTGGAAGAATCCCAGAGCCGCCACTTGTGCCCGCGTCCAGCACAACAAGAGGGTAGGCATTGAGTTTCCCCACCATCTGCAACCAGAAGGAACATCGTGGTGCGCCTGGGAGGACTCGAACCCCCGGCACAGGGTTTAGGAAACCCCTGCTCTATCCTGACTGAGCTACAGGCGCACTCCCCATTCCAGCGTGGCGACGGGATAGTATATCATACGCCTACTGAAAATGCAATCAGTTCTCCAGGATCGCAATATAGGATAGATGGCGATACTGCTCACCGTAATCGAGTCCGTATCCCACGACAAATCGATCAGGGAGCGTGAACCCCACGTAGTCAAGATGCACGGGCACTTTGCGTCTCTCCGGCTTATCCAGAAGCACACAGATGCGCACGTCCTGTGCCCCCTGTGCATAGAGCAACCGTTGCAATTCGTGCAGTGTGTATCCGGTATCAGCGATGTCGTCGACGATCAGCACATCTCTTCCAGTGGGACACGAAGACAGTTCAGAACGGAGCCGAATCTTTTCGGAGCTGACCGTACCCGTTCCATAGCTTGAGACAGATAGAAAATCACATTCTACGGATATTCCTATCGCACGGATCAGATCCGCAAAGAAGATCCATCCTCCCTTGAGGATGCACAGCGCAAGGGGATGCTTGTTCGCATAATCCTCTGCGAGTTGATGCGCCAGTTCATGAACCTTCTTCTGAATCTCTGCCTCTGGGATCAAAACCTTCAGTTGCACGCCCATCATCCTACGAGCCAGATATAGCGTGCGATAAAGAGCAGTGCAAACAGATAGATGAGCCAGTGCACCTCTTTGCCTTTGCCACTGACGAGTTTCAGGAGCGCGTAAGATATGAAACCAAAAGCGATTCCTTCGGTGATGCTATAGGCAAGTGGCATGATGAGAAGCGTCAAAAACGCGGGGATGGCTTCTGTGATGTCGTCCCAGTCGATATGGACGACATTCTTGAGCATCATGCTCCCAACGACAATCAACGCTGGGGCGACGATCGGTCGGAGTAGCATTCCATTGAGAGGATAGGCTGCACCGACCATCTTCATCAGGGGATTGAAGAACAATGCCAACAGCATCAGAACTGCCGTCACAATATTGGTGAGTCCCGTGCGTCCTCCCGCAGAAATTCCGGATGCGCTTTCAATATAGCTGGTCACCGTGGAAGTACCAAGCAGGGCACCGGCACTGGTTGCCACGGCATCGGTCAACAGAGCCTGCCGCGCCTTAGGCAACTTGCCATCCACCATCAGACCCGCCTGCTGACTGACGCCAACCAATGTCCCAACCGTGTCGAACATATCGATGAAAATGAACACGAAGACGACCGTGATCAAGTGTGGCGCAGCAAAGATGTTCGGGAACTGAAGTTTAAGGAAAGTTGGGCTGATGGAAGGGGGAGCAGCAACGATCCCCTGATATTTCACGACGCCGGCGATCAGGCCAACGATTGTTGAAGCAAGGATGCCGATCAGGATGGCGCCTCGCACATTCAGGGCAAGTAAAATGGAGATCACGGCGATGCCGAACAAGGAAAGGAGAACAGGGGCTGATTTGAGGCTGCCGAGCGTGACGTAAGTGACTGGAGCACTCACGATGATCCCTGCCCATTCCAGGCCGATGAGGGATATAAACAATCCGATCCCAATGGCGATTGCATTTCTGAGCGAGGTCGGCAGGATGTTCATCACCGTCTCGCGTAATCCAATGGAGGAAAGTAAAATGAACAATATGCCTGCAATGAAAACGATGCCCAGTGCTTGTTGCCACGCAACACCAAGTTTTGCACAGACCGTGAATGAGAAATAGACATTGAGTCCCATCGCAGGCGCCAGTGCGATCGGATAGTTGGTGAGGAAGGCCATCAGTACCATGGCGAACGCGCTTGCGATACATGTGGCGACCATCACGGCATCAGCATTCATACCTGCACCATTCGGATCTGCAAGTATCGCAGGTTGAACGAAGATAATATATGAGAGTGTCATGAATGTCGTACAGCCTGCAACGACTTCACGTTTGATGTTGGTTCCTGAGTCCTGTAGATGGAATAGTCTTTCGAACATCAGACACCTCAACATTTCCCGCTTATCGAGCGTTTATTCTCCTTCAAATTCCACTAAATAGTGAGGATTGAACTCCCTTATCTTTTCACGTCCCCCGACATCCGGGAGATCAATGACATAACTCACACCGACGACATTCGCGCCGAGTTTCTGAATGAGGTTGATAGAAGCAAGGATCGTTCCACCGGTGGCTACCAGGTCATCCACGATCACGACATTATCGCCGGCATCAATAGCATCTCTGTGTATTTCGACGCAGTCCGTGCCGTACTCTAAATCATACTCTTCCTTGACTGTCTCAAACGGCAACTTGCCTTCTTTTCGTATCGGGATAAAACCTGCGTTCAATCTCTGTGCGAGCAGAGCACCGAAGATAAAGCCGCGCGATTCGATCCCTGCAACCTTATCGACTTTTTGGGCATCGTATCTTTCAGACATGAGGGAGACTGTATGTTCCATGGCTTCGGGATCAGCCAATAGGGTCGTAATATCTCGGAACATGATGCCTTTTTTGGGGAAATCAGGGATAGTACGGATTTTCTCTTTCAGATTCATGATTCATCCTAACCTGGACAGGCCAGAAACGGAATGGAGCCTTTCTTTTGGAAAGAATGTGGGCTACCGGGCTGGTTGATTGGTTATAAGGGTTCGGTGGGCTTCCTCCACCGTTGAGTTCACGCGTTGTTCCCACTCATCCGGGAGATGAGTGCGTGTAGACCCGTTCTCCGGGTCCGTGGCAGATAGATACAGCAGATACTCGATGTTCCCGGCGGGGCCTGTGATGGGTGAATACGTGAGGGCGCGTACGTACCAGCCTGACCATTGCATCGGCTTTTCCATCAATAGCCGCTTATGGATACCTGGGTCTTTGACGACACCACCATGTGAAACCGATCGACGACCGGCCTCGAACTGAGGCTTGAACAATACGATAGCGGGCGTTTTGGGTATAATGAGACGGCAAGCAGCCTCCATAATGAGAGTAAGCGAAATGAACGAAACGTCCGCACATATCAAGTGGATGGGCCTATCAAACATCTCGCTACGGAGATAACGGGCATTCGTCTGTTCCATCACACAAACACGCGGATCTTCGCGTAGCTTTTGACTCATCTGACCGCGACCGACATCGACTGCGTAGACGTAATCTGCCCCTCGTTGGAGGAGACAGTCGGTAAATCCACCTGTGGAAGCTCCAATATCGAGAACCGTCTTGCCTGCGGTATCAAGCTGAAAGATATCCAACGCCTTCGCAAGTTTGAGTCCACCACGGCCAACGAAAGGGATATCCGAGCCCCGTAGTTCAGGCTGCACATGTTCTTGATAGAGCCGACCTGCTTTGGTCGCTCGTTGTCCATCAACATAGATTTGACCTGCAAGGATCAGGCGTTTCGCGCGATCCCGACTCGGCGCCAGTCCATGTTGGACCACCAGGCTATCCAGACGTTGTTTCATCCGTAACTTTGGATGGACGGTTCAACAATCCGTACACTCACGTTGTCATCTCGTCGAGGTAAAACATCCTTGAATGGCATCGAGACCTGTTCTCATGCGGATGCCTGTGCTGAGCACAGCCCACGACAGGCATCCGCAATACCGGCAGCATCCATACCAAAGAGGCGGTAGAGTTGTTCCGATTCACCATGTTCTGCGAACTCATCAGGAATGCCCCGCCGACTGATGGAGATGTGGCCCAGCCCACGATCTTGTATCAGTTCGACAACCGCGTTGCCAAAGCCACCCACAAGGACACCATCTTCGACGGTGACAACTCGTCCGACACGTTTTGCCAGGGAGAGGATCAATTCCTCGTCAAGCGGTTTCACGAATCGAGCATTGACAACGGCCGCCGATATGCCCTCCGATTCGAGTATGGAAGCAGCCTCCATCGCGGGATGGACCCGGTTCCCAATGGCAAATACCACCACATCCTCCCCTTCTCGGAAGAGTTCGGCCTTGCCGATGGGGAGGCATTCCGGTTCTGCTGGAAGAGGAACGCCGACACCCCTGCCTCTGGGATAGCGCACTGAAATCGCACCACCATCATATTCCGAAGCGGTCTTGAGCATATGGCATAGCTCCGCTTCATCACGGGGAGCCATGATCACCATGTTTGGAATATGCCGCAGGAAAGCATAGTCAAAGACGCCGTGATGCGTTGGGCCATCCGCCCCTACCAATCCGGCACGATCCAGAGCAAATCGTACAGGAAGTTTCTGCAAACACACATCGTGCACGATCTGATCATAGGAGCGTTGCAGAAACGTGGAGTAGATCGCTGCAAACGGTTTAAGTCCTTCTGCAGCGAGGCCCGCCGCAAATGTCACGGCACACTGTTCTGCCAGGCCCACATCGAAGAACCGGTCGGGAAATACTTCGCTAAACCGCTTGAGCCCGGTACCATCCGGCATGGCTGCCGTGATCGCAACGATATTTGGATCCTGATGTCCCAGCTTGATGAGCGTTTCGCTGAAAACATCCGTATATCTGGGCGGGCGTGGCTTTTGAACCGGATAGGTCGCTGTCGTCAGATCAAATCCCGGACTCAGGCTGTAGAGCTTTTGCGAGTCTTTGACGGCAGGTTCGTACCCTTTGCCTTTACAGGTAACCACATGGACCAGGACGGGTTCATTCAGCAGGCACACGCCCTGAAAGACTTCGATCAGCGCTTCCAGGTCATGCCCATCCAGGGGGCCGAGGTAACGGAAACCAAGTTCCTCAAACAGCGTACCTTCGCCGAGGAGGCTCCCCAGCCGGCGCGCCAATGACATGGCGTTCGGCGAAAAACGCTCCATCAGTTCCTGGGTTCCCTTACGAATCATATTGTACGTAGGGTTGGTGGCGATTTTGTTGAAATGCTTGGACATCGCACCTACAGTGGGAGAGATAGACATATTGTTGTCATTCAGAACGACAATGAGATCCTTTTTCATGTCTCCCGCACTGTTGAGAGCTTCATAGGCGAGACCGCCGGTCATGCCACCATCACCGATGACAGCGATCACCTTATAATCTTCGCCCATGAGATCGCGGGCAGTCGCCATACCTAACGCAGCGGCAATCGATGTACTGGAATGTCCGCCGCCAAAGGCATCATACTCGCTTTCATCGCGCTTCAGGAAGCCGCTGATTCCATGATACTGTCTCAGGGTGGGGAAACGCTCTCGCCTCCCTGTGAGGATCTTGTGTGGATAAGCCTGATGACCGATGTCCCAGATGAGCCGATCCCGTGGTGTTTCAAAGGCTGTATGAAGAGCGATGGTGAGTTCTACAGTACCGAGGTTCGGTGCGAAATGTCCACCATTTTGAGCCACTACCTGCATGATCAATTCGCGGATCTCGGCCGCTAACGTTTCAAGCTCAGCAACAGAAAGTGTCTTCAGATCCTTCGGACTGTCAATATGCTCCAAAATCATAAGTATCAGAACTTCCTTTCGATCATGTAGTCCGCCCAGGCAGCGAGATGTGCTTTGTAAGGTGAATCTGGGACCTTACTGAGATCCCGGATCGCATCCTGGATATAGTCTTGAGCCAGTTGACTCGTGTACTCAACCCCACCTGAATCGCGCAACAACTGAATCGCCTGAGAGATCGTTCCCTGAGTAGCCTGGGGATTTCCCAGCACGGAACTGAGTATCTGTCGCTCTTTCGAGGATGCTTGTTTGAATGCGTAGTATACAATGGTGGTGCGTTTGCCTTCCCGCACATCAGAACCGACAGGTTTGCCGAGAGTTTGTTCACTTCCTACGATGCCGAGAATATCGTCCTGGAGCTGAAAGGCGATACCACATTTGCCGGCAAAGCTTGAGATGGCCTGAACTAATTCATGCTCAGGGTCCGATATACCGAGGCCAATCATGGCACCGGCTTTCCCCGAGAACTCGTAGAGCACCCCTGTCTTTTTCCAGAGCATATCGAGGATCAGGGATTCATCCAACTCGCTCACGGGCCTCTTTGAGTATTGAATATCCCTGATTTCTCCATCAATCAGGGTGCTCAGCACGTGCATTTCTGAATTGTGGATCAGATAGAGGGCCACGTCGGCTGGAATACCATGTTCCAGAGTCAGTTCAGCAAGGATGGAGACAGCCCAGCCTTGTTGCATATCCCCGGCGAGCATCGCAATGGATCTCCCGTAGTGTACAGCCTCAGGATCGTCATAGTTCATCTCCGCGATAGCACGTTGTCGGAATTCTTCGTGAACTGTGGGAACGCCCCGACGGGTACGATCACGGTCTATAATATCATCGTGGACTAATGTCCAGGTATGAAAGACTTCTATAGCTGCCGCAGCGGGAATTGCTGTCTTTTCATCTCCACCGACGGCTCCACATGAAAAGAGCAACACGGCCGGCCGGAGCGATTTACCACCAGCACGCATATAACTATAGACAGCATCCCGGATGTGCTCCGAAGCGAAAAGAGAAGCGAAGGGACTTGAGAACAGGTACTCCTGTACCCACTTTCGCCGTTCTTTCAGTGCATCATAAAAATCCTGATATTTCATCGAGAGTTTTCATCCCTGATCAACAGATGGCACTTCAAACGGTTCCGTTTCAAAGTCGCCATCCTCAGTAGCGAGCAGCTTCTGCACACGAATCTCTGCCTCCTCCAGTTTCTTGGTACAGAGCCGTGAAAGCTGGATCCCTTCCTCGAACGTTTCTAGAGCGGCATCCAGTGTGAGTTCTGCCGACTCCAGTGTTTCAACGATTGCTTCTAGTTTTGCCAGAGCTTCTTCAAAGTTCAACTCCATGTTTTTCATCTCCATGGATCTGGAACACATGACAACTCAGTTGTCCTCGAGCGAGACGGATCTGAAGAATCTCACCGAGATCCACCTGATCAGCATGCAAGATCGGTTTGCCGTTGGAATCCAGACAGATACTGTAACCTCGTTCTAAGATGCCAAGAGGACTGAGACCGTCTAATTGTAGCAGCACTTTTTCCATTTTCGACCGTTCCTCGGACAATCTCTGCAGGATCCGGTGGACAAGTTGCTCCTGCAACCTCCGGGCATATTTGTGAGCTTCCTGGAGCTGAGATAACGGAGAGACATGCTCCAGGCGTGTACGACTCAGTAGGAGACGTTGATGTTCCCGGCTGGCACATGCGCGAATGGCGCGATGAGCACGCATTGCCAACATATCCAGGGTCTGTTGCATCTGCTGAATATCTCCGAGCTTCCGGTGGACATCCAGTTTCTGATTGAGGTGAATTATTCGTGTACGGGCACGCTCGATACGGCGCATCAGATGCATGGTGAGTCGCTGATCCAGTTCACGGATGCGGCGATGTAATTCTGACTGATCGGGCACAACCAATTCGGCTGCGGCTGAAGGGGTAGGTGCTCGCACATCCGCCACATAGTCTGCCAGGGTGAAATCGATCTCATGACCGACAGCCGAGATAACAGGGATGTGTGATGCAAAAATGCTGCGGGCTACGATCTCTTCATTGAAGGGCCAAAGATCCTCGATAGATCCACCACCGCGACCGACAATGAGCACATCCACATTGCTCCAACGGTTGAAATCCCGGATAGCCCCGGCGATTTGCGGAGCTGCCCCATCTCCCTGGACCAGTACGGGATAGACCAACACATCAATGCATGGAAATCGACGATGTAAGATGTTCAGGATGTCTCGGAGTGCCGCACCCGTTGCTGAGGTGACCACACCGATGCGTCGAGGAATTCGAGGGAGGGGACGTTTGTGCGCTTCATCGAACAATCCTTCGGCGGCAAGAGATGCTTTGAGACGCTCGAATGCTTGCTGCAAAACGCCGACCCCGGCCGCTTCCATTTTGTCTACGATGATCTGGTATTGCCCGGCCTTCTTGTAGACCGAGATATACCCATGCACAAACACACTATCACCATCGTGTGGCAGAAAACGCAGATGTGTCGCGCGATTACGAAACATCACACAGGAGATCTGGGAGGCGGCATCCTTGAGGGTGAGGTAGAGATGTCCTGATGATGGACGTCTGAAATTAGAGATCTCGCCCTGAATCCACACATCATGCAAGCCAGGTACACTGGCGAGGATCTCTGTGATGGAATCAGTGATATCACTGACCGTATAAATGGTGCGAAAACTCATTCGGACATTGGCTCATTGACACGCGTAATGGAGAAAGCTTGCCCTGTTGTCGGATCAACATCGATAACGACACCGCATAGGCGCACATTCCCCTTGGCCACTTCATTCCGACTAGGCATCATATTTACGAAACGATACAGTATTGGCTCTACTTTGACGCCGATCACGGAGTCGTAAGGCCCTGTCATGCCAGCATCGCTGATATAGGCAGTACCTCCGGGAAGGATACGTTCATCCGCGGTCTGCACATGCGTGTGGGTTCCTATCACAGCACTCACCTGAGAATCCAGATACCAGCCCAGAGCTTGCTTTTCGGCGGTTGCTTCTGCATGCATATCCACGACCAGAATGGAAGTCTGCGTCTTCAACTCTGCAAGCAGCCGCGTCGCTGTACGGAAGGGATTATCATAGCTTGACATGAACACCTGGCCTGCCAGATTGAGAACCCCAATGAGGGTCTCACCGCATGAGAATATCCCACCGCCTCTGCCAGGCGTATCTTCCGGGGTGTTTGCAGGCCGCAATATCCGGGGCTCACTGTCAATATATGGGATCAATTCCCGTTTGTTCCAGATATGATTGCCCGTTGTCAACAGCGTGATACCATAACGAAACAGTTCCTGGGCTATCTTGGGAGTTAAACCAGTTCCACCAGCCGCATTTTCTGCATTTGCTATCACACAGTCAAACCCACCATGTCGTTCATGGAGAAGGGGCAGTTTATCGGCGATAATCCGACGACCCGGACGTCCTACGATATCGCCGATAAACAGAATGCGAACGCGGCGACGTTCGCCGTTATCTGGCATAATCGACAGCCCGCGTTTCGCGTATCACGGTTATCTGGATCTGACCGGGGAATTCAAGTTCCTCCTTTGCCCTACCAGCAATATCTCTGGCCAGGGCAAAGGTGCCTTCATCATTTACTGTGTCCGGTTCGACCATCACTCGAATCTCCCGGCCTGCTTGAATAGCGTAAGATTTAGAAACTCCATCGAACGAATCTGCCAACGCCTCCAGTTTGCGAAGTCGCTTGATATACGATTCGAGGCTGTCCCGACGTGCTCCCGGGCGGGCCGCAGAGAGTCTATCTGCCACCTGAATCAATACCGCCAAGATCGATTGGGCTGGCACGGCTTCATGGTGGGCCTCAATGGCATGCACGATGTCGGAGTGTTCATTATGCTTGAGAGCAATATCCCGACTGATCTCGGCGTGACTTCCTTCTATATCGCGATCGATGGCCTTACCGATATCGTGGATGAGTCCTGCACGCCGGGCTCTCTTCTGGTTTTCACCAAGTTCAGCCGCCATGACACCCGCGAGATAGGCCACCTCTTTGGAGTGCTGTAGACAGTTCTGACCATAGCTGCTACGGTATTTCAGACGACCAAGCAGCTTGATCTCTTCATCATGCAGCCCGTGGACATCTAGCTCCAACGCTGCTTGTTCTCCCTCTTCGCGGATAGTACGTTCGACATCTATCTTCGCCTTGTCGACAGCTTCCTCAATACGGGCGGCGTGGATACGGCCATCTGCGATCAGCCGTGTGAGGGCAAGCCTTGCAACTTCACGACGAATTGGATCAAAACCGGACAGGATAATGGCTTCAGGTGTGTCATCCACGATCACTTCAATACCCGTCGCAGCTTCAAAGGCACGGATGTTACGGCCTTCACGCCCAATGACGCGGCCTTTGACATCATCGCTCGGGAGTGGCACGAATGTCACTGCAGCTTCAGACACCTGCTCCGCTGCGTATCGCTCCATCGCATGACAGATGATCTCCTTGGCTCTGTGCTCTGATGTTCTTCGGGCCTCCTCCTCAATCTCGCGAGCAAGAAGGGAAGCCTCATGTTGTGTTGTCTGACGCACCTGGTCCAACAACAACCGCCTCGCTTCCGCTACCGATAGCCCTGAAATCTGAACGAGCCTTTTCTGTTGCTGTATTTCAACTCTCCTCAGATCTTCTTCTCGCTCTACAAGCTGTTGTTGCTTGTCTTCCAGTCTCTGCAAGTTTTTATTACATTCTCTCTCACGGCTCTCCAATGCTGCCGTACGAGAGTCTAGCAGTTCTTCCTTGGCCAAAATACGTTGTTCCCGTTGCTGGATCTCAATACGTGTTTCCCGAACTTCTCGCTCAAATTCTGCTTGTCGTTGTAGGGCCTCCTCCTTGGCCTGAACGGCAAATTCTTTCTTTATTCTTTCAGCATTGTCATACGCCTCATCTAAAACCACATTTGCGCGCTCTCGCGCACTACCCATCCGTCTGCGCGAGATGACATCATGAGCGAGGTAACCAAGTAAGGCAAACAAACCAGCAACCGCTAGGTATAAAAGATACGGGTTCATCTTGAGCCTCACTCTATGGAATCAACCAGGATGTTAAGGATGAAGAGTAGCAGATCCTCAATGAGTCATGTATCTGCCTGGCACAAACTGGTACTATTCTAACACAATCATGGGGTTATTTCAATAGGGAACCATGTTGGCAACAGGGCAACCTCATTTGGAAAAGTATTGCTTTTCGTTGTGTCATAGGTGATACTTTTCTCATACTTTGGAACTATGAAGCTAGAGCATCAGTTCAGAGATTGGAATTTACAGAAAACATCACCTCCGGTCAAGCACACCCCCAAGACTGAGGCCAGATGCAGTTTAGAATGACAAACTTGCGACATAGGGAGGCCAAACAGATGCGTCATCTTTCGAGAACAAGGGCATTCAGCGAAATGAAAACCTCTGAAAACCTACTCTTGCCCAATATCGAGACAGGCGAAGATTACCGGCGGGTGTACCGTCATGTAAAAACCTGGCTACCAGCCATGCGTCTGATATGTGAGCGACATGGTCTCGATGCAGCACAACTCGAATTTGCTCCGCCCGGTACACATGTTGTTTTCAGGGTAGGCCCTGACTGGCATATCAAACTCTTCGCGCCCCTTTGGCCGGATGACTTTCTCGCTGAACTGACGGTGCTCCAGAAACTATCCGGACGAGTCGATCTCCCCATCCCTCACCTGGTGGCCAATGGCGAAATCGAAGATTGGCCCTACCTCATCCTGACCACTGTGGAAGGTGTTCCTCTCTGTGAAGCCTGGCATCTGCTGAGCAGGGCCGATAGAGAACATATAGCCGTTTGCTGTGGTGAGTTCATGGCGTCACTACACTCGGTACCAACAGAAGGGCTGGAACCCATCGGTCGTGATTGGCCGGTCTTCGTCGAGAACCAGATCCGACATTGCATCGACCTTATCCATCGGATGGATCTGAGTCCAGCATGGACAAAATCGGTTCTCGAGTTTCTGGACGATCTTCCACCGCTGTACGAACCGGGCTTCCAACCTGTACTCCTGAGCGCGGATATCACCGATGAGCATCTGCTCGTGAGGGAATGTGGCGGACGGTGGCAACTCACAGGATTCATCGATTTTGGGGATGCCATGTTGGGGCATCCGCATTACGATTTTGTGGCCCCCGGTTGCAGCGTTACTCGTGGTTCTCCGGCACTACTACGAGCGATGCTCCTGGCCTACGGATACACGGAAGATCAACTCAATGCGACGTTGACGGATCAGTTGATGGCCTACACGCTGATTCACCGATTTGTCACGATCCCGGATCTGCTGGAACTGTTTGATTCTGAACGACCCGGGAGCTTTGAGGAACTCAAGAGAAGGCTCTGGTCATTCTCGGAGGTTATCTGAACAATACACTGGTCTTGATACGGTGCTACGCACCTACTCAACCGATGTTAGGATCGGAAATATGACTTCAAAAGAACGTGTGATGGCCGCTTTGAATCACCAACCACCGGATCGTATTCCCAAGTTCGATTCTTTCTGGGCTGAGTTTAGCAACCTGTGTTACCACGAACTGGCGTTGTCCCGCGACACAAGCCTGAATGACTTCTTTGAGGTGGACGTTGCAATCGCTATTGCGGATGAAACGCCTTTTCCGACACAGGTAACGACGCTTTCGCAGGATGGCGACTTTTCTGTCAGGCGTGATGGTTGGGGAAGAATCATTCGCACACGCAAGGGAGCCTACTTCTATGAGGTATTGGAGACCTGCATTCAAAAGAAGATGGATTTGGACAAGGTGCGATTTGATTCCCCCAGTCTGGATGGCAGATATGTGGGCTTCATGAATACAGCCCATACTCATCGTGATAGGCGTGCTGTGTTCTGTAAAACAGGGGGACCCTATCTCCGCACCACATTCCTTCGCGGTGAAGTGGAATTCCTGATGGATATTGCCGCAGATCCTCCCTTTGCCAAAGCTCTGGCCGATAGAGTTGCCGATCACATTATCGAGATTGGGAAGGAATCACTACGGCGAGGGGATCTATATGATACGGGGCTCTGGATCTACGATGACATGGCGCATAACCTGCAACCTTTTGTGTCTCCCGATTCCTTCGAGCAGATCTTTCTTCCTGCCTATAAACGGATGGTGCGAGCGTTCAAAGAGGCAGGAGCGGCCCACGTCATCCTGCATAGCGATGGAAATATCGGGCCTTTCCTCGATATGCTCATCGAGGCCGGCATTGACGGGATCAATCCTGTTGAGCCGAAAGCAGGTCTATCGATCCCTGAGTTGAAAAAACACTATGGGGAGAAATTGGCGTTCATCGGCGGCATGTGTAATGCCAATGTGTTACCGTTTGGCACTCACAAGGAAATAGAGGCACAAGCACGCGGCATTATCGAAGTTGCACAGGATGGTGGTGTGATCATCGGCGCGCACTCGATTGGGCCGGATATTCCCGTACGCAACTACGTCTGCTACCACGAAATCGTCATGAAGGAGGGAGTATTTCACGCACAACCACATGCACGCAGCACAGTCTCCTGTACTATGTAGTCATGCTCTTTGGAATAAGGGAATGCCTGTTCTCCACGGATGCAACGAGCCAGTTCCTCCACATCACGCACATAGCGTGGAATGTTCGGCACGTCAACAGTTTGCCAGCCTTGCCCATAATCTTCATGAGCATCACTCAGGCACAGACGCATGGCTGGTGGCTCCAGGGGTTGCAGTGCAACGCTTCCTTGATTACCACAGACCTCGAACTGACGCCGCTGAAACGCATCGACCTCCATTGCCGCGCTTTCAACGACAGCGAGCGTATGGTCATATTCCAGTACCGCCAGCG
>JAJRTO010000508.1 GCA_024278235.1 Candidatus Poribacteria bacterium
AGATCACCACGCGCCCATCGGCTATGGGATTTATGTTCTGATATGGCTCAGCCTTCTGGTTCTTACAGGGCTCACGGTAGCCGTTGCTGGCATGCATCTTGGAAGTTGGAGTATGGTGGCTGCCATTGTGATTGCAGGGGTCAAAGCGGGGCTGGTGTTCTACTTCTTCATGCACCTCAAGTATGAAACAGGTCTCTTCAAGATCATGTTGTTCATTGCGCTCATTGCTATCGTCATATTTATTGGATTCACGTTCTTCGATATCTCCTATAGGTGAGGCACATTATGTTTTCAGGGGTTTCTAATATAACGAGCATCGTCGATAATATCTTTCTGGTCTTCTTGATCATATGTGTCGCGCTGTTTGTCCTGATCGTTTTTCTGATGGTCTTTTTTGTGATCAAGTACCATCAAAAAAGAAACCCGACACCCCAGCAGATCGAAGGAAACGTACTGCTCGAGATTGTTTGGACCATTATCCCCGCCATCCTGGTGCTGGGGATGTTCTACTATAGCTGGACGGGATATAGGATCATGAAAAATCCCCCAGAGGACGCTATGGTTGTGAAGGTCACAGGAAGTATGTGGCAGTGGAACTTCGAGTACGATAATGTGAAGCCAAGTGATGTATTGCGGATACCTGTTGACAAACCTATTCGGTTAGCTATCACCTCGCTGGACGTGCTCCACAGCTTTTATGTGCCTGCGTTTCGGGTTAAGGAAGATGCAGTTCCCGGTCTGGAGACATCCGTGTGGTTCGAGCCGAGAGAGACGGGAACCTACGACGTCCTGTGTGCGGAGTTCTGTGGATTGAACCATGCCTATATGCAATCGAAAGTGATCGTAATGTCTGAGTCGGCTTTCACAGAGTGGTACCAGAACGAGGACAGGTCACCCGCGAATGCCGGATCGACGACAGAAGGATCCACAACAACCGAACCGGCAGAACATAGCGATACGTAATCGGATGAATCGGTACAAACATCTCGTGGTAGGCAACTCATGCGAGCAAAAGGTTGCACGCTGTGTCATTCGACGGGCGATGCAGCAGTTACGGATGCCTCGACAACCCAAACGACTGCCACTGTAGGGCCTTCTCTTAAAGGGATCTTCGGCAGCACAGTACAGGTATTGACGAGCGGTCAAGAGAGAGAAGTCTCGATAGATGAAGCCTATCTACGACGATCCATTTTAGATCCAAGCGTGGATGTCGTGAAGGGTTTCCGGCCTGTCATGCCTCCACATGCACTGACAGACGAGGAACTCACGGATATTATCAGCTACCTGAGAGAGCTTTGATGCGTCCCCAGAAATCCCATCTAGCCCACTGGGTACGGGTTACCCTGGAACTCAGCAAGATTCGGATCACATCTGTGGTCACTGTATCAACGGCCGCTGGGTTTATTCTGGCATCAGGCCATCTGTCCTGGCCAATCTTGCCGGCAATCTTCGGGATTTTCCTACTCGCATGCGGGTCTTCGGCACTAAACCATTGGCAGGAGCACCCGATGGATGCCCTAATGGAGCGGACCAGAAGCCGTCCCATCCCTTCCGGTAGAGTACAGCCCAGGCAAGCTCTGTGGTTTGCAGCAATCTTAATCGCATTGGGAGCATGGACGCTTTTCTTAGGAACGAATCTGTTGGCTTTGGGGCTAGGACTGCTGGCTGTTCTCTGGTATAATGGTATCTACACATACCTGAAGAAGAAAAGTGCATTTGCTGTCGTTCCCGGTTCTGTGATCGGATCTATTCCACCTGCGGTCGGTTGGGTTGCCGGAGGGGGAGATCTCCTGGATCCTCAGGCGATTATCATCGCGTTCTTCTTCTTTATCTGGCAGATGCCTCACTTTTGGCTGTTGCTTCTCATTCACGGTGAAGACTATGAAAAGGCCGGATTTCCCTCGCTCACCCGTGTTTTCAGTACCCAACAATTGGCGCGTATCACGTTTGTCTGGATCCTGGCAACAGCAGTGACCTGTCTATTGATACCGCTTTTCGATATTTCGAACTCCTACCTGGTGAACCTGGGGCTGCTTCTATGCGCGCTGTGGCTTGCTTTCAGCGCGGTGAAACTCCTTAGAACTGAGACAGACGGCTATCGATTTGCCTTCGGTTTTGCTTTTAGAAAGATCAATATTTACGCGCTGTTAGTAATTTCGATCTTGTCTTTGGGCAAATTGTTCGGAACCCTCTGAGAGTCTTAAAGGAAAGCATCTATGGGATTCCTTGATAAACTCGTCTTACCACCTTCCGCTGAACATCTGACACTTGTCAAGTACCTGTTAGTGCTCGTTTATCTTATCCATATACCGTTCATCAGTATGCTCATGGGAGGTGCCTTTTTTTCCATTGCTTTCAACCTGTCAGACAAGGGCAAGCGAAACGCCAATCACCGGCGTTTTGCAAGGGAACTGATCGATACATTCGCCTATCGCAAGAGCGTGGGGCTGATCCTGGGAGTGATCCCTCTATTGACTCTCTTCTTTGTCTATGCTCAGATCCTGTACAATGCAGATCTATTGCTGTTCAATACATTTTTGCCTGTGATTCTACTTGTGGCCGTGGGTCTTGTTCTGATCTATGTGTATCAGAGATCGTTCGACAGCCGTGATAAGCGATTTTCTCTGCACATTGGCTCCGGTGTTCTTGGAACGTTGCTGCTCTTTGTCGCCTATCTCATTTTTGTGAGTGGTACGAGCCTGATCATGGATCCTGAAAAATGGACGGCGGTACGAAGTCCGTATGGGATCCTTTTCTCCTGGAATGTGGTCGCGCGATATATATTCTTTATGATGACCGCTTTTGCAGCTACGGGAGGAGGGATCCTTTTCTTCTTCCTGAAGTGGAAACAACCGGATGACGGGCAGAACCAGGATTACCGGGGATTTGTCAGGCGATTTGGTGCAGGGCTTGCCCTTATCTTTGTCTTGACTCAACCTGTCTTTATCCTCTGGGGATTGGTAACGTCGCCCAGGGTGGCTTTATCGACTGCCGTATTCAGCTTATCTGCTATGACCCTGTTCCTGTTGTTACTCCTCAGCCTGAAGCTCTATTCGGTGCTTAGAAGTTCAGACACGAAACCGGTTACCCATACCTCTGTGCTGTTTTTGCTGCTATTCCTGGCGATATTCATTGGCGAATCGGCGTCGAGGGAGTACGCCATCCAGGAACATACGCAGGGCCTTATCACCCGAGCCGAAGAGGCCAAAGCGGAGATCATGCTCGCACGAGGCATCGAAGGTGGTGGTGAAACAGATACCAAACGCGGCGAATCCGTTTTCAAGCAGCGCTGCTCCACTTGTCACAGCTTCGACAAACGATTGGTGGGCCCCCCTCTGAATACCGTTTTACCTATGTATCTGGGCAAAGCAGAAGAACTCGTGGCATTTATTCGGAATCCTACGAAGATGAGCCCCGCGTATCCGGCCATGCCCAAGCTAGGACTTAAAGAGATTGAAATTGAAGCTGTTGCGGAATATGTGCTAAGTCAGATAGACAGTGAATTGGAAGCTCCACCGGCAGATCATGCTCATGGACCAGCAGGTGATACTCACGATGAACCAGCAAGCGATGCTCATGATGAACCAGCAAGCGATGCTCATGATGAACCAGCAGGTGATGCTCATGATGAACCGTGAAACGCAATGCGTGGTCATATGGATCGTATCGCGTCGTTGGTATTTCGATCATTTCAGTGACCTGTTTTCTGGGAGAAGATGGTGAAAAAGAGCGTTATTACA
>JAJRTO010000509.1 GCA_024278235.1 Candidatus Poribacteria bacterium
GCAGATAATGGCGTATTGGCCACTGTTGGCGGGACGGTGGAAGATAGCCTGGCCCAGATTACCGGAGCGATCGGCCTTCTCCGTCGGAATTTCGCGTCGATCCGGGTCGTACTTGACGTGGAAGTACTGCTCGGTAGCCACCGATTCCGGGATGCCCACAGCCCAACCAAACTCGACCACACTTTTGCGCGGAACGGACTGTTTGCCCTGAGTCACCAGGTTACCTTCAATGTCATCCAGCGTGCATGAAAGCAGTTGGTTGACGACCTGCACCGGCGTGGGCTTTTCTTTCAGCCATGCCTGGAATTCTGGATCGGCTGACATGCGGTTGGCGTCGAAGATGGCGCACGCCTTGCAGAGGGGCAGTTGATTATCGCGGGCGATATGATAGAGATGCTCTGCCTGAATATGTTTCAGCATGTCGCCGCTGATGGCATTGACGCTATGCAGACGACCCTCTGCATCCACGATGGTGACGACTCGGGTCTGGATTTGATTGCCCTCCCCGCCTTCATTGTTCAGAGAGTGCAAGTTCAACGTGGCCTGGACTGCGATGGAAATGTTATAAACCGGAGTGCTCATGATCTATTGTCTCCTTCTACTTGATGAGTAATGCACAAAGTGCAAAACAATTGACGGCCTTACGCCTTTTCGACAGATTCAGCATCATTCGTCTCTTCAACCTTCTCTTTTGGATCGCGTGCATAGCCGAAGGCAACCAGCAGGTTGCAGACAGTCTCGGATCCATATTCATCCACTAAAGCGACGATCGCTTCTATGTCGTTTGTTGTAATAGCCTTACGACGAGCCTGTCCTTTTGTTCGTTCATGCACGCGCGCAGTTTCTTCGTTGTAACTCTGCATGAAGTCGGCCAATGCCTGCACAAATTCATCGGGGTATTGCGCCTTGCGCTTCAAATCCTGCCCCAAACCATAACGAATATCGAAACGACTCGTTTGGCGCCCAATATATTGTGGGATAACAGTGCTACGTCGTATGGCGGTGGCGATGTTGCGAAAGCCTTCGTTCTTAAGAATGGGACTCAATTTGGGTTGATTCATCTCGATTAACCTCCGTAGATTGATTTCCGTAAACGGTTTGACATAGAAATGGCTGCGATCGAGTTCACTGATCAGATAGCTGCTATAACCACTGCAAAAGCTGAAGAAAGAATCCAGATCATCGCCTGAGACGAAATTCCGGTATTGTAGCAACAGAGCATACCCTTCGCTCCGACTCTCATCGATCGAGCGAATGCGCTCTCTGTGCTCTTGGATGATCCCTTGCAACATCCGTACATCGGTGAAAGTCTTGATCTGGGGCATCCAGTCCGGCAGGCCGAGAAAGGCCAAATTCATCATGGTATATGAATTCTGGCTAAGCAATTGATAAGTTCCCACATCCATACCTGACACCAGATTGGAGACAGGGCCATTGGCAAAGATGCCCAGGTTCTCACTTTCGATGCTGTATGTCAGCAACGTCTCCGTATACAGCAAAGATGCGACGATATCCATCTTGATAGGCGTATCGTTCCACAAACTATCTCGAAAGCGATTATAAATACGCCGATGATCTTGCAGTCCAAGCTGGCGAGGGGACAGGGTATAGTTTTTTCGCAAGTCTGGGTCCCGTGCGTTGCGAGGTGTGCTCGCCAGCCACAGGCCAACGGCTTTTAAATACTCCAATAGCCAGAAGGATTTTTCGTTACCCATTGATAATTTGTTCGCCTTGGCTCGATTCTGTCCTTTTCCCATATGCGGATTCAACAATTGAGAGGCTGTCACCATATCCTTGAACCCGCTGCCGGCGGTCGCCTGCTTCCATTCCTTGGCGATAGCGTCCTGGTCCGCCGTCAATGAGGCGAACATGGACAAGATCGTACGCAAATTAAGCGCCAAGAACTCCTGCCCGCTCGCATACCACTGCCCAACCAGTTCGTTGTATCCTCCTTGCGCCTGCATACGATAATCACCCAAATAGGTGACCACCGTCCAATCAGGCTTAGGCTTCAGGTCCGCCAATGCATTCTCCAACTCGTCACCCACGATTTTGCGGTCGGACAACTGTTTTCGCATCTCACTGAATCGGTGAAACCGATCCCATTCCTCATCGACGCTACGCGTGGCGATCCCTTCCAGTTCTGGCGGCACAATGACTCTGCCCCCGGTCAGATAAGGAATCCGCTCCCAGAGTTTCATATCTTCGATCCAAGCAGCATGGATCGGCGCGCCCGTGTCGATGAGGTAACAGACGCCGACATCCTGAATGACGACGTTTGTTCGACCGCCATTACGGTCTACGATGTCTGCCAGCACTTGGGCCACGCCAAATGCAAGCAGAGAATCAGTCAGCGTTCCGGTATTTTTCGGGACATAGTAATTTTGTTGATACATGGTCACCTTTCCTGGGACATTCCATCTACCAAGCGCAGATAACGAACGATCAGCAAATATAAGGCAAGTTGCTGAAAATCGCCTGGACGAATCATATACTCCTCTAATCTCACCGCCGGGTCAGTCATAAACAGTTGCAATGGCGTCGTCTCAAGTTCAGCGAGCGCCAACGCTTGCCGAACTGCCGCGATCGCGTCAGGATGAAGCGTATAAGGAGTGAAATCACGCGTGGACGGGCTATGATGACGAGCGATAGCCGTTAGTACAGGCCGTATAAGATCCTCGTTCCCACCCATCAGTTGTGAAATAATCCGGGCCGAAGCAATGGCGCCTTCCCCTGCGTGGTGAGGGCGTTTTACCTGTCGATCAGCCAATTTCCGGGCCGTTTTATGGCTTGAAAACGCAGGCTGCCAGTTCGTATGCACTGCCATATAGTGGGGATCGTCAATGGCTTCACCAATATTTTGCTGGTACAGACGAACCCATTGCTGCCATCGCTTGTCTAATTTCCCCAAATCATGCAGAGTAATCGCTGTCTTGATAGCAGTATCCAATCCTTGCGGGGGCGTCCCCCAATGCTCCATCAACTTGTCATCAACATAAGCAACACGACCTCGAAAATCACGATGATATATACGCAACATGTTGTCGATATGGTCAGTATAGCTCTCTAACTCATAGCTAAAACCACCCTGACTGTTCCGCATCTTTGTTTCCCCCGGCTTTGACGTCCAGCCCCCGTCGTCCGGTGATGTGATCCGGAAGCCCACCTCTGCATCGTAGGCGCAGAAGGCGCTATTGATCACCACCATGCTGCTGCCGTCCAACTGACTTGTATCGACCACCTCCTCCCACCGAATTTGAACAGATCGGGTCGGATCATCGGGATCTTTCTCGCTGATAATTGGGTAAGCCATCAACCAACGATCTTCGAATTCATCTGACAGCCATTCGTCAGACAATTCTTCCAGCTTGCGCAGGAAGCCCTTCACCGTCCCTCTCCAGAGGCCAAACCCTTCAGCCTGAAACGGGTTGCCGATCAACTCGGGCCTCGACGCCGCCATCACGGTGATATTATCGATACGACGAATCAACGAAGCTCTATATTCACGCCCTCCCTCCTCCATTGCCCCGTAGATTTCGTCCCAAAGCAGCGATGACTGGGAATCCATGGATGCCAGAAGTTGACGGTCGTTCTCCTGATGCACCTCATCGATAATCTTCTGCTCCTCCTGAAAATCGATAATCTCTCCTGTTCGATTTTCGAAACTTTGCCAGGTCGATTCACACAACGGCTTGGGATAGGGAAGGTAATCCGGCTTCATTTCGCCTGTCCACGTCTCACGTATAGGGGACGGATAAATGTGAACAACTCCGTACTCCCCCGGATAGCGAGCGCAGCGTCCGGCGCGTTGCAGCACTGCATTGGCTGGGGCGATTTCTGTGTGCAGGTGTTCGCAGGTGATATCCAGCCCAACTTCCACAACCTGAGTCGCCACCAGGATGATGCTATCGCTTTGCCAATGCTCCTGCTCTTTACCAAACTCGATACTAATTTTATCCTCCTTGGCCTTTCGATCTTCAGGGATAAAACGGCTATGCAAAAGGATAATCTCTGTATCCGTTCCCTTTGCCAATGCACACAACTCCTCATAAAGCGCCTGGGACCTGGCTACTTGATTGCAGACAGCAATGGAACGTTTGTTATGCGCTGACCAGACTGACTGCGCAGTAATCGCTTCAGAATGCGTTTGATAACGGCGGCAGCGGGGCTGTTTACCCCCACGGCTGGCAATCATTCGATATTCGTCAGGCGGCACAGTCACCACCTCGGCATCCAGCCGCGCAGCTAACTCGGTCAACATGGTGCTGGAAAAGGTGGCCGTCATCAGCACAAAGGGAACAATGCCTTTGAGTTTTGTTAACAACTGCAATGTTGTCGTCAATGCCCCTTCAGCCCGATTCTCCTCCACAGGAAAGAGGTGAAATTCATCAAAGACAAGATAAGATGAGAAAAAAGCGCCCGCATTCAAATTCGCACGCCCTGGCGAAAGCGAATAGGGGACAGCCAAAGCGCTACTCAAACTCTGATCAATAGTTGCGAAGATCAGATCGCCCAGAAGCTGTGGGTCCTGCGATTGCTCTCCCGTCTGGATGGTCGCCTTCATCTCACGTCCGGTTCGTCTATGATAGCGTTCAGTCAGTTCTGAATAATCCGCAAAAAACTGATTCGCCAACACTCGCATGGGGACACTGTATATGCACTGGCGCGGAAAGCTATACTCAGGCAGATCGAAATATGCCTCGATAAATGGCGACAGTGTCGCGCGGGTCTTGCCTGAACCGGTAGGGGCCTGAAGGATCACAGATTCCCCAGCGAGAAGAAGCGATTTTACGCGCTCTTGAAAAGGATATAAAGCCATGTTTATTCTCCGAAAAAGTCGTCGAGAGTCGTGCTTACGCTGCCAGGCGTCGATGAGACGAACCAACCATAGCTCTCTGCCATCACCCTCGCCTCTCCCATCATCGTCTCCCTCATCTCCACTGGCTCCAGCACCTCCACGTCTGCGCCCCAACCCCGCACCCACGGCAGCATTTCCTGTGGTTCGGCCACCCGCGCCCGCCAGAGCAGACTGCCGTCCGGCTCCCGCACCGTCTGTTGCGATTGGTGCCAACGCGTCTCCTCCACCCGCTGCGCCACCTGGGGACGGAATTTGAGCACCACCTCCACCGGATCAGCCTCCGTGTACCAGATGCCCCAGGCGTTGGCCAACATGGATCGTGGATCGAAGTCATCGAGAATTTCGTACCGCTCACGGAGAATCTCCGCCGACTTCAGGCGTTCAATCTTGAATGTACGCACAGCGTCGGGCGGCTCACGCAGGCCGATGACATGCGCGGTCTGGCCCACCGCATACGGTTCGATGAAGTAGGGCGAGAATTTATACTCGAAGACCCGCCCATTCTCCATCTGATGGCTGACTCTCACTTTGCGTCCAGCAGACCAGGCCTCGGTCAACTTCTGAAGCACATCCAGGTAGACGGGATCGTGATAGGCAGCAGCTTCGTCCATCATCTCCGCCGAGCGCAGCAGATGCTTGCTCACGTTCTGGTCCAGCCGTTGCAAAGCGACGCCGAGCTTGCGCATGGCTGAGGCGGCATGGGGGTTCTGTTTGTCGGTGCGCGTCGCCAGCAGCCGGGTCGCCAGGTGAATGGCCATGATCTCGTGCAGGTTAAAGGCGGCCTTGGTCAGATCCGCCGCGCGATCCAATTTCAGTTTGTTGTCATCCAGATCATCCACATAGACGCCGGGCGGCAGAGAGTTTTCGGCCACATAACGACTAATGGTGGAACGATTGACCCTTATCCGCCTGGCGACTTCTGCCTGGGACAATCCTTCTGGATACGCCCAGAGCAGCTTTTCGATCTGAGATAGGCGTTGCGATTTCGCCTGCGCCCGATTCATATATGAACTCCTTGGTGAACATCTGTCGTCATTGGAAACAGCATATCACAGGGTGTCGCGATTTCCCGCAACACCCCGCGAAATTCGTTTACTTCTTGCGTTTGAATGGCCAAAGTCTGCCATCATCATCCTCGATCAACAGGTAACCGGCTTCTTCCATACTGGGAAGCAA
>JAJRTO010000510.1 GCA_024278235.1 Candidatus Poribacteria bacterium
CAGTTTAAGATTGCACCAACGCAGGGAGATCTCAAATCCCCCCTAACCCCCCTTTTTCAAAGGGGGGAACCGCTTCCCCCTTTCGTAAAGGGGGATTGAGGGGGATTTCTCAAAGCGGCAATTTTAAACTGTGTTTGGTATGAGAGGGTTCAGTAGCTAACGTTTTTTCAAATCCCTTCAACGACGACATGAAGACGAGAAAGTGAGAAAACGGGAGAACGGGAAAACGCTCCAATTCCCCTCTTCCCGCCTTCCCCTCTTCCCGCCTTCCCCTCTTCCCGTCTTCTGTGATTTCGGTACCTGTTTACAAAAGTGTTACCTACTGAATCTGAGAGGGTAAAACACTGAATGTGGACTGCTCTCCACCAGGAACTGCCGGATCGTCGGTAATTGTCTTCCACGATAAAACGCTAAACACTTGCGAGCACGGTGCAGAGTGTTTCAAAGATGTGATCTGCCTCAGCCGCCGTCAAGATCAACGGAGGCACGATAAATAGGATGTTTTCGGGAGCATCCACCGCATGGCCGATCTTGCTTATCAGGATGCCTTTCTCCTGGACAGCTTTGACGACCTTCTTGGTGCTGGCTGAATCCAGGGGAGAATGATCCTCCTGGATCAGCTCGATGGCTATCATCAGCCCTTTTCCGCGTACATCTCCCACAATCGGCAACGATTTCAGGCTATTGAATTGCTCGATCAGGTAGTTCCCCTGTTGTTCTGCGTTTTCCCATAGTCGCTCGCCTGTGAGAATCTTCAGGTTGGCTAAACCTGCGGCACAGGCAACAGGATGTCCTCCATAGGTGCATACCTGAGCAAACTCTCGATGTTCTTCCGGTTCGCCAAGAAACGCTTTGAAGATCTCCGTGCTGGTGACACAGGCTCCCAGAGGGAGATACCCACTGGTCAGCCCTTTGGCAAGCGTGATGATATCAGGTTGCACGCCCCATCTCTCACACGCGAATAAAGTGCCCGTCCTGCCAAAACCTGTAATCACTTCATCGAGAATGAGCAAGAGATCGTACCGATCACAGATCTCTCGGAGTTTGGGCAAATAGTCGTCTGGGGGAACGATAACGCCGCCACCTCCAATAATCGGCTCTGCAATGATAGCAATGACGGTTTAAGCACCTTCGTATTCAATCACCTGCTCGATCTCAGCCGCGCACGCGAGCTGGCACTGTGGATAGCTTGATCCCAGGGAACATCGATAACAGTAGGGAGGATGCACATGCAGAAAGCCGGGGACAAGGGGTTCGAACGATTTTCGGCGTAGGGCCTGTCCCGTTGCGGAAAGGGCACCGAAAGTAAAGCCATGATAACCACGATAGCGAGCAATGATCTTGTAACGGTTCTCCCCGGGGTATTTCTGTCGGCCATATTGTCGGGCGATCTTCAGAGCCGTCTCGCTTGCTTCAGAACCACTGTTGCAGAAAAAGACGTGATTGAGGTCGCCGGGTAGAAGCTCCGCCAGCCGTTCTGCCAGTAATGTTGCCGGAATATTGATCTGTGAGTGCGGATAATAGGGCAACCGCTGGATCTGCTCATAAACGGCATCTGCAATCTCCTGGCGTCCATATCCCACGTTGACATTCCACAGCCCTGAGAAAGCATCCAGGTACTCACGCCCCTCTGAGTCGGTAATCGTTGTCCCGTGTGCCTCCTTCATCACCATGAGATCTGTCTGTTCCAGAAGCTGGTGTTGAAAAAGTGGATGCCAGACGTGTGACTCATCAATGTCGTGATAATCGTGTGAGGGCACCTTCTGTTTTGTCTCGCGCATAGACATGATGCTCCTTGTGCCTCCTCTTGTTGGATTTCATGCTGGTACTGCTTTTCGGTGGAGACACGCTTATCGCCGTTGCAGTGTTCCACTCTCCAGCATGGCCATGAGAGCAGAATCATCCACATCCAACGGCAGTACGATCTTGGCGCGCCGGCGACTCGATTCATAAGTGGCAAAGATCAATTCCGTTGCCTGGAGTGCTTTGCGACTGCTCAGCACAGGCTCTTCGCCCGTTTTAAGACATTGGATGGCATCCAGGACACCGAGGGTTGTATCGTTGCCGCCGCTGAAAGGGAAATCGCCCATATCGGGGATCTGCCAGTCGCTCCCTCCAGACATGACCCGAATAGCAGGCCCATCAGGTACACCAACCTCAATGATGCCTTCGGTGCCGATGATGCGATTTGCACAGCCGACACCGCCTGCATGACCGGTCACCAACAGTCCCTGCAAACCATTCTTCCACCGAATCCAGGAGACGCCACCACCTTCTACGGGCACACCGAAAACATCGTGAGTGCCTTCCGGATCGATCTGAGCGATGACCCACTCTGCAGGTTCGTCGTTGTTATAGAAGAAGAACATATCAAACCAGTGAGTACCCCAGTCAAACATATTGGGACAGGAACCTTCGACGCGAATCATCTTGCCGATTGTGCCATCATTAGCAAGCAGCTTCGCCTTGTAGAACTGCCGTCCGAACCGCCTCTGATGAGAGTAGGTAAGTTGTACGTTGTTGGCAACACAGGTTTCATGCTGCTTTTTGGCCTCTCCCCATGTAGGAGCCATCGGTTTTTCACTGTGAATCGCCTTGACGCCACTGTCCACAGCATCCAGGATCATCTGGGTGTGTAATCCTGTCCAGGTACAGACGCTCACGACGTCAAGAGCCTCTTTCTTTAACATGTCTCGATAGTCGCTATATGTCGCCGGAATATCGTGTTGCTCCGCAAGTTTCCTGGCATTGTCTTCGACAGGATCTGCACACGCAACCATCACGACATCATTTGACGAAGCGTAGCCTACGGCATGACTGCGACCACGACCTCCACAACCAATAATACCCACTTTGAATTTGCTCATATAAATATCTCCTGAGATACGGATGAACTTACTTAATTGATCATGACCAGAAATGCCTGGTTTTATTGTGGGGTGTTTCTACAACTCCCAATCCTCTAGTTGAAGTCCGTAATTCATAGTTGATCCCGGGTTTCAAAATCGCCCTGATAAAATCGCTGGAGAGGTTCTCCCTGCCAACCACCGACAACTTCCTCAAAAAAGCCTTCCGGCCATCCAGAATTGACATCACGGCTGCTCAACTCAAGTATGTAGGAATCAACTGTCATCCCCTGAGTTTTAGCATATTCAAGTACCCGAGTTGCGATCTCGTCTGAAACCTGAAGATGAATCTCTGGCATTTCACTTACCTCCTCTCTGTCGGTTCCCAATCATATTGTTTCCACCTTCAGGTGATACTAACCAACGGTATGACTGCTGTGTCCTGGAAACACCTGGGAATCAGGTTCGACTTAGCATCACGTGAACTTCATATATCCAACACGATTTTGCCAAACTGCTGCCGATCCATCATCCGCTGATGTGCCTGTGCAGCGTCTTTCAGTGGAAAGATCGCATCGAGCACAGGCTGCAATCGACCTTCTCCAGCCAGCTTGAGAATCTTGAGGAGTTCAGAACGGTTGCCGAGTGCCGATCCCAGGATGTTCCACTGTTTCTGGTACACTTCGCGGATGTCAATAGACCCTTGATTCCCGGTTGTCGCTCCACAAGTCACGAGCCGGCCCCGCTTGGCAAG
>JAJRTO010000043.1 GCA_024278235.1 Candidatus Poribacteria bacterium
TACCACATTCTCAAGGAAGCGGGTGTTTCGACACTGAGTTTCGATATCTCGCACCTGGCAGCGATGCGTGCCGTGCTGGATCGGACATACCTGAACATCGAACACTTGCCTGTGATGCTTCTCCTCGCAGACTCCGAGGTAAGTTATGCAGTGGGTTTCCGCGAAGGTGAGCTTTTCTTTTTGCATGCAATGGATATCGGCAGTCAGCGATTGACAGAAGAATCTTCCGGTATCGATGAACTACTCCACGAATTCCAACTTTGTTGGAACTACTATCACGCTGATTTCCCCGATGCGACCCCTTTCGAGAAGCTGATCGTATTGTTGGATGCTCCCAACGCTCAAGACATCTGTGATCTGCTCCGCGAGACATTGCAGATAGAGACTGTGCAGTTAGGTGATCCCACAACTCATCTTAGTGAGATTTCATGTCCTTTGGATGGTATGGAAGAGCATCTCTTTTCCGCAGCAGCAGCTATCGGTCTCGCGTTGAATGGTTCGCAACTCCCCGTCTTCAAGCCCGCCCTGAATCTTCTTCCGAAGCAGGTGCTGTCCATTGCGCGTCTGAAACCCCAGTTGATCCGCACAGCATTGGCTGTGGCAATGACAGTATTGCTTATCGCTGGTGGGAACGCCTATTACACTGTGCGATTCAATGATATGAAGCACAAATATCAGCGCATTGAACAGCAGATACGACAGCTCGAAGCCATCCGTCTGCAACCGGTGCTGGATCTCAAACAGGAAGTGGAGCAACTCGAACATCGTCTGCAGATCTATGAAGAATTCCTCTCGACACATGGTGCAGAACGGCGGGCTTATCTGCTTTCATGGCTCAGCAGTGCCGTACCACCCGGCATATGGTTCTCCCGTCTCAACTGCGACAGCAGGAACAATGTGATTTTCACCGGCCACAGCACTTCCCAGGAAGCGGCTTTCAGATTCCTCGATGTGGTACGGCAGACATCTTTCTTTACAGCACCACAATTTTCATTGAAGCAAGCGAATCCCGGGCAAAACGGCGCTATCACTTTCGTACTCCGATGTAAGCTACAAAAGGTGGATCATGATGGATCTCCTCATCAGGCTTCATAAGCTCTCTTCGCGGGAACGTGTCCTGGTTCTCATGATACTGGTCTCTGGTATTGCACTCATGGGTTATCTTATATTCATGAAGCCTCAGATAACCAAGAGCAAAATGATACGTCGTTCCCTCGTCAACGCTCAACAGACATTGAAAATGCGCCAGAACCAGGTACGCAAGGCGTCCTTGCTGAAACGCTCTCGACAGAATCTGCAACAGATCTTCGATTCAGTTCACGAACGGATGTTTTCGACAACCGAATTGCATCCTCTGCTCAAGGAACTTGCCAGAGATGTTGAACAAAGCAACTGTGATCTGCGTTCAATTTTACCGCGCACGGGATCCACTTCTGATCAGGCAGGCTCTGTATTGACCGTTGAAACCATCGAGATACGCTTACAAGGGAGCTACCGTGCGATCATGGAAGTCATGCGTCGCATCGAGCAGCGATCACAGTTTATCAGCATCGATGAGATAGTCATCGATGCTACAGCAGATTCGCAACAGTTGCAGGCGTTGCTCACATTGCACGTTTACAGTTTCAATGAGGAACCCAGGAAATCAACCGGATGAGCGAGTTTCGACCGATGATTTTCAGCATCGAGTATCGTCGACCGTGCGAAGGAGGGAGAGAAATGAAATGGATTGGAGTTATCACCCTATTGATCTGTGGTTGTATTCTATTGACGGGTTGTGATAGAGAGCTTCGAGCACAAGAGCAGACAGTAGAACCGCCTGAGCCACCAGATGCACCAACGATTGCATTGCGAGAGATTTCTTATTGGGATGAGCTTGTGTACGGAGATCCTCCTTCGTTCGAGGGGGGAGCAGTCACAGTGGATCCATTCGACCCGCTGATCGTGACCGATTTAACGAAACAGAACAACGCACAGATTGGGACAGCAGCAGGACAGATGTCGACAGAGAATTCAACGGAGGTTCCCACCAGTGTACCTATCGAGATCACCGGGATCATCCAGGGACAACGTCCGGTAGCGATCCTTCGTGTGAACGGCAGCGAGCTGCTTGTCGAAGTGGGTGAACATGTGATCGGATACAAAGTAGAGGCGATCCAGGATGAAAAGGTCATCCTGGTTCGGGATGAGAAACGACGCGTGCTTGAATTCGCAGGGTTGGAGTGGAACCGATGAAAAAACTGTGCATGTGTATACTGATATTCCTGCTGACAAGCAGTCTTGCGGCTGACAATCTTACACAGATCTCTCATTTCGAGTTTGAGTCAGTAGGAGATCAGGCGAAGATAACGATGCAGATCACCGGTCAGGCTTCTCCGCGACTCATCTATAACAAGGATGCTGAACTGATCGTTGAGTTTTCGGATGCCACCTGTGTTCCCAGGACAATGATCCTATTCGATTCACCTCTAGTCAGGCGTGTGCAGCTCGTTCAGTTTTCAAGGACGCCTCCTGTTGCCCGATTGATCCTGAAACTTATGCGGCCGGTTCGAGGTAAACTCATCCCAAGTAAGTACCATGTACGGCTGATTATCACCAAGAAGGACTTGCAAGATCTTGATGGGATGCCGGGTGACACATTAGAGGCAGAAGGTTCCGGAGGCGGAGTTCCGGTTCCGGCGTATACAGATACAGCATCCCTGCGTTTGGCGTCCAGTAACAGGCGTTATAGCAACAGCAACCAATCGTCACAACCGGGAATACGATTAGCCCAACAGTTGATCAACGTAGAGATGCAGAATACGGATCTGCGCCAACTTCTGCGAGGACTCGCCAAGCAAGACGATATCAAGCTGATCATTCACGATTCAGTGAAAGGGCAGGTTACGGCCAGCCTGCACCAGGTGACCCCTATCAAAGCCATCCAGCAGATTCTCACAGCGAATGGGTATATGTACGAAGCAGTCGATGATTATCTGGTTGCCGCATCTCCTCAGGCAATCACCGATGTCATCCCGACGGAATGGCGGGTCATCCCTCTGGAGAACGCTCAGGCAACGGAACTTCAGGGGATATTGAATGGATTGCTGTCCCAGCACGGTTCCGTGCAGGCTGACGTACGTACCAATTCTCTCGTGTTGCGAGATATTCCATCCAATCTTGACAAATACGAGCAGCTCTTACGATCACTCGATATGCGCCTTGAGGAAGATGAGCAGTATACTCAGACAGAGATCTTCTTCTTCAAGAACGCGAAACTCACTGAGATGCAACAGATGATCGGGAGTATGCTCAGTAGTGATGGATCACTGACACCCAATGTTCAAAGCAATGCACTCGTGGTCACAGATATTCCTGCCAAACTGGACCAGATACGTAACCTGGTCAAGCAGTTTGAGCAGTCGAATCAGGCCGCAGCAACCATGGTGACGCGCATCTTCCGGCTCAAATATATCGATGCCAACGCGATTCTGACCAACTTACAGGCGATGTTGTCAGCCGAAGGTAAGATCAGCACATTTGTTCGTCAAGAGACCACTTTGCCACCCGCCCGTCAGAAGTCCACAGCAACGCCCTATGAGGAAGGGGGCGTTGCCGTGAGTCATGATAAAGAGGAGGAACCTACTGCCAAGAAATGGTCGGATACACTCATCGTAACAGACACACTCACCGTGTTGGAGCAGATCGATCAACTGATCGGAGAGTTGGATGTCCTGGGAACTCAGGTGTCCATTGAAGCCCAAATTGTGGAATTAGAATTGAATACCATCCAACGGCTTGGAATTCAGTGGGAGGCCACTCATCATCCCTCAGGTTCACAGATTGCATCTGGCCCTTATCAGCAGATTGATGGTGGACGACTTCAGCTTGGTACGCTCTCGCTGGAAGCATTCCGGGACATTACTGGAGTTATCCAGGCTCTTGAGAGCACCGGCCAGGCAAAGCTGTTGGCACATCCACGTACCACGACGCTCGATAACGAACTGGCGCAACTGCTCGTCACAGATCGTATTCCTGTGCTGACCTTGCGTGAGACACAGCTCGCAAGCACAACGACCTATGAATACCTCGACGTTGGGATCATCCTGACCGTTATTCCTCATATCAGCGAGAACGGTGAGATCATGATGGAGATCAGCGCTCAGGTCGATTCCGTCAAGGAAGATACGCAAGATAGCAGCATCCCCCCTGTCATTTCCTCTCGGGTGACACATAGCCGAGTGCGCGTCGGCAATGGACATACGTTGGCGATTGGAGGACTCATCAAAGAGGAAAATGTGGACAGAACTTCGGGAGTTCCTGTGCTCAGCCGCATTCCACTCCTGGGTGCAATCTTTCGGAGCAAGGAAACGATTCAGCGTAAGACCGATCTTCTCATTCTCATTACACCCAAGATCCTGGCAGGATCGGGGAGCCTGGCGAGCGCAGCTCAAACCAGCGGCAACATGCTGAGATAGGGGCCATGTCATGCGATCCGAGCGGGGAAGTGCTTTCATACTCATGCTGGCCATCAGTCTGGGAATGACGGTGCTCATCATGGGGCTATGGGAAGTTCTCCGGGTAGATTGGCAGATCATCGGCAGCCAGAAAGAAAGATGGATAGCGCGATACCTGGCGGAAGCCGGGATCGAAAGAGGATTTGAACTTCTGACGGAAGACTCGACCTGGTCAGGAACATTTCAGGAAGAGTTCCCTGCAAGCTCAGGGAATCATTACTATGTGGATGTCGTCAATGACGGCGTATCCGTGACGATCCGTTCACACGCGACTCTTGCATCGGGCTATGATTCAGAAACTATCGAAGTACAGGCGGTGTTTGAAAAATCGTGGCCCTGGGAGATATAAAGGGAGGGACTACGTCCGATGTGAGATGACAATGAAAGCCGTCGTTCCTGCCAATAAAACCTGAAACCCTGTTTTATAAAGTATCAGACCAAAAGGCTGGCACATGAAAATCAGACCTGCTGCAATTAAGCCGAGTGCACAACGCTCCACCCATTGCCGATGGTAGAATGTGATAGAAAAAGCCAGAGTTCCTGTCAAAAAGAGTATCAGTGCTCGTTGTTTTAAGAACCCACCTATCAGTCCATAGAGCGATAAGAAGCTTATCACCATCAACGCCAGGCTGATCATGCTAATCTCTCGACGCCAACCGCAGGCCGCTGGAAAAAGAATCCCACCCATCAATAACAGATGAGTCGAGGAACCACGGAGCAACGTTCCTACCGGCCAAAAGAGGAATGCTGTACCCATCAGGAGCGCGATTGCTCCCATAACGAGCGATATGCGTGTAGAAATCGTGAGCAGCATCAATGCTCCGATGAGCAGAGCTGCCAGTGCAGCGCCATGCAGCAGATGGTAATAGGGCTGGTAGAGAAAAACAATCCCAATCAGTAATAGTGTAATCGTCGTACCACGTTTCACCCTGCCTATGATCCTCCTATCCTCGTTGTTGTTCTTACACGGTATCACACGATCCACCGAATGTCAACGGTAGAATTCCTTAGTGATAATCACGATCAATATCCAGAAGGATCGATTCTTCGCCAACCTTACAAATGATGGTATTGCCCAATTTTGTTCTCCTTGATAGAATTTAGCTCACATTTCGCGAATGTCAATGCCTGAACACGGTCTGCTACCGAACGTGGTGTACCACAGCCGCCGAGCTTGAACGGGGGATCTGACTTGGCTTATGAACACAATTCCCCCTCTCCTTCAGCGTAGATCTGCTTCACACGCTTCGGGGGCAGCGGAAAGTCGTGCAGCCGCAGGTCATGCAGCCGCAGGTCATGCAGCCGCAGGCCATGCCATGCACAATAGCTGTACCAGTGCATCGGCCGCCAGCCTATGTAGAGCGACATCGTGCTGGAGGGGATGCTGATGATTGAATGTGGTGCGCCCGTTTCAAGTATGTTACATATAACTCCTGAAGGAAACCTGGGCACGTTTTGGTTGGGTATTGACGGGGTCATCATTATAGTGTTCGGGAGCCAGATCATAACGCACCAACTGGGTCGTCATGGAAGCCTTTCCACCTGACCACTGCTGCAGCAACAACGCCAGATCCAGGATGGTAGAAGCGGGCACTTCACCTTCGATGGCAAAGCTGGACGGGCTAAACACAGGGGTATCAAACACGGCCCGTCGATTGAGCAGCTCTTGGCACACACGACCGCCCACGTCGGCGGATCCATGAATCTGAAAACTCAGGATCGGTTCCAGCAGATGCGTGCCACAGTTCTTGAGCCCGTCCTCAATAGCCCACCCGGTGGCTGCAATGAAGTCCAGAGGATGGGTGTGTTGCTCATGGTGAGAGCCTTCTACCAATGTGACCTTCAGGTCGGTCACTTCCCACCCTCTGAGACCCTGTTGGAGAGCCATAGGTACGCGCCGCTGCACTTCCCGTTGGTAACGGAGTTTCAGCCTACCAGGGCGCACGATGGATCTGTATTCCAGACCACGCCCCCGTGATGCTGGTTCGATATGGAATCTGAGAACGGCCCAGTGGGGCACAGATGTATAGGCGACATATCCATAACCTGGCTTCGCAGGCGTTTCTTTGAACACTACAGTAGGTTGAGCGAACGCTGCGAGCAGACCGAATCGGTCCTGGAGGATGCTCTGCAGCACCTCTACCTGCACCATCCCCATGACGCGTATTCGCAATTCCTGGATTTCAGGGTTCCAGTTGACTTCCAGACTCGGATCTTCATCCTCCAGTTCCTGTAGTGCTTCCGCTAAAGCCACATAATCCGCTGAATTTGTTCGTCGATCGGGCAAGTCTTCCTGTTCGAGCCATCCATGGGAGGATTCCAAACTCTCGACAGGAAGTACCTTGACCTGAAAAACAGGCACTGGCATCTCCGGCATCTCAGGAACCAGAGCGGGACTTCCCAGTATATCCCCGATCCGTGTGCGTTCGAGGCCGCATAAGGCGGCGATGTCGCCGGCACGCACCTGACCGATATCCTCGTAGGAATCCGCATGGATCTTACGGATCTGAGAAATCTTCTCGGAGAAACCCCGCGTCGTATTCTGAACAGATTGTCGGCTCGTGAGTTCCCCCCCGTAGACTCTGATGAATGCCATGCGGCCCATCTTGGGTTCGCGTTGTAACTTAAACACAACGGCTGACAGCTCTGAATTCTCGGCTACCTGGGGTGGGGGGAAATACTCCACGACTGCATCCAGCAAAGGCTCAATTCCAAGCTGGTGCAACGCAGAGCCCATCAGTATCGGAAAGATCTTCCCACGTCTGGCATATCTCTGAAACCGTTCCCTCAGCCATGTGTTCTCGAACGGAGTCTCATGGATGAAATGTGCCAATACTTCATCGTCGTGTTCCGCGAGTTGTTCGATAAGTTGGGTTCGGATTTCTGCGGACCCCTTTGGAACTTCATCCATGCCAGGGAGCAGCGCGGACGCTATCCCCACAAATCGGTCGTTCACGCGAACAGGTAACTGCAACGGTACCGCATCCTGGGTCAACCTTGCATGGATGTCTTTTATGATGGCCTTGTCATCGGCCATGTCGCGGTCCATCTTGTTGATGAAGAAGATAGCAGGTATGCCCAATGATCGTATAGCTGTCCACAGGGTTAGCGTGTGCGCCTGGACCCCCTCGACACCTGAGAGCACGACGATAACCCCATCCAATACGCGCAACGCCCGGCGCGTTTCAGAGGAGAAGTCGACGTGTCCCGGGGTGTCAATTAGATTGATATGGTGTGTTTTCCAGGAGAGGAGAGTGGTGGCCGCAAGGATGGTGATACCTCGTTTTTTCTCGGTGGACAGCCAATCCAGTTGGGATGTGCCGTCATCAACTCTCCCTACCTTGCGTATTCTTCCAGCAAGGTAGAGCATCTGTTCAGCGAGGGTCGTCTTGCCTGCATCTACATGGGCGACGATGCCGATGTTTCGCAGTTTCTCTAGTTCTGGCAGCGACATGCCACTTTCCTAAGCAAGAAGTGGAATCATAGCTCGTGCATAACGTCGTCCGAGTTCCCGTGCAGCACTTGAACTGAAGTGCAGATGGTCTCCCAGATGATCGAGGCCTGCAGAGTCAACACATGCCGTTTGTCTCACCTGTTGAGGAATGTTCCGCAAAGCTGCGTTGACCTGTTTCCCTTCGGCATGGCTTTTGACGAAGAAATCCCCCAGTGTCCCTGATATGAAAGGCAACTCCGGTGCATTCAGGTCAACCCTCAATCTGTCGATGAGTGCGATGAGTCTGCCCTCATACAACGCGGCATCCTTTGGATTGCTGTCACTTTCTCCCTGGTGCCACAGCATACCTTTGAGCACACCGTGTTCCATCGCAACTTTCGTCCGCTCCAGTGCATCGTCGTAGGGAGTACTTTTGGTCTGTTCCCAGTAGCCACCAGGTTTCCACACCGTGACGGGAGATCCACCTGCAGCACAGGGAATCAGACCGATACGTACTGAAGGCATGTGTTCTGCCATCACCTTACCAAAGGTCACTCCAGGGCCAACCCCAGCAATTGACGGTTTGTCAAAGTGGATCGGGTCCACGGCTGATACCCATGCACCAGCCTTGTCCAGCGCAAAGACACGCAGGTGGGCTTGCCTATCCTCAGGCTCCACCTCGCCACGTCCAGCCATGTTTGATTGACCCATGAGTAGATACAGGTGAAAGGAATCGTTTGGGTTCATCTCTGCCCTTTCTCGGTGTGTCCATGTTCTCAACGGGCTAACGAAACAACTCGTTACGTAGCTCAAAACACACCGTATAAAGTTGATATATGGACAACCTCATTTGATTATGGTATTATTTACAAATCATGGACACGCGAGCAGCACTGCACATACGTATGTTGGCTTCGATCTCAGAAGTGTTGAAACGCACCCTGGAACAACACTGGGATAGGGAACTTGCGCTGACATATCATCCAGACAAAGGGGGAACGAGGCACGATATGCAGGCGTTAAATGCCGCTTGTCGAGTCGTCAAAGATTATCTTGGATACGTGAGTTTTGCGAAATGGTAGGAGCGGTCTCCTGGCCGCGAATCGAGTGCAGGAGCACTCTCCTACAGGGGATACTCACAGATCTCATTTGCGCTCAGTATAACACAGTCAGCAGGTTATTGGATCGCAAATTTTAAGGAGAGAGAACTGATGGCTTCAGATGGAGAAAAATCGATTGGCATTATCGGTTCAGGGGGCATGGCAAATCACCGTGCTGAGAGATTTCATCAACTGGAAGGCTGTCATTTACGGGCGGTTGCCTCGCGGAATTCCGAGACTGGTAACGTACTTGCCGATAAGTATGGCATGCAATATCTCCCGGATTGGCGCGATCTGATCTCTCGTCAAGAAATCGATGCAGTGGTCATTTGTACTCATAACGAAAGTCATGGCGAAATTGCTATTGCAGCCCTGGAGGCCGGCAAGCATGTTTTTATGGAATATCCTCTTGCGAGGAATGTGGATCAGGGCGAACGTGCTGTCACAATCGCCAAACAGAATGGTGTCGTATTGCGATTGACCCATTCAGAAAATGTGTCACCGATGCATGCACGGCTCAGAGAATTGGTGCGTGACCACGGACATCTGCAGGCCAGTATATTCACGCGCTTGACACCAGGGCGAGGTGCACACCCCGAAGTTCTTTTCAATCTAAACATCTCCGGACCTCCAGCGCTCTTTTTCATCTATCATGTTTATCCTGTGATCGATCTATTTGGTCCTGTCAAATGGGTTGAAGGGAGCGCGCTGTATGAGTCACTCAGAGCGGATCAATCCTATCAGTGCACTGTAAATACGGTCAACGTAGCATTTCAGAACGGCGGTATTGGGCAGTGGTTCTGGGCTGGAGGGATCAATATTCAGAGAGCTGAAGAATACCGACGCTATATTCTCGCTGGGGGAACTTTGATCCAGCAAGAGGGAGCCTGGCTACTTTCCAGCCGATCAGGGATTGAGGAAATCAAACCGGCCGATCGGCCTCTTCCCTCGCTCGAGGAACTTTTCTGTAAGGATATCGCAGGCGAAGTGACTAACTGGCAACAACATGCTGAAATCGCCCTACAGGCCATCCGCGTTAGTCTCGCGGCAGAACAATCTGCACAAGAAAATAGACGGGTTTTTCTCAATCTATGAAACGGCTTATTTCTATCATCATATTTCTTCTGCTTATCTATGCTACCGCAGATGCTCAATCCACGTTTCAGGATACGACAGCTTCATTACCATCACAACTGGTTGATGTTCAGGCCTATCTGTCCGTGGAACCTGTACAGATAGGCAGCCAGATCAAGGTTGCTGTTGTTGCCAAAATAGCTCGTGGTTGGCATATCAACAGTAATCGGCCAACGCTGGATTCATTGATACCGACTGAACTGCTCGTAAGCACTTCGGAAGGGTTCCGAGCTGGACCGGTGGTCTACCCCGAAGAACGCAAAATCTATCTTGATTTTGCTGGAGACACGGAGCTTTCTGTTTACGAAGATACAGCGACTTTTGGTTTCCGTCTCGATGTCGGACGCGAAGTATCCATCGGTACTCATACACTCCCGATTGAATTGAAATACCAGGGCTGTAGCGATACACAATGCTTGCTACCAGCCAGCGTTCAGTTAGAAATTCCATTTGAGGTCGTTGGCCTGGATCAACCCGTTCGCCGCATCCACGAGGATGTTTTTGCCTCTCTTGATATAGGTAATTCATCGTCTTCTGCCCAGGGAGATCAGATCGCACAATGGATTCAGGAACGGGGATATTTTGTGACTTTCCTTATCCTCTTTATTCTGGGGCTTAGCTTGAATCTGACTCCCTGTGTGTTTCCGATGGTTCCGATCACGGTCGGTTTCTTTGGCGGACAGAGCGAAGGAAATACACGCAGGACGTTTATGTTTGCCCTCTTCTATGTTCTGGGTATTTCCATCACCATCTCGATACTGGGAATGCTTGCGGCACTCTCCGGTGGTATCTGGGGCTCTGTTCTGCAAAATCCTATTGTCATTCTCGTGGTTGCAGGGGTGCTGATTGCGCTTGCACTCAGCATGTTTGGGGTCTATGAATTCCGGCTGCCCAGCGTTCTAATGAATCAGAGCGGCGGCTCTCGCGCCGGTATTTTTGGATCCCTGCTCATGGGTCTCACGATGGGAATTGTCGCAGCACCATGTATCGGCCCTGTCATCCTGGGACTGCTTTTGTTTGTCGGTCAAACGGCCAACCCCGTCACCGGGTTCTGGATGTTCTTCGTGCTTGCCTGGGGATTAGGATTCCCCTATCTTTTTCTCGCTGTCTTCTCTGGAGCGATTCATCGCCTGCCCCAATCCGGGATGTGGATGCTCACTGTCAAGAGGATATTCGGCTTCATATTGCTGGGGATGGCCATCTACTTTCTTGAATCTTTGTTTCCTGAGAAGATCCATTCCATTCTCCTCCCGGGCTATGCAATTCTGGCGGGTCTCTTTATTGGATGGATGGATCGCGACCGAATTGGATTCGTCTTTCGCTGGATTAAATTTGCGATCGCAGTGATTGCCATTAGCATCGGTGTATGGCTTTTCCTCTCATCTGAGAAAGCCGGCTGGCCCCTCTATGATGAGAGCAGTTTTGCAGAAGCTATCGACCAGGGCAAGCCGGTCATCCTTGACTTCTTCGCTGATTGGTGTTTCTCATGCAAGGAGTTGGAGGCACGCACATTTGCAGACGAGAAGGTACAGAACGCGATTCACCGTTTCGCGGCATTCCGCGTGGATCTTACCAAGTCCAACGAATTCTCGAAGGCGATGGAAAGTAAGTATCGAATACGTGGGCTTCCAACGGTGATCTTCATCGACTCTACAGGCCAGGAACGGCACGAGTTACGTGTGGAACAGTTCGTCTCAGCAGATGATTTTCTTCAACGCATGCAGCAGGTGGAATGAATAGACCCTCACTCAACATCATGATCGTCGCCGGCGAACCTTCAGGGGATATCCATGCGGCGCATGTCGCAGAGGCGATCAAGCGGCTTCATCCAGATACATCTCTGTTCGGCATGGGTGGACGACAGATGGCGGATGTCGGTGTTGAACTGATCTACGACATTGCGGATTCTGCTGTCATGGGATTTGCGGAGGTTCTCGCCTCCGTTCCCGAGTTCTACCGGAAGATGCATCATCTGCGCGAGATCGCATTGGCGAAACAACCTGACGCCGTCCTGCTCGTAGATTTTCCCGATTTCAATATGCGTCTGGCAAGGCAACTATCAAGCCAACAGTTCCCCATCGTCTATTACATCCCACCGAAAGCATGGGCATGGCGCCCGTGGCGTGCGAAAAGCATCGCCAGGCTCACCTCACTGGTCATCTCTATCTTCCCGTTTGAGGCTGAGTTCTACCGTCGTGCTGGTGCCAATGTCGAGTTCGTGGGACATCCGCTTCTCGACTTCGTGCAGGTCAATCTGACGCAAGCTCAAGCCCGGACATCCCTGAAACAGCCCGGGAACCCTCCGATCGTTGCATTGCTGCCCGGGAGTCGGCGGAAAGAGCTAGAGCGACTACTCCCCGTGATGCAGGAAGTCGCTCATCGGATTCACGCGGCGACCCCTGAAACACGATTCCTCCTGCCATTGGCCTCTGCCCTCTCAGCCGAAGACATCCCTCATGATCCACTGATCGAGATCATTGAAGGCCAGACATACCAGGTGTTGCGTGCTGCGGATCTGGCCATCATTGCATCGGGGACGGCGACATTAGAGGCGGCCTGCATCGGTACACCGATGATTATCCTTTACAAAGTCTCCCGTTCAACCTGGTATATTGCCAGATGGCTGGTGCATCTCAAGCATAGTGGATTGCCAAATATCATCGCAGGTGATGAAATTGCCCCGGAGTTCTTGCAGGATCGGGTGAATCCGGACCTGATCACGCCGACGGCCTTACGTCTACTACGAGATTCTGAAGCATATGATCGACAACGCTGCCATCTTGCCCAAGTGCGACAGCGGCTGGGCGAACCTGGCGCCGTTGAACGCGCAGCGCGCCTACTCTTAGAGACGGCCGGGTTGCCCTGTTGAGCCACTCCTTCCACTGAACATCCACAGGAATCTACCCTTGAAACAGTACCTTTACGATGTGATCACTGGACGACAATCCGGTATGCGATCAGAAATACTGCGAAGAGGATTGTATCCATTGAATGTTCTCTATGATGTTGCCATCCGTGTGATAGACTGGCGGTATAGACACAGCACACCGAAGACACTTCCGTGTCGGGTCATCAGTGTCGGTAACATCGTAGCAGGAGGAACGGGTAAGACTGTCGTTGTGGCAGCGATTGCTCGGCAGTACCTACAGAAAGGATGTCGAGTTGCTATTGTCACACGTGGATACGGAGGTCGATACACGGGAGAATATCATGTTATCAGCGATGGTAAAAACGTCCTCACACCTGCGAGCATTGCCGGAGATGAGGCGGTCATGCTTACCCATCAACTGCCTGATATTCCCATCGTTATAGGGAAAGATCGAACAAAAGCCGGGATGGAAGCGATTCGTCGATGGCACTCAGAGGTTCTCATCCTTGACGATGCGTTCCAATATCGTACTCTCGCCAGGGATCTCGACATTGTGACCATCAATGCCAGTCAGCCGTGGGGAACAGGACGTCTACTACCGTGTGGCACGTTGCGGGAACGCAAGAAGGCACTTGCCAGGTCAGACCTTATCATACTCACTCATACCGATCAGGTCGAGAACACTGAACCGCTACGCCGAGAAATCCATATCTATGCGGCTGGCATTCCAGTTGTGGAAAGTGTTCATGTGCCATGTTCTCTCATCCGTCACGACACCGGCAAACCATTTCCCATAGATCTGGTTGCAGACAAGCGCGTGCTTGCGGTATGCGCTATTGGGAATCCTTCAAGTTTCTGTACAACGCTTCGCGCGCTCGGAGCCAATGAGATCCGGCTCATCGCCTACCCGGATCACCATTACTATTCGGTCCGCGAGATCAACGCGATCCAGCGAATAGCCCGGAGCGAAGGTTATGAAATCATCGTCACCACGGATAAGGATGCGGTGAAGCTGCCGACGGATTTGGATTGGTATCGTCTGAAAGTTGAACTGGGAATCCGAGCGGGGGAATCATACTGGCGGGAGATAACGGAGGAAGTGCCTAGAGCACAGCCAGAAAGATCTGGGTAATACTTGCACAACTCAAAGATAAGGCAATAGGGCAATGGGGAGACAGCTTTGTTCTCTATCCTCCCAACGCCCTATTACCTTGTATCGGTAAGTTTCTTCAGTCCGTCAAACCAACTGGATGTAAGCCATTGGTGCCCCATCACCTTTGCGTCTGTCTGCCTGGATAACGCGGGTGTATCCCCCCGGGCGATCTGCATAGCGTGGGCCAATGTCCTCAAATAGTACCTGTAAAATCTCGTGGTCGTGGATCCATCTGGCCGCCTGACGACGGGCGTGCAAGTCTCCTCGCCTGGCAAGCGTGATCAATCGTTCCACCACGGGGCGGAGAGCTTTGCCTTTGGCCAGGGTGGTCTTTATCTGTCCGTGCCGGAAAAGCTCGGTGGCCTGGTTTGAGAAGAGTGCTCTACGATGACCGGAGGTTCTTCCGAGCTTTCTTCCATGTTTTCGATGGCGCATATTAGATTTCCTTCTTGTTCCTGTCGTCTAGTTCCATTCCAAACTGCAGATTCATCTCAGCCAAGATCGTTTTGATCTCATTCAGCGATTTGCGTCCAAAGTTGCGGTACTTGAGCATTTCCTGTTCTGATTTGGTGACAAGATCCCGGATGGTCACAATTTCGGCTGCCTCTAAACAGTTTGCTGAGCGGACGGAGAGTTCAAGTTCCGCAACAGGTTTGTTCAGGTACTGCTCGCGGCGCTGCATTTCCTCGTCAATGATTTCCTCAGGTTCCACGTAAGTCTCATCAAAGTCAAGGAACAGACGTAGATGCTCGGTGAGAATCTGTGCCGCTTCCGTCACGGCCTCTTTTGGGGTCTTCGTACCATCTGTCCAGACTTCCAACGTTAGTTTATCGAAGTTTGTCATGGGGCCAACACGCGTCTCTTCCACACGGAAATTGGCTTTGCGGACAGGGGAATAGATGGCATCGATGGGAATCACGCCAATCTCATGTTGGTCGGATTCGTTACTTTCAGCGACCTGATATCCTCGCCCCGAACGAACTTCGATCTCCATGCTAAGTTTGCCATCCTTGTCGAGCGTAGCAATATGCTGGTCGGGGTTGATCAACTCCAGACTGTTATGCGGCCGGAAGTCCGCTGCCGTCACAACACCGAAACCCTCCGATTCGAGTTGGAGAAAGATGGATTCCTCTGATGCTTCTCCATGCTTGAACCTGAACCGGACCTGTTTCAGGTTAAGAATGATATGGGTGACATCCTCAACGACTCCTGGGAGGCTCGAAAACTCATGTTGGACACCATCGATACGCACGGATACAATGGATGCGCCTCTTAGTGCAGACAACAACACACGTCTAAGAGAGTTCCCCAGGGTAGCTCCGAATCCCTGCTCGAGGGGCTCTGTCATGAATTTGCCATAATTGTACGTCAACGACTCAACATCTGCCAACAGCCGGTCAGGTATTCTAAGCTCAGACATTCCCATTAACTCTATCCCTCCTGATGAGCATTAAAGTAGGCATTGAAGATCCTGGTGCTAACGAGAATAGAGCTCCACGATCAACTGTTCTTGAATCGTTTGTGGGAGCTGTTCCCGGGTTGGTAAGGTGCGAACCGTTCCCCGAACACGCTCAAAATCAATATCCAGCCATTCTGAGGCACCTCGTTGCTGGGCAGCTTCAATCGAACGTTGAATAGGAAGAATCTCGCGACTCTTTTCTTTGGCTTCAACTATATCGCCAACTTGAACAAGGTAGGATGGGATATTCACAGGCTTTCCGTTGACCAGAAAGTGCCCATGACTCACCAACTGACGAGCTTCTGAGCGTGAGGCGGCAAAGCCAAATCGATAGACGATGTTATCAAGGCGGCTTTCCAGGATCTTCAGGAGGTTCTCGCCAGTGATGCCGCTCTGGCGTTCTGCCATGCGGAAATACCGTCGAAACTGTTTCTCGAGAATTCCATAACTGCGCCGCAATTTCTGCTTTTCTCGAAGCTGACGACCATAATCGCTCACCTTGGCTGAACGCTGACCGTGTTGACCAGGAGCATAGCTCCGCTTATCAAAACTGCATTTGCCGAAGTTACAGCGTCCTCCCTTGAGAAAGAGCTTCTCACCTTCGCGCCGACAGAGCTTACAGGCAGAACCGAGATATCTACTCATCGTGTGAATTTCCTCCTATACTCTGCGTCGTTTAGGTGGACGACATCCATTGTGAGGGATGGGAGTAACATCTTTCATGGTATTGACCTCGAGTCCGGCAGCAGCCAATGCACGTATCGCAGATTCCCGGCCCGCGCCTGGCCCCTTGACACGTACCTCGACCCGTTTCATACCATGTTCCATCGCTTTCCGTGCACAAGCATCCGCTGTCTGCTGTGCCGCAAATGGGGTACTCTTTCGAGATCCTCGAAACTCCAGAGACCCACCGGTTGCCCAGCAGATAGTATTGCCGCTCATATCTGTAATGGTAACGATCGTGTTGTTAAATGTGGATTGAATGTGAGCAATCCCTTCAGCTACGCTTTTTCTTTCTCTGCGTCTTGTTCGCGTGGTACGTGATCTCTGCAATGTTCCTTCCTCGCTTGGTTCAATTATCAACCGCCACGTCGGGCGAGTTCTTTTGCCTTACGTCCCACTGAGATCGTACGCGCTTTACCCTTGCGAGTCCGAGCGTTCGTACTCGTACGCTGTCCTCGCACCGGAAGACCACGACGATGGCGAAGTCCACGATAAGATTGAATATTGATCAATCGTTGAATGTTCATGTCGACCTCCCGACGGAGGTCGCCTTCTACCCGGTATTTCGTGTCGATTTCATGACGAATCCGGTTGATCTGACTCTCGGTCAGATCATCTGTTTTTGTTGCCGGGTCAATGTCACTGTCCGTAACGATTCTGTTGGCTACATGACGACCAATCCCAAAGATGTATGTCAATCCGATATCAATACGTTTGTTACGAGGGAGATCGACTCCTGCAATTCGTGCCATCCGTCTTCCTCCGTTATCCTTGCCTCTGTTTGTGTTTTGGGTTCGCTCTGCAGATCACCCGGAGAACGCCTTTTCGTTTTACAATCTTGCAGTGGTCACACATTTTCCTGACAGATGCCCTGACCTTCATGATTACTTCCTTTGACATGAAGCTGCCAGCTATCAGCTTGTGGTTTTACCGTTATCCAAATACACCACTGCTGATGGCTGAAAGCTGGGTGCTTTTCATCGGTTGCCTACACACTTACTTCTTGCGGTATGTGATTCGCCCTCGTGTCAAATCGTACGGCGAGAGTTCAACGGTCACTCGATCCCCCGGGAGGATACGGATGAAATTCATGCGCATTTTGCCGGAGATATGGGCTAATACCCGGTGACCATTCTCAAGCTCCACGCGAAACATCGCGTTTGGGAGGGGCTCGATTACCGTACCTTCGACTTCGATTGCGTCGCCCTTAGCCATAAAGCCCACTTTCGTTTGCAGGATATTAGTGTAAGGTATCCAACACCTTTACAACAGACTCATAGACCTGATCTACGTCCTGCTCACCATTGACAGTCTTGAGTTTGCCAGACTGTTTGTAATATTCTATTAACGGAGCAGTCTGTTCAACATACACCTTGAGCCGATTTGAGATCGACTCCGGTTTGTCATCGTTCCGTTGAAAGAGTTCCCCACCACATACATCGCAAATACCCGCTTGCTTAGGGGGCATAAACTCTATGTGGAAAGTCTGACCACATTGTTTGCACGTACGACGACCTGAGAGGCGTTCGATCAGTACCTGTTCAGCAGCCTCAATACTGATCACAGCGTCCAGTTTGGCGGATGTCTCACACAGCATCTGATCGAGCATTTCTGCTTGAGCCACCGTTCGAGGGAAGCCATCCAGCAGAACGGAATCTGTCATCCGTTCCCGAATGATTCCCATGATCACTCCGTCTGGCACCAGCGCACCTTGATCCATATAGGATTTGGCTTGCTTGCCGACCGAGGTCCCACGCTTCACAGCATCGCGCAGCGCTTCTCCCGTCGAGATGTGATCGAGGTTATAAGCATCTGCAATACGTGCGGCCTGGGTTCCTTTGCCGACTCCGGGGGGGCCCAGGAAAATGAGCTTCATCGACGCCGTCCCTTGAGTTTGGTTCCCTTCAGAAAACCATCATAATGCCTGGTGACGAGATAGGATTCGATCTGTTGTACTGTATCCAGCATGACGCCCACGACGATGAGCATGGATGCGCCACTTACTTGTGCTCCCTGGATTCCCAGTGCAGATTGAAACAGCATGGGCACCACAGTAATTGCTGCCAGAAAGACAGCACCGGGCAGGGTAATACGATCGAGTGTCTTCTCAATGAACTGCGCTGTCTGACGGCCCGGACGCTGACCGGGGATGAAACCGCCGTATTTTTTCAGATCATCTGCCATCTGTACGGGATTGATCTGGACCGCTGTATAGAAATAAGTGAAGAAGATAACAAGCAGTCCCATCGAGGCATAGTAGAGTGCAAGATTACTATAGAAGGCTATTGCCATCGATTGGACGATGGTGATCGGGA
>JAJRTO010000511.1 GCA_024278235.1 Candidatus Poribacteria bacterium
AAAGACATTCCCGGCGGTTATCGAGAGGTCTGGATATTAGGCTATCCAGTCATCGTATCGATGGTTTCACAGACGGTCATGTGGCTCGTGGATACCATGATGATCGGGCGCGTCGGAACAACACCACTTGCTGCGGTCGGATTCTCCGGCATGGTGGTCTGGACTTCGTTCTCATTCTTCAACGGACTTCTGAACAGCACCAATACGTTTGCCGCACAGGACTATGGACGGAAGGACTACCGGGCGGCGGGGAGAATAACCTGGCAAGGACTCTACATCGCGTTGATTTCTTACAGCGCGGTCCTACTATTTGGTTTGTTTGCTGAGGGGTTGTTTGACCTGATGGGCCCGTCCGAGGAAGTAAAGACACTGGGCCTGGAATATGCGAGGATACGGCTCTATTCAGGTGTTTTCGTGTTCATCACCTTTACCATTTCCGGATTCCTTCGTGGTATCGGTGACACCAAGACTCCCATGCGGATCGCTATCGCGGTCAATGTGCTCAACATCGTTCTGGACTATGTTCTTATCTTTGGACACTTTGGCTTCCCTCGTCTCGAGGTCGCGGGAGCCGCTTTGGCGACTTCCATTGCGAGCGTGGTGAGTGCTGTTATCTACCTGTCAGTTTTCCTGTCACCGCGGTACGATCAAATCTATCACACACGCCATGAGACAAAACCGTCTCGACAAGATCTGAAGCGAGTATTGCGTATCGGCTTGCCAATGGGGGTCCAGTTTTTCCTCGATATGGCGAGCTTCACGATGTTCACAGCCCTTATCGGACGCATGGGGGATGCCGAACTTGCAGCGAACAACGCGGCGATCAGCCTGATGTCAACGTCATTTATGCCGCTGGTTGGATTCTCGGTAGCTGCGACCACTCTGGTCGGACAATACATCGGCGCGGAGAAACTGTCGCTGGCACGCAAGAGCGGTTACACAACCATCAAGATGGGAGTCGGATATACAGTCATCGTTGCCTGGTTCTTTATCTTCAGATCCGAATGGTTGATCCAGTTCATCAGTAAAGAACCGGATGTGATCCGGAATGGTGCTGGTGTGCTGCGTATGGCAGGTATCTTTCAACTGTTTGATGGGTTTGGCATCTGCTCGAACGGGGCTTTGCGAGGGGCTGGAGACACTCGATTTACAATGATCATTGGACTCACCTACGCCTGGTTTCTGTTTCTCCCATTAGCATATCTGTTCGGTACTGTATTGGATGGTGGAGTGATAGGAGCCTGGATCGGCGCAACCATTTACATATGTCTCCTGGGATTGACCTTCTTTGCACGATTCTATAGTGGTCGATGGGAGAAAATCAAAATATGATGGAACAGAGACATCCGCGCACCCAACCTGCGATTCTCACGGAGATTAGCACGCCCACATCAGAAAAGCCACGATAGGAGGTTCCCATCGTGGCTCATCCATCAAAGAATCAAAACTGCGTATACAAATCGATGATTCAGTAGGTGTATTTCACCCGTCCCCAACTGGTTGCCAGTTTGCCGGACGACTCCACAGCGGTGGCCAGTGCACCGGTCATATTCAATGCGACTTCCTCCGCGCTCAACACACGGTCCCACATAGCGACCTCATCGACTACAGCTTTGAGGAACTGGCCATCCACACGGGAAGCGATACGCACCGGTACAGTACCATCACAGGGTTCATTTCCGCCCGGAGCGTCCTGAGCAACCTCGGCTCCATCGACGTAGACTGTGACACCGTTGGTTACGTCGAATGTTCCGGCCACGTGATGCCATTCGCCCTGGGTTAATGTGTTGCTGGCGCTTGGTTCTGCAACCCCCGAACCTGCGCAGTTCCATACAGACATCCCCGCACCAAAGTCATCGTAGACGTAGAGCGCGTATTCCCATTCTCCACCGCCCCCCTTCATCACGATTGGCTGACGGGTCTGCCCATGACCATCCGTGTTGACTTCCAACACTTTAACCCATGCAGCGATAGAAAGTGCACCTCCATTGCCCGGGGCCTGGGGGCTGAGATCGAGAGGAATCTCCACATAACTGGAAGTCCCGTTGAATTCCAAAGCCCCGCCAAATTTGCCGGCGACCCATTGCGGGGAATCCACGAGGGTTCCATCATCACCTACGGTGTTCGTCGCTGTATCGCCACCCCCATCATCCAACGGCATATAAAGTAGTAACCCATCCGTCTGAGCCTGGCCCAAAGAAACACCACCAAACAGAATCACAGCCACAAAAACGCTTGAAATAGCGTACCGAAACATATGTTCTCTCCTTACTGATAGGTTCAGAGACCATCTGAACCTTAGCTGCTACCTCATTTCTCTGTTCTCTGTTCTGATTTCACCCCATACGGTTGTCAACAATCCTGCCGGGCGGACTGGCAATCCACCACCGATGCTCTGCATGGCGAGCTTCATCTCATCCACGGATATGACACGTTCCCACATCCGCACTTCAGCGATAATGGCATTCAACCATTGTCCATCCTCGCGATGCGCGATGAACACAGGGCGGGTCCCATCGCAGGGAGCATTGCCTCCAACAGCCCCCTGAGTCACAGGGTTCTCGTCACCATCAAGATAGACCGCAACGCCATCTTTGAGATCGAATGTCCCGCACATGTAGTGCCACTCTTTGCCAAGAACCCCACCACTAGGCTCTGCGACACCGCTACCGGCACAATTCCAGACCGACATTCCAGGCAGTGCACCGTCATAGACGTAGAGTGCAAATTCCCATCCACCCCCGGCACCTTTCATCACAACGGGCTGGCGAGTCTGACCATGTCCATCCGTTCCCGTTTTGATCACTTTGACCCAGGCACAAATGGACAGGCCCTTCTGCTTATCGACATGGGAATCGATGTCATGCCCTTGTCCTGCCATGTCGATCATGACGAAATTTTCCTTTCCGTCAAATTTCAGTGCGGTGTCGATAAGAGGATTGTCTGCCACCTTAACCCACTCTGGTGGCTTCTCGCTCATCTCCGTCTTGAAATGAAACGGACCGAGATCTTTGACATCCTGCCCCCTTCCCTCATTCAAAGGCAGATAGAGTACAAGCCCATCCTGAATATCCGCAGCAATTGAAGTTAAGGGAACACACCAAGAGACGGTCAGCAAGATCCCGATGAATAACCGTTGCAGCATTTTAACACCCCTCTCTGAATTTAGTATGCTAAGGATTGGGGATTAAGTAACCTCAATATTTGCCCACGCCGGCTTGGCAAATCGAGCGGTGATGACTTGGATTTGCCAAGCCAAATGGTAGGAGTGGCCTCCCGGCCACGATGCTCGCGTCTATAAAAACGCTCCTGATAGTAATGTGAAGTACTGAGGTTGATTAACCGCCGCTCCAAAGTGAACGCAGTATAGCATACTTATCCAATCCCGTCAACAAAATTAACATTTGCTCCAGGGCCATTTAATTCTCGGCGAAACAGCAGATTCGGCAAGAACTGGGTCGCTATGAACCTGCGTTCTGGATCGAGTCCGGTACTCCCAGCTTGCTGAGCCTCGGTTTCGGAAGAACTAAATGCCCCTGCATCGATGATTTTCTGCTTGACTTCTCGGCAAGATATGCTATAATGTTACAAATTCGCAGAATTCCAGCCCCGTGATTATCTATAGCTCATCCCCAGAATTTCCGAGTCAGGACTACGGAACAATATGTGTAGGTGCGCCTTTTTCGCTACCGAGGGGCACATCGCCACAGTGTGATCTCGCTCTATTCCCGTCCAACTGATCGCGAACGTCATATCATATCCCCGTTCCCCCGAATCATAGCGATGAGCCGCAAGAATCGGTCGTTAGGAGACACTCATGAGAAGGAATCCAGGATTGCCACTTGCTTTCCTGATGCTGTTGATTGGCTTCATCCCTGTTGCCGTGGCAACGACGAGCACCATTGGCCCCTTTACCTTCACCAAGACCAATACCAGTGTCTTCTTCTTCGCAACACCACCAGACAATGGTGAAGCAACGATGGATGGAGTGCAACTTCAGCCCGGAGACGTGGTCGCTGCATTCGTTGGCAAAGACTCTGTCAATGACCTGTGTATCGGTGCATGGGAAGTAACCGCGCCGGGTGCGTATGGTGCGATGGCTGTATACGGTGATGACCCGACCACCGGCAACAAAGATGGCGCCTATGGTGGAGAGACGGTGACATTCAAGGTTTGGCAGCAGAGCACGGACCGCGTCGGCTATGCAGTACCGCAAGGACCAGATGCCACGATATGGACTTCGAGTGGTTCTGTATTCAATGTCGGATTGGCAGCAGTCTCCGGTATCTCGGCGGACGTAAATGGTGTTCGTAAGGATGTATTTGAGGAAGGGGGGCCCATCTACGGGCAGGCTGTACTAGGTTTGAATGCCAGCACATCCTATGATGTTCACGTTGTCAATGATAGAACAGATTGGCAAGATGGCAACACAATTCCCGCAAGGACACTTGGCACAACCGAAACATTCACCACAGATGCGAATGGCGACATGCCCACCGGCACCCTTCTCTATTTTGAACCGGTGCCCGGAGGCTACGATATTATTGTGGATGTGAACGCCAATGGCATCTTCGACAAGGTAGTGGATTATCTGGATGACAATGCCAACGTGGGAGCCCACGCGCTCTCGGTTATCCTTTCGTCGTTCTCCGCTCACTTCAGTGAAGGAGACAAGGAGATCACTCTACTCTGGCGTACCCAAGCGGAAATCAACCATCTCGGTTGGTATATCTATCGGCGCGTGGGCAGAGACGGAGATTATCTCCAGATGAATGAGCGGATGGTTGCCGGTCAGGCTGGCACCACCTTTCCGCGAGACTACCGGTTTCTGGATGAAGCGGTGGAGGCCAACAGGGAATATTCCTATTATCTCGAAGCCGTTGACCTTAGTGGTCAGCAGGATGCATCAGAAGTCATTCGCGTGTGGACATTGCCACTGAGTCCATTGGGGAAATTAGCTGTCTGTTGGGGAAGATTGAAGAGAGGGCGTTAGACCCTGGGTTTCTAGATCTGTAGCAGGAGGAATTGCATGCGTTTCTGTGGTAGTAGTGTAAGACTCTCGTTTCATCTCATTTGTTTTTTGGGGATACTGGTCGTTGGCTTTGGGATGAGCCCGGCTCATGCCGCTGCACCTTCCGCACCGCAGGTATTGGTGCCGACGAGTGGTAACAATTCCGTGCGTCTTGATTGGCAGACATCAGCAACTGCCACAGGGTACAAGGTGTATCGCAGCACAACATCGGGGAGTGGTTACACACTGCTTCAGGATGTCGCCAATGTGCTTACTCACACGGACAGCACTGCCGTCAATGTCACGACGTATTACTACGTCGTGACGGCCTACAATGCTGGTGGTG
>JAJRTO010000044.1 GCA_024278235.1 Candidatus Poribacteria bacterium
TCTTCCGGCTCCGTCTGACGCTTTCGGAGCCGTGCCTCCAACGCTTGCCACGACGGCGGAAGAATCCAAATGGGTACTGATTGAGGATAGTGCTTGAGCACCTGTTCAGCTCCCTGGACATCGATTTCCAGCAGTACATCCTCTCGCCGTTGCAGGGCGAATTCAACTTCCGATTTCAGTGTGCCATATTGATATCCATCATAGACCGCATGCTCCACGAAATCTCCTGCTGCAATCCGTCGTGCGAATGTCTCCGGAGACATGAAATAGTAGTCCCTGCCATCGACTTCTGATGCACGCGCTGGACGTGTGGTTGCAGAGATAGAAAGCCTGAGCGATGGTTCTGCCTTGCATAGCGCCCGTCCAACGGTAGTTTTCCCTGAACCGGACGGCCCGGATAGGACGATAATGAGACCGTTCTGTCTATTCCACATTCTGCACAAGTTCCCGCATCTTTTCGATCTGAACTTTCAGGTGAATACATAGAGATGCTGCTTCCTGGTCGTTGTTCTTGGAGGCAATGGTATTGGCTTCTCGATGCATTTCCTGAAGTAGAAAGTCCAACCGCCTACCAACAGGCTCCTCACTTTCGAGAGCTTGCCGAAATTGAGTACAGTGGCTCTCCAGGCGCGCAAGTTCCTCCGTGACATCCGCTTTGTCTGCCATAATTCCCACCTCCATCATCAAGCGCGTTTCATCCACAGGCCCCAGATCGGTCAGCAGATCTGTCAGCCGAGCATGAAGTCTCTGTCGAATGGATGGGATCTGACCCTCGTTGATCTGACGTAATCGCTGGATATGCATGATGGTGCTCTCCAGGAGTTCACGTAGATTCCCCTGAAGCTGTTTACCTTCATGGTGACGCATCTCCTGGAGTTTCGTGAGAGTCTCATTCAGAAGAGGTTCCAGACAATTCCACAGATCACGTTCATCTGGGGGAGATTCAACAACAGATAAGACTCCGGGGAGGTTGATCAGGTTCTCCGGTTGGGCATTATCGTTGGATCCCAATTGCTTCCGCAATTCGCATAAAACTCGTTGATACTGCGCGAGCAATACCTGATCAACATGCACGGTCAGATTGGAAGTTGTGCTGCCGGGTGTGTAAACCACTGTAACATAGATCTGCCCCCGCTTGATCTGTGCTCTGATACATTTTTCGAGGCGATGCTCTAAACAAGAAAAACCGGGGGGCAGCTTGAGATTGATACTGTTATAGCGGTGGTTGACACTCTTGATCTCAATACTGAATTGGCCGAGAGAAGTATCTTGCCTCCCTCGACCAAATCCCGTCATGCTTCTAATGGGTGTACCCTAACCTGGGCGAGCCAGAACCAGAACGCGGTCTCAACCTATGTGAAGTATTTCGGTAGGAGTTTCTTACTGATGGCGATCAGTTCTTCTTCAGAGATCGCAGTAATTCGTCCATGCACGTCATACTGGTCACGCACCCAGCGTGCAACACGTGCCACCCTGGCCTTACTGAGGCGTTCTTCGTCTTTAAGACCGAGGTATTCATTTGCCCAGAGGGCAATGCCATCCACACCAGACTTGTCCGTAATGGCGACCTTTGGGGCACGGTCCAGGAACTTACGAGTGTCAAAGATGTTGTAGATACGTTCATCTTTGGAGAGACCATCTGCATGAATCCCGGCCCGAGTCATGTTGAAGTTTGCACCTACGAATGGATAATGGTCTGGAACCTGTGCTTTCACTGTTTCCCGATAGTAATCCGCGATCTGGGTGATCATTCTGGTTTCTATACCATTCGTATCACCTTTGATGGCAATGTACTCGAACACAGCACCTTCCAGCGGTGGATTCCCTGTACGTTCGCCAAACCCAAGAAGCGTCGTATTGACGGCATTACAGCCATAGAGCCAGGCCGTAGCGCCGTTGATGTGGACCTTATGAAAGTCATTATGTCCATGCCACTCTAAACGATCTGACGGAATCCCACCCTCATGGATCATCTTATACACCAGCTTCGGGACACTACGTGGTAACACGGCCCCCGGATAAGAGATGCCAAATCCCATCGTGTCACATAAACGTACTTTTATCTTGAGTTCATCAGGGAGCTGCTCTGATAGACGCGCAAGCTGCTGCACGAATGGCAACACGAAACCGTGGATATCCGCACGGGTCACATCTTCCAAATGGCATCGTGGACGCACGCCGACCGAGAGAGCCTCTTCAACGACGGCCAGATAATCATTCATGGCCTCTTCGCGTGTCTTATGAAGCTTATGGAAGATATGGTAATCCGAGCAGGAGGTCAGCATCCCGGTCTCTTTTAGCCCGATCTCTTTGACGAGACGGAAGTCCCCTTTTTCCGCACGAATCCAGCCAGTGATCTCCGGATACCGATGTCCAAGCTCTCGACATCTCTCGACGGCTTCCGTATCTTTGGCATTATAGAGGAAGAACTCGCTTTGTCGTATGACACCGTTGGGACCACTAAGCTTCGAGAGCATGTCATACAATTCGACTGTCTGCTCAACGCTATAAGGTGGTCTGGCCTGTTGACCATCACGGAAGGTCGTATCTGTAATATGTATGTCACGTGTCAATAGGTCGTCAGGGTCAAATTCAATCAACTTACCGTCGATCTCTTCATAGATTTTGCTGTCGAAGGTAATCCGTGGCACCTGGTCATAATTGAAGATGTCTTCTAGTAGATTAGGCTCTTCAACAGACACCAACTCGATCGGTTCGGGTGTCTTACCAAAAAAGCCTTCCAATATTGCCCATAGGTTGTACATTACAATTCGGCCTCCTTGCATATCCTGTCATAAAAGTATATCACTATCTGTGGTATCAGTCAATCCAATTTGCTCCGCACTAAAATTCCCCGGCTAAGTAATTTGACTTTGTCAGATTAGATCCTGAGTTGATCAGTCCTCTTCTGGTTCTGCCTTCGGTGACGAGAACGACGTGCTGAAAATCGTGCCTGGTGCTTGACTTCGAGCAGCCTGAGTATCTCCTGCTTGTCAATGTGACGCTTCGGCAAGTTCCGTAGATCACAATTCTATGGTAGGAGTGGCCTCCCGGCCACGATGATCGCGTCCAGGAAGACGCTCCTACGGCGAAAATGTGAGGTACTGAGGTTAGATTCGCCGGCATTAGACACGGCGTTTCACGTTCTCTCCCCGACAATCTGAGTGTACGTCAGCAGCTCAGAAAAAATCCCGTTGACGTAACAGCGCAATTGAACTACAATGTCTGATATAATGTGAGTGACACCAGTTTGCATTCCGTATGGTAGTATTCGTAGGGGCAACCCCCTATATTCTGGGCAGGCACTGGGGCCTGCCCCCTACCAGAGTGTTCCATATTCCTAAGGAGACATGATTATGGCCGTTCGAGTTGCAATTATCGGTTGTGGTGGTATGGCAGGAGGGCATCTCAGGTCTTACCTGAAGATTCAAGAGACGGTTCCCGGCAAGGTGGAACTCCCGGCGATGTGTGATCCGGTGGAGCAGAACGCGGAACGATTTGCGGAACAGGTAAAGGAAGCCACCGGAAGGAAACCCAACGTCTACAAAGATGTGGATGAGATGCTCGCCGCTGAGGATCTCGATGGAGTGGACATCTGCACCCCGCATGCTTATCATCACATCAACGCTGTGAAATGCCTCAACGCAGGCGTGAACGTGATCGTGGAAAAACCGATCGGGATCACTGTCAAGGCAACGCACGCTATCATCGAGGCTGCCAAAGCAAACAACAAGATCGCCGCAACTGCCGAAAACATCCGGCGTATGCCAAGTCGCCGTACATCCTGGTGGCTGATGAACGAGAAGAAGATGCTCGGTGACATGACCATGTTTTTTGCACAGCATGCCAGTTATCGAGCGCCGAACCCGGAGAGCCGATGGCATTGGCGCCTCGATCTGACACTCGGTGGTGGTGGCATGGTGATGGACTCTGGCGCTCACTTCTGCGATACACTTCATTATCTCTTCGGCGATCCTGATACTGTATATGCCCGTGTCTGTCAGTTGGTGGATCGCAAGGTCACCAAGGGAGGTGAAATCGTCCAGGATGATCAGGAAGATACCTGGATGGCCACCATCAACTTCAAGCAAGGAACCATCGGTACCTGGACGTGCAGTTGGTCGGCACCGGGCCATGATTTCACAAAGGTCGTGTACTACGGCACAGAGGGCTGCCTGCTCGATCATGGCGATATTTTCCATGGGCCTTTCGATGGGGCCGAGGTCATCCTCAAAGATGGCACCACCTACTCGATGGAGGATCTCAAGAAGGACTATATCGCGAGTCTAAGTGAAGAAGAAAAGGCGAAACTCTTCCCTCACGGATTCACAGATGGCGTTCTCTTGGAATGCTATGATTTCGTGGATGCTATTGAAAACAACCGGCCTCCTGAAATCACTGCTGAGATGGGGCTTCGTGCGAAATCCATCTGTGAATCGATCTACGAATCGAGTGCTTGTGGACAGACCGTCGACTACGAGGACGTGGTTGCAGGCAAGATAGATACCTATCAGAAACCGATCGATGAACGCTGGGGACTCTGATAGATCTCAGTAGTCAGCCTTCAGGCATCAGGCTTCAGTAGCTGGCTGATGTGCCGGCGGCTGACAGTTTTTCTACTCACGATCACATGCAAGCCGGATGGACGAATGATATGCAATCTACCCCGCTGTATCAACAACATGAAGCTCTGGGCGCCCGATTCACAGAGTTTGGTGGCTGGACGATGCCGGTACAGTACAGTTCGATCATCGAAGAGCACCATACGGTGCGTTTCCGGGCGGGGCTGTTCGATCTATCTCACATGGGAGAAGTTGCCGTTCAAGGCCCACAAGCCCTGGAGGTCGTCCAGCAGCTTATCACCAATGACGCTTCACGTTTGCGGGATGGTCAGGTGCTTTACACGCCGGTTTGCTTGCCTTCAGGCGGTATCCTGGATGACATTCTGGTTTATCGCCTCGGCAAGGAATCGTTCCTGCTGGTCGTAAATGCCGCGAATACTGCGAAGGATTGGCAGTGGATCCGGGAAGTCAATTCAGGGCGCGCTGTTCTGGAAAACCAGAGTGCAGCCACAGGGCTGCTGGCCCTACAGGGACCCAAGAGTGCAGATGTTCTGGCAGAGCTTACGCCATTTGATCTGGATTTGCTCTACTACTATGAATGTGTGCAAACGGATGTCGCTGGGGTGACTATCCTTCTGTCTCGTACCGGATACACGGGAGAAGATGGCTTTGAGATATATGTCCCTGTGGAAAAACTCCAGCGTCTCTGGCATGCCATCTACGAAGTGTTAGTACGCAACCAGGGACTGCCTGTCGGACTGGGAGCCCGTGACACATTGCGGCTGGAGATGGGTTACGCGCTTTATGGGAACGAATTGAGCGAATCGATCACGCCGCTGGAAGCGGGACTGGCGTGGACGGTGGCCTTCCACAAGCCCTCCTTTATCGGGCATGAAAAACTACGTCAACAGGCCGTGGCCGGAGTCATGCGGCGGCTCACTGGTTTCGAGATGGTGGAGCGAGGGATTGCGCGTAGCCATTATCCTGTGTATATCGGGGAAAAAAGGGTGGGCGAAGTCACGAGCGGAGCACCTTCCCCCAGTCTCGACAAAAATATCGGAATGGCTTATCTCCCTGTATCCTATCGGCAACCTGGCAACGAACTCGAAGTCGAGATTCATCGTAGACGGCGTAAAGCGACCGTCGTGAAAATCCCTTTCCATCCATCTTCTGTTCGGAGGCGATCTCATGCGATTTGATAATCTCTTGAACGATATACAGCAGTATCACTCAGTCGTAGCGGATCCATCTACTGTTTCAGAACTGATTCAGGCCAGCTATCATGCTCGACTGGCAAGCGTCGGTATCAATAAGGTCGTTCTGTTACCCAATCATGGGCTGGTGGTCAATGTGCAAGGTTATCTGCGGGAGCAACCGGCCTCGGAGGGGATCATCGAGTATTATCACCATTTCTTTGTGATGAAGCTGGATTGGCTCCTTGACAAGAATTGGGAAGCCACAGACAAAGATCATCGGCAGATGGAACAAGCACTTGCGGCTTATGAATTGGAGGGTGACGGAGCCTATGTCTGGATCGTCCCCGACGGCTACATGGCAAGTCTGACAGAACGTGAGCAGCAGTGGGCAGCCGAAGGTGGCGGTTATTTCTCGCATGAGTCGATGTGCGTGCTCAATACTTCCGGGATTTCCACTCGTTGCACACTGGATGTGTATTACGAGAGCGACACGTCGCTCAATTTCTCCCATGAGTTCCAGGTCGATGCACATCAATCGGTGCACTACCGGCTGGATAAGATGCTTCGCCATGACGGGACACCCATGATCCTCAAGGACCAGCCCGTAGCTTATCGTATCACGAGCCATGACGCTCGCGTGGTTGTTCAAGGTTCCCGAATTCTCACCTCTGGCGAGAATAGCGAGTTTGGAAGTTTTGGGACCGTCATCGCGTGGACGCCGGTGGGATAGACAAATGGAGAGGAACCCAATGATTCTTGATAAGTTCAGTTTGAAAGGTAAGTCTGGTATCGTCACAGGCGCCAGTCAGGGGCTTGGAACTGGCATCGCTCAAGGAGTCGTTCAGGCGGGAGCCAATGTGATCCTGGCGAGTCGTAGCGCGGAACGCCTGGAGGGTTTTGCAGAAGAACTGCGCCAATATGATACTGAAGTGCTCGTTGTGCCAACCGATGTAACCCAGAAATCGGATCTCGAAAAACTCGTGCAAGCGACCTTTGATGCCTTTGGCAAGATCGATTTCCTATTCAACAATGCGGGCACGAACCGACGCGCCGCATCGGAAGAGTTCACGGAGGAGGACTGGGATCTGATCCTCAACACGAACCTGAAATCTGTCTTTCTCCTTTCTCAATTGGTTGCACGTCACATGATCCGGCAAGGCGGCGGAAGCATCGTCAATACCGGGTCTCTGATGTGTGTGTCTGGTGGGAAAACGATCCCCGCGTACGCTGCGAGTAAAGGCGGCGTACTCCAGGTTACCAAAGCTCTTGCGAATGACTGGGCAAAGTACAATATACGTGTGAATGCCATCGGCCCCGGCTATTTCAAAACCCCTCTGACAGAGGCTCTTCGCCAGGATCCTGTGCGCAACCGGGAACTCTCTGAACGTATTCCAATGGGGCGTTGGGGCGAACCAGAAGACCTCGCCGGGGTGGCTGTGTTCCTGGCATCCGAGGCTTCCAGCTATATGACGGGGCAGATCGTGTACGTGGATGGAGGATGGCTGTCTTTGTGAGCAACATCCATTTCCACTCAGGCCATATCTGGATCTTCGTTCTTCTCCTGTGTTTTGGCATTGGGATAACGGTACGGCGTTATCTTCGCTACGACATTTCCCGCCTGAGACGATGGTCTCTCATTCTGCTCCGCATCATGACCTTATTGCTGCTATGCAACCTCGCAAGTGAACCTTCAATCGACCATCTGCGTCGGACCATTCGACCACACACCCTTGCGATACTCCTGGACGCATCACAGAGTATGCAACTTCGGGAGAACGGCCAGACTCGTTGGCAACAGGCGTTACAGATCCTGGAATCCCGTGATCTGCCCGACTCGGTACAAGTGCAACTGTATCGATGGGATCAGGGGCTTGCTCCCATCCAGGATGTGGGTTCGATCTCCCCGGATGGTCCTGTCACCGCGCTCGGGGATAGCTTGCAGGCGGCACTTGATCGACTCCAGTCTCAACGCCCTGCAACGCTGTTTCTGATCAGTGATGGGAGACATAATCAAGGAAGTTCCCCGCTTGAAGCCGCCCGCCGTGCCTACCACATGCATCTTCCGATTCACAGTGTGCTGGTGGGAGGAGAAAATCCCCGGGATATTCAGATTCGTACTGTCAAAGCAAGTGAAGTTGGATTTGCAGATAGCGATTATTCGATCACGGTAGAACTGGCACAACAGGGCTACGATGCGTTACAAACGGAGGTCATCATAGATGCACAGAAGGGATCAGGTGATAGGGAACGGGTTGCTGTGACACCCGTGACGCTCACGGGGACTGACACCACGCTCGATATCCGCTGGATTCCTCAAGGAACCGGTGTCATCCACTATCAGGTGAGCATGCCGCTGCAACCGGATGAGGCCATTTCGTTCAACAACCGTCAGGATTTTCGTGTACAGATCATGGATCAGAAACTTCGTGTCCTGTACCTGGAGTCCGTACCACGCTGGGAATTTCGATTCCTTCGCAACGCGATGCAGCGCGACTCACGCCTGGATTTCAACTGGCAACTGGGGCGTACAAACTTCGATCTCGATTCATTGCAGGATCAGGATCTGCTCATCCTGGGGGACATCTCAGCAAGGCAGATCCAAGATCATCTGGATGCCATCGAACACTTTGTCGAAAGTGGAGGGGGACTCCTACTACATCCGGGTCAGCGGAACGCATGGAGGGATTTTGAGGGCACGGTGCTTGAACATATGTTGCCGGTCTCGCCCACACCCCTGTCAAGCAGAGGAGATCCGACGATAGCCGCTCAAGTCACAAGCTCCGGAGGTTCGACACCTTATCTACCTGAACTGACATCTGCCGGGAGACGTCATCCTGTCTCACAGAGATGGTATGATCTGCAGCGTGCTATGCCAGTTCATACCAGTCAGTTTTTCTACTGGTACGCGCCGGTGGACGCCCTCAAATCGACAGCGACTGCGCTCATGGTGCATCCCAAAGAGCGTATCGGTGAAAAACCGATACCTCTTGCCGCTTACCAGTATTATGGGAAGGGGCGAGTATTCTTCATTGGCTTTGACGAACTCTGGCGTTGGCGCATGGGGAATGGGGATCGGGATTTCTATCCGTTCTGGAGTCAGATCATCCAATGGCTTGCGATACCACACCGTCTGGGGGATCTGGATCGCATTCAGTTGTCCACGGATCAGGTTGCCTATGAAGAAGGCCAAACCGTGCAGGTCATCGCCCGAGTCCGGGATCAAGAGGACGAGATCGCGACCATCCCGGAGCTTTCGACATGGATCCGCCCAGTCAACAAGCAGATCCCTCTTCGTCCGCGCAAAGATGAGCCCGGTGTCTATGAAGGGAGTTTCGAGGCCCCCAAGGCAGGCGCGTATCTGCTCACACTCGAAGCATACGATATGAAAGCGGAACTCCCCCTGGAGGTGCAGCCTCGCTCCCTGGAATGGCGGAATATCACGACGAATGAAGATCTGCTCCGTCAGGTTTCTGAGATCAGCGAAGGGACATTCTGTGAAGAAGGAAATCCCTGGAATATCCCTCTGAGCCCCGAGATAGTGGAGACTCTCCACACACAAACTCTGTGGGACAATCCGTGGACCCTTTTGCTCGTGCTGCTATTACTCTCAGTGGAATGGTATCTCAAACATCGATGGCATCTCGTTTGAAGTTCTATACAAAACTACAGCGCATCCGGCATCTGGTGATCTTGACGGATGCGGTTCGCCATCTGGCTCTGTGGATGTTGGGTTCACTGTTGGCGATTTGGTTCCATTTCGCGGGTGACTTCATACTCCGGTGGCGCATGGCAACCCGTCATACAGTATCCGCGAGTGTGCTCGTTGGTATTGCAATTGGGTTCGGACGGGTGTTCCTGCGTCGGTTCTTCAATCGGCCGGATCTCCGGCAGATCGCGTTGGCTTTTGAGAGACGCAAGCCCTGGCATGGCATGCTCATATCCGGCGTCGAATTCGCTGAGGATCCGCCAGATTCGGAAGGTCTGGCGCGCATGCTATTTCGTCGGCTCGATGCTCAATACCATCGGTTGCAGGTGCGCACGATCTCCAGATGGCAGGACACGGCTATTCCCATCGGGGTGTTGCTCCTGCTTATGGCGCTCACGATCTCGGCGGTCCAATTCCAACCTCAATATGCGCGATCATGGTGGTCACGCTTGCGTCATACAGAAGCCGTCTATCCCGCATCAGTTCGTGTGGTCAAGACGACCCCCGGAGATCATCGTATCCTCCGGGACGATAGCGTCCTGCTGAGCGTCGAAGCTCAAGGAGAACTTCCAGAGACAGCGACGCTGGAATATATCTATCGCCAGCGTACCTATCGGGTGCCGGTGATCCGTTCCGGACGCTCCTACTCCTATCGACTTGGCCCTTTGATCGACTCTTTCACATATCAGTTCCTGATAGCGGATGCAGAAACTCCTGTGTATCGGATAGAGGTGTTGCCTGCCCCTGAATTGGTAGATGCCGAAATCAGGCTGCGATTTCCGGAATACACAGGGTTGCCGCAGCAGCGGATCCCCTCCAAAGATCTGAAAGTGGTCGAAGGGACACAGATCCGAATGGTTGTCAGAACGAATCGTCCTGTACAACAGGCCATCCGCGTATCTGTCGCCGAATCAGGGGATGAGGATGCGACGCGTCAACCTTTGACGTTCGAGGAGGGACGCTCGGCACTTGACATGTTGCAGATGGAGTGGATGGCAACACGCTCGGAGAGATGGTGGATCGAGTTAGTCGATTCAGATGGCTTCAGAAATCAGTTGCCTCCACATTACCGCTTACAGGTCGTGGAAGACACTCCCCCTCAGGTCCGGATCGAAGAACCTGGAAAACATATGGAAACGACTGCCCATGCACAGATTCCGTTGAAGCTGCGTGCCGAGGATGATTTTGGGATTGTCTCGTGGCGATTGGAATACACCATCAGAGGACACACGGGCGGCGCGCAACTCACAAGTCCAAATGCTGACGCTAAGTTTTCCCAACTCCCGATAGATGGTGAATCGAGGGAGGTTTCCCTGTCCGGTTGGCTGATGGACATGGCAGCAATTCGGGTAAGCGTAGGTGATACCGTTCGTTATCGTGTGTCTGCATGGGACAATCGCTATCCTGAATCACAGATGGGGCAATCTCAGGAA
>JAJRTO010000512.1 GCA_024278235.1 Candidatus Poribacteria bacterium
AACCTTGCGCATCATCTGGCGTATGATAACCTCAATGTGCTTGTCATTGATTGGCTCGCCTTGTGCGCGATAGACACGTTGGACCTCTTCAATCAGATAGGCTTGGGCTTCGCTTTCGCCCTTGACACTGACAAAATCGTGAGGATTGATCGATCCATCCGTCAGGGAATCACCGGCGCGAACCTGATCACCATCCTGGACAATGATATGCTTGCCCAGTGGGATGCGGTAGGATTCCCCCTCGATACCGGTTTCTTCATTGACAACCTGGATGATCTGCGTTCCCTTCCGGATATCCCGGAATCGTACGACGCCGTCAATATCGCTGATGATAGCGTGTTCTTTGGGCTTCCGTGCTTCGAACAGCTCGGTGACCCTGGGTAAACCCATCACGATATCACGCGCTTTGGAAGCTTCTAACGGAATGCGTGCAAGGATATCGCCTGCCATCACATCGTCGCCATCGTGTACAGCGATATGGGCTTTCGTGGGCATACGATAAATCACCGGATCTTCTCCTGGACGGACGATCTGAACGCGAGCCTGATAGTCCTCGCCACCATATTCGATGATCACAGTGGACTGGAGGCCGGTCGTCTCATCGATTTCTTGATGAACGGTCACATTATCGATGATATCCAGGAACTCGACCTTTCCGGAAACTTCTGTCAGGATAGGCACATGATGGAGTTCCAGGCGAAGCAATGGCTGATTGGGGGCAATGACGGCACCGTCTTTCACGAGCAACTTGGATCCATAAGGAGCCTTGCGCCGATCGAGTTCGATCCCAGCTTCGTCCTGGATGATAATATGGCCGTTGCGCGAGAGCACAGCGAAGTTGCCATCCTGTGTTTCCACGGAGATAATGTCATGGTATTCAACCTTGCCCCCGTAACGAGCGGATACAATAGCTTCCTCGGCTCCGCTGACAGCTCCACCTGTGTGGAAAGTGCGCATTGTCAACTGGGTCCCTGGTTCTCCAATCGATTGGGCTGCAATAATCCCAATGGCCTCACCAATATCGACCATTGCTCCAGTCGACAGATCGGATCCATAGCAGAGACGACACACACCGTGAACGGTATCGCATGTCAACACGGAGCGTACCTTTACTCGCCGCACACCAGCGGCATCAATCATCTGAGCCTTTTCTCTGGACATCAACTCGCTGGATTTTGCCAGGATCGTCCCATTGCGATCCACAACATCCTCAACGGCAACGCGCCCAAAAAGCTTATCGGCAAGTGGTTCACCCTCTTCATCTTCAGCAGCGATTTTTTCGATACCATTCAGAGTTCCACAATCTTCTTCGGTGATAATGACATCCTGTGCCACATCTACCAGCTTACGTGTGAGATAGCCGGAACTCGCTGTCTTGATAGCAGTATCCGCCAGGCCCTTACGCGCACCATGAGTTGAGATGAAGTACTGAAGCACGCTCAAACCTTCCCGGAAATTTGCAAAGATGGGGGTTTCAATGATCTCCCCTGAGGGTTTCATCATAAGTCCACGCATCCCGGCAATCTGTCGGATGGGTTCTTTTTTGCTTCGTGCCCCTGAGTCAGCCATGATGTGGACAGGGTTAAGGCCCTTGTTATCGGCAGCCAACACTTTGAACAACTCATCCTGAACATCATCCGTCAGGCGTCCCCAGATGCTGATAACCCTGTTGTAGCGTTCACTCTGAGTGATTTCACCATCCTGATAGGCTGCTTCGACATCGTCCACTTCCTGCTGCGCTTCCTCGATGAGTTGCTGTTTGGCATCGGGGATAAGCATATCGCTTATCGCGATAGAGATCCCTGAAATCGTCGCATAGTGGAAGCCGAGGTCCTTCAGTTGGTCGAGGAAATGAACCGTACGCCGGTTGCCACACTGGTCATAGCTCTGGGCCACTAGATGTTCCAGTTGTCTGGCATGCAATTCCTCGTTGCAGAACTGAATCATCTCACCTGTGCCAGGATCGCGGAACTTGAGATCCTCCGGCATGATTTGATTGAATACAACTCGCCCAATAGTCGTGCATATCAGGGTATCATCTATCAGCAATTGTATTGGGGTATGTAGATGAAAGTGCCCGCATGCATAGGTATAGAGGGCATCATCCATGCTGCTGAACTTTGGAAGCTCCGCATCCCCCGGCTCGATTTCCTTGGTCAGATAGTTACACCCTAACACGACATCCAGATCTGGTACTGCAATGGGTCCCCCATGAGCTGGTTTCAGCAGGTTGCGGGTAGAACTCATCAGCAGTTTGCATTCGATCTGGGCCTCCGTAGATAGGGGAACATGCACAGCCATCTGATCGCCGTCGAAATCCGCGTTGAATGCCTGACATACCAGTGGATGGATACGGATCGCTTTGCCTTCGACGAGAATTGGCTGAAATGCCTGGATGCCGAGGCGGTGAAGCGTGGGGGCTCTGTTAAGCAGCACAGGATGCTCCATAATGACTTCCTCCACGACTTCCCAAACGTCAGGGGTGATCCGTTCAGCCATTTTCTTGGCGCTTTTGATTGTCTGAGCGTAGCCCTTCTCCTGTAGTTTTCGGATGATAAAGGGCTTGAACAGTTCCAGGGCCATCTTTTTCGGCAACCCGCATTGATGTAACTGCAACTCGGGACCAATCACAATCACGGAACGCCCCGAATAATCAACGCGTTTCCCGAGAAGATTCTGGCGAAATCGTCCCGGTTTCCCTTTAAGCATATCGCTCAGGGATTTCAGGGGTCTGGAGCCGGGACCACGAACTTGACGTCCATGTCGACCATTATCAAGCAGAGCATCTACGGCTTCTTGGAGCATCCGCTTTTCGTTACGGATGATCACGTCAGGGGCGCGTAGGTCGATCAGACGCTTGAGACGATTGTTCCGGTTGATCACGCGCCGGTACAGATCGTTGAGATCGGATGTCGCAAAGCGTCCACCGTCCAGGGGTACCAGAGGGCGGAGTTCAGGTGGTATGACCGGGATGATCTCCAGGATCATCCACTCGGGCTTGTTCCCTGAATTCAAAACCCCTATGATCAGTTTGAGTCGTTTACGAAGTTTCTTTGCCTTGAGCTTGGATCCTGTCGCTGCCAAATCCTGCCGGAGCATCTTCGCTTCGTTCTTGAGATCGAGGGATTCAAGCAGTTCTTTAATGGCTGCGGCTCCCATGCCCACACGGAAATCGTAAGATTGCCGAGCTTGACTGTACTCTTCCTCTGAGAGCAGTGTTCGTGGCTCATAGGGGCTGTCCCCGGGATCGAGGACAACATAGGCTTCAAAGTAGATCACTCGTTCCAGTTCACGGTAGGAGATATCGAGAAGGGTTCCAATCCGACTCGGCATTCCCTTGAAGAACCATATATGAGAAACGGGGGCTGCGAGTTGAATGTATCCCATCCGTTCACGGCGCACTTTCGCCTGGGTGACTTCGACACCGCATCGATCGCAGACGACCCCCTTATGTTTGATCCGTTTATACTTGCCACACGAGCATTCCCAATCCTTGGTAGGCCCAAAGATGGCTTCACAGAACAGACCATCACGTTCAGGGCGAAACGTCCGATAGTTGATAGTTTCAGGCTTCTTGACTTCACCACAGCTACAATCCGGGCTGTTTGTGCAGTGACAGGCGGATGACTTAGCCCACTGCTTGATTTCTTCTGAAGATGCGATACGAACCGAGATCGTATCGAAGTTACTCAAGTTCTGCCCTTGCAAGATATGCCTCCTTACTTAATAGGCACGTAAGTTCACAAGCTTATTCACCGTCTTCGTCAGCAAAGCCCTGGAGGGGCTCATCATTCTCCATTTGGGATCGTGACTCTAAACGCACATTCAGTCCTAAACTTTGAAGTTCCTTGACGAGCACATTAAAGGATTCTGGTGTCCCTGGTTCAGGAGCATTTTCGCCTTTGACAATAGCTTCATACACTTTGGTTCGCCCATCAACATCATCCGATTTGATAGTGAGAAGTTCCTGGAGGGTGTAGGCCGCACCGTACGCCTCTAATGCCCACACCTCCATTTCACCGAATCGCTGCCCACCAAGTTGGGCTTTTCCACCCAGTGGTTGTTGAGTAACCAGCGAGTAAGGACCAATGGAACGTGCATGGATCTTATCATCAACGAGATGATTGAGCTTCATGATGTAGGCATAGCCTACGGTCACCTCTTGATCGAAGGAGTCTCCTGTGCGTCCGTCATACAATGCCGTTTTGCCTGTCTCTGGTAGACCCGACATCCTTAGGGCTTCTCGGATATCCTCCTCGCTCGCGCCATCGAAGACAGGAGTTGCGATATACCAACCAAGTGCCTGGGCTGCCCAACCTAGATGAGTCTCAAGGATCTGTCCCACATTCATACGGGATGGGACCCCAAGGGGATTCAAGACGACATCGATGACTGTCCCATCTTCCAGGTAAGGCATATCTTCTTCCGGAAGGATCTTGGCGACCACACCTTTATTGCCGTGACGGCCTGCTAGTTTATCACCCACAGCGATTTTACGTTTATTGGCGATATACACCTTCACCAACTTGATCACGCCAGGGCGCAGTTCATCCCCTTTGCGAACTTTCTCGATTTTTGCCTCTTTTTCTTGAGTCACCTCATCAACCCGACCCTGTGCCAGATGACGGATGCGAGTGATCTGATTGCTAACTTCGAGTGACGTGATGAGAAAGTCCTCCAAAGGCACTCCACTGTCGATCATCTCCTCAGTGATCGTATCACCTTTGTTGGCGATCACCTCTCCATCCAGAATCAGATCCCTGGCCAACGTCTGACCAAGCAGGTATTTGTGGACCTCTTGATCGCGTCGCTGATAGATCAGTGTTTGCTTGGCGCTCCACTCCTGTTCTGCCTCTTTGATATAAGCAGCCTCACGGAGTTGCGTTTGGCGATCCTTCTCCTTTTCCTTACGTGCAAACACCTTCACATCGACAACAATACCTTCGACTCCACCGCGTGCTTTCAGCGAGGCAT
>JAJRTO010000513.1 GCA_024278235.1 Candidatus Poribacteria bacterium
ACCCCGCGCGCTTATGGGCCTTTTCGGTTCGTAAAATACGCACTATTCCTCATGCGTGAGGTGATGCCGCAGCATGACGAGCTTTGCGCGGAGGAAGGTCGACGGATGCTCCAACATTTGGCGGGAGATGCATCGGCTGCCCACGCGCTCGCAACATTGTCCGGGCGCACGGATGCTCTGCTGAAGCAGTATTATACCGCTTGCAGTTTATAATTGCACTCTTTCACACGCACAGGAGAGAAAGTGAGAAGCTGAGCCGACTACCCTTGATGACACATGCGATAGATGCTGATCTGATACCATTTTCCTTCATGGTGGATGCTTTGAAATCTGTCTGTCCAGATAAATCCCCGGTGGGCAGCGCGTTCGAGGAACAGGGGCGCGTCGGGCCTGCCGGGTTCCGCAAGCAGGATCTCTCCTCCCTGTTTCAGTAATCTCTCCCAGAGAACCAGCAACGCATCCCAGTTGGCTGTATCATAGATCACATCCGAGGCCAGAATATTGTCAAACAGATCCTCCAGATCAGGAGCATGCCAATCGAGGTATCGCACCTGCGCGTGCGAACATCCATTCTGGTGCAGGTTGAAGCGTGCGAATTCGAGGGCATCCTGGTTGTAATCTGTCAGAAGAACATCTGCTCCTTGTTTGGCGGCGATCAGGCCAACCAATCCCATCCCACAGCCGATCTCAAGCAGATGGCGTCCTCGGCAGTCAAATTCACGGGCCAGATATTCAGACAAAGCCAGCGAGGAACTCCATAGTTCCGCCCAGTAGGGATCATCGCCTATCGCCAGTACAGCCTCAACATCGGCAGGGATGGCGAGCTTGATCAAGTGGTCGCCAATGTGCAGCTCCTTGATCATCTGAGTCAGATTTCGTATGGGCGGCATATATCGCACTTTCCTTGAGATCCGTGAACAACGAGCATTGACCACTACTCCCGTAGCATTTCCTCAAGATGTTGCAGCAGAGTGAACTGGATCATACTGGCAGAGGATATTGGATGTCAAAGGAAAGCGAGTTCCAGTCCCATCATGCCCCCGATCTCCTCTCCATTGACATCCGATACATGATGTGTTAGCATCATACTCAGGTGGACAACGGGAGGTACCATTTGTCGCAATTTTCAGGATACATCGCCGTCTTACTTGCTCTCATCCTCCTGGTGGGATGCGAAAAACAACCAGATAGCCTCGAGCATGCACAGCGGATGATCGAACTCGGCAATTACGAAGAGGCTATCCGGAGTCTTGAACGTACTGTGGAACTGGATGAACAGAACAGCGAAGCCTACTACCTTCTCGGTTTCTGCTACCAAAAGGTTGACCGGCATGATGCGGCACTTCTCGCGTTGCGCCAGGCATTCAAGCTCAATCCCTCTGCACGTAATCAGGTCGCTCTGGGTCAGGCGTACCAGTCACTCGGAATGGACAGGCGTGCGTTAGAGCAGTTCCTGGCCGTTCTGCAAGGCGCGAATACAGAAGCATGGATACCCGCTATCGCAGAAGCTACGGGGGATGCCCATTTTGTTCGCCAATTGACACACAACGATGTGGATGATTACGAGCCAACGTTTGCGCCGGATGGCTCGCAGATCGCGATCACCTCGTTTCGGGTTCAAAATGCGGAGCTTTACTTGCTCGACCTCGATGGACGTGTCCGGAGCCGCGTCACGTATACGGATGACAAGAACGAAGGATCTCCTGCATTTGCCCCGGATAATGAGTGGATCTTGTGCGAAACCGTGAGTAATGAAAATCGAGAGGCGGGACTCGTCTTGCAGGCGAGCGGTTCGACAATGACTGATGACGACCTGGAGGCGGTGCACATCTACGGACGCGAAGTTCAACCCGCATTTCCAGGAGAAAGTAAAGGGGGAAAGCCTGATGTGTCTCCGGATGGGATGCGAGTCGCTTTCCAATCGGTAAGGGATGGCAATCTGGAGATCTATGTAGCAGAGCGAGCTTCCGGTGAGATCACGCGGCTCACACATCATCCTCGGGATGATGGCACTCCCGCCTTCTCGCCGGATGGGACTCAAGTGGCCTTTGTTTCTTCACGAAGCGGAAACTATGAACTCTATACGGTTTCCGTGGGAGGTGGGGCACTCAACAGGCTAACCCATAATGACTTCGGGGACTATAATCCAGTCTTTTCGCCGGATGGTCGTTCGATTGCCTATGTGTCTGAGGCCGATGGTGACATAGAGATCTACCAATTGTTTCTCGAAACAGGTCGTATCAAGCGGCTGACCAAAGACATTGGTGCGAGTGTCCAGCCGAGTTTCTCACCGGATGGCAGATACCTTGCCTTTGCTTCAGACCGGAGCAACTTCTTCCAGATCTACCTGATGGACCTCACCCGCTTCCCAACAAACGAGGAATTGATCCAGCGGATTATGAGCAAGCTGGAGTAATTCAAAACGGAGTACCTGCATGCCCTGGTTCTATGCCATACTTGTGACATTCACGCTCTCCCTCGTGATTGGCATCGCGATGCTCAAAGGGGATGATCAAGACAACACGTAAGGGAAGATGGATGGTTCGTAAATGTGTTATCCCCATCGCTGGCTATGGCACTCGCCTCTATCCGGCGACAAAGGCTGTCTGGAAACCACTTTTCCCAATGCTGGATCGAGATGGAAACGTCCGACCGATGATCCATCTTATTCTCCGAGAGGCTATAGCAGCAGGGATCGAGCAGATCTGTTTGGTGACTCAACCGGAACAGATTGCCTCTGTTCGTGCTTACTTTGAAGAACCACCTCCGTTGGCTCTGGCAAGCAACGAGAAGATCGCTGAGCAATTCGAGGAGATCCGTTTGTTGGGAGAACGGATCCATTACGTGATCCAATCGGCTCAAGAAGGCTTTGGACATGCCGTCTACTGCGCCCGGGAGTTCGTCGGGGAGGATTCATTCCTTCTGATGCTTGGGGATCATATCTATACCTCCCACGAGGAACGCTGTTGTGCACGCCAACTGCTGGATGTGTTTGCCTCGCGTAAATGCTCTGTGACAGGTGTGACACGGGCACCCGAATCGGAGCTTTCTGGTTTTGGCGCAGTGCACGGTGAGGCTATCGGTGATGGGATGTGGCGTCTGGATCTGCTCAGGGAAAAGCCTGATCCTGAATTTGCCAGGAAACATCTGCGTGTGCCGGGTATACCTGAAGGGATGTATCTCTGCAACTTTGGACTCGATGTGCTAACGCCCGGTATTTTTGAGATCCTTGAATATCAGATCTCCCATGGACTCCGGTCTCATGGCGAGATTCAGTTGAGGGATGCGATGGCGCGTCTCATCGAAGAAGATGGTATGATTGCCTGGCAAGTACGCGGTGAACGGCATGATATTGGGATCCCTGAGGAGTGGCTGAAGACGATTGCCATATTCGCGAGGCAGGGGCCGTTTGCATCCACTATCGTGAGTATCTCCCAATGCGAAGAAAACTGATTTAGTGCCATTATTGCTACTGTACCTCTCACAGATCTCCAGACGTCTCCACTTGAAAAGATAAAAAGCTATGTTCATCGGGGCGATATGAACCTTGTATTTGAATACAAGGCTTTGACTCCTGCATACCCATTGGATATAATGATCCGTGAAGTCTCATTCAGAGGAGTCAGTAAGCAGTGACAGAAAGGGATACAAAACTTTCAGGGAGGACACAACAATGCTGAAACATCTTCTGTATATGGTGGCTGGTTTGGTGCTTGTTTGGGCGATAGGATGTGGAGAGGATACGGGGACTCCTACCGGTGAGGATGGCGGGGCAACCTTTAGCGTCGAGGCCGTATTTCCAACAGATGGAGCAGAGGATGTGCCCGTGAACAGCGCGCTCTTGTTGAAGTTTCAGAAAGAAGTGACTCGACCATCTGCGGAAGCGAGCATTCGTGTCGCACCATCCGTGGTTGGCTCAGCTATCTATGATGAAAGTATGAATATGCTGCTCTTCACGCCACAAACGGAGTTGAACTCCGGTGTCACCTACACAGTGACGGTCGAAGGGGCAGTAGATGTTGAGGGGAACTCAGTGACACCTTATTCCTACAGCTTTACAGCCGGAGGGAAGGACACAGATGCACCGCAACTCCTGGAAACGGTGCCAGCAAATGAGGATGAAAATGTAGTTCGAGCGGAACCTATCACTTTCCGCTTTGATGAGATAATCAACCCACTAACGTTCACCGACAGCCTGCAAATCGATCCGAAGCCTCAGTCTCGCCAGGAAGAATGGACGTTCGAGTGGTCATCGGATGGTAAAGTTGTTCAGGTTTCCTTCGGCCAATTAGGGCGTATGCAGACCTATCACATCGTCCTGGACAGTCAGAATGTCGCTGATCTGTCCGGCAACGTGCTGTCCACGGATGGGGAACTTCGGTTTACAACACACGTTGGTGACGGTATGGAGAATATCGATCCCAACGGGTCTTATTCCAAGGTGGCCCGCTATACTATCTACCGACAGTCAGGGGGAAACTGGACGGTCACTTGGCTCCCAACGCGCACGAATACAAACGACAGAGGGACTGGAACCATCATTGCCACAAACGGCACGTTCTCCGATGTCCAAATGCAGAAACAACAACCGTGGGAAAAGAATAGTTATCAGCTTTCACCCGATGAGAGTCAGCTCGACTTCAACGCAGATTTTTATTGGGGGAACAGCAGCGTCCAATTCAAAACGAATTCCCTCTCTCTCGTTTTTAAGAATTTCACGTACAATGAAGTGGACGTCAAACCCAATGAGATTTGGATTGGCAAGGATGGCGATCATCCGTCGTCTGCGACGAAGTTTACTCTTATCAATAGTGATTTGCCCACTGACCAATGAGATGGATCGCCATGTATGGGGACACGAGTTTTTCACATATCAAATCTTTTGAACGGTTACTATATGAACAGCGATCAAGAACGGTAAAGGGATGAAAGGTTGAGGCTTTCAGTTCGTCGTTTTCTATTAGCAGTTCTCCTGACGATATTCAATGTTGCTGCCTGTCAGAGAGATTCCCAACCTCCATCGCAAATTTCATCCGAGGCTCCAACGGCCGTCCAGAACATATCCCGGACATCTTCTACGGATGCCAATGATTGGCCCATGTTCATGTATGATCTTTCCGGTACAGGTCGCAGTCCGGGAGGCGCACTGATTCCACCGCCGGCATTGCTGTGGAAATACAAAACGGGTGGGCCGATCACTGCCAGCCCCATCATCGCTCAGAACACCGTGTTCATCGGTTCCCACGATGGCATCTTCTACGCTCTGGACGCAGAACGGTGGGGAGAACGCTGGCGTTATGATACGGGACTGCCGATCCGTTATTCCGCCGCCTTCTGGGATGGCAAGATCTACTTCACTGCAAGTGGACGCGGAATCTGTCGGCTTTACGCCCTGGATGCTCGGAGTGGCGAGGAACTGTGGCAGTTCGAGCTGCCAACCTGGACGGTATCGGCCCCCAGAGCCTACCGAGGAACGATTTATGTCGGTGCTTACGAAGCCAAAATCTATCTGCTGGACGCGCTGACAGGAGAGATCCGGGGAGAACGAAATACGCGCACCCGTATTGGGAATGTTGATTATGTCTGTCTGCAGGGCAATCTACAGCCTTATCCACCTGCTCATATGCCGGATACGTGGAAGGAGAAGCTCCCCTATTCCACCAGTTTGCCTGTGGAAGCAAATGGCATCGTCTACGTTGGCGCCAGTGACGGTAAACTTTACGCGCTGGAGAAGCTATCCTGGGACAAACGCTGGGAGTTCACGGCTCGGGGGCCTATTGAATCCCCTGCGGCTATCGTACGCGAGCGGCTGTTTTTTGGCTCCAGAGATGGCTATGTCTACGCCCTGGGATCCCGTGTTCGAGGAGAGGAAACATCTCCCGCTGTCCCCACTACCGATGGCCTGGTGACTCACAACCTGGCTCCTATTTATGCAGAGCCTTCCCTGGATGCACCCGTTCAGTTTCATCTGAACGATGGTGTCCGGCTCCCTATCCTTGAGATCCGTGGAAGCTGGTATGCCGTGAGATTGCCGAATGGAACGAGCGGTTGGATGCACTCGGATGATTTCGCCCGATTTGTGGGGGAAGAATCGATGACTTACAATCAAACGCTCGTTGGGACAGTGGCAACATTGGACCTCCCGGAGGGCGCGGAGTCGCCTGTGTGGTCTCCTGATGGGACCCGAGTTGCCTTTCTGAAGCGTCTTAATCTGAGTGGGCAGTTCTGGAGTGCCAATGAACTCTGGACCATGGATTATGCTCGACAACAGTTCCGGAAGATCTGTGTGGGGTTGTTTTACAATTCTAATCTGTCTTGGTCACTCGATAGCAAATGGCTTGCATTCGAGACGACGGAAGCTGACACGGCGTATGTGTGGGTTGCTCAGGTAAATGGATATGAACTCAACCGGCTTGCGCGTGGTGATGCGCCCTCCTTTTCTCCCCGTGCTCACCGTATCGTTTTTCGGCTCTGGGAGGATGGGGATGATGAGCTGTGGGTTACCACGATCAATGGTACCGGATTGAAAAAGGTGTACGAAGTTCCCATTGAAGGGGTCGTACGACAGTTCACATTTCTGGAGCCCCCTATCTGGTCGCCCGACGGTCAGTTGATCGCATTCGGTGTGGATGGCCAGCATTATGAAGATGGTAAGTCGCGGGTTCTCCTGGTGGACACTCAGGGCAAACTTGTGCAGCAGGTGCTCACACAATCTGGCTCGATACGCTCGCTTGCATGGTCATCCAATATGCGCTATCTGGCATTTGTGTTGACTCAGAACTCGGATCAGGAAACAGATGCCTCAGATGATCGCCGACTTAATGTGAAAGATCTATCCACTTATGCGTCTCCCACCGTTCTGAACGCCATGGGGGGGGCATGGTCCCCTGACGGCGACTGGCTTGCTTACATTGAAAACGAGCCTTCTGATGGACTACGCTGGAAGATATGGGCCTGGCATATCCCCACGAACCGCAGGCTCCCCCTTGCTCGGGCGAATGCACCGTTACGATCCATTGAATGGATTTCGGATCGCACGCTTGGTCTCTGGGCAACAACGGGTTATGTCCGAGATGGAAAATATCAGCCTGCGCTCACACAGGGCTGGTTACTGCATCTCGCGGAAACACTTCATGCCGAAATGGATTAAGGTGAGATCTATCTCGATTGGCCAGAGGAGACCGAATAATGCAGACAGGTTGGAAAAGTGATGGTGAGTACGTATGGGTGAGGATCAGCTTCAGCCGCTCGGACGTTTTCTATAATATCCCTAACTGCTATGCGAAAGTATGGGTTCCTCAAGAAAAGGAGTTCCCACCCGGGGATCGCTTCTTATGCCTTGAAGATGTCATCTTGCCTCTGTCTGCTGAGGAACCGAAACGCAGCACTCGTCCAGAAGGAACCAACTTAGTGGCCCTCCGAAATATGCCACGTACTTTCCCAGGTTCGGACGGTTCGCTCTATATCAATCATTTTCAGATCGCCTCGCTCATGACGCTCAATCCTGAAAGCAAGCTGGTGCAAGATCTGAAGCGTATCGCACGGGTGATGCCTGTCAGCGAGGGAAAGGATAAAGCGCATTCAGAGGAGACCACTGTGGTAAGGATTCACGATCCAGCAAACAGTTGATTGAGGCACTTTGGACAATTTTAACCACCAGGAGTAGGAAAATCGCTGATGGATCCTGCTAAATTCCGTGAAAGCTTCCTCCGGGTGACGGAACAAGTTGGCCGCCAAGTGGTGGGACAACAGGATGTCATCCGGGATGTACTGATCGCTCTCTTAGCAAACGGGCATGTGTTGCTCGAAGGAGTCCCTGGACTCGGAAAAACTCAGTTGGTACGCACCCTTAGTCAGGTGTTGGACCTCGATTTCAAACGGATTCAATTCACTCCCGATCTGATGCCTGCTGATATTATCGGCACGAACGTGTTGATCGAAACGGACACCGGTCAAAAACGGTTTGAGTTCCAGCGGGGCCCCATATTCTCACAATTGATCTTGGGAGACGAAATCAACCGTGCCACCCCCCGTACGCAATCTGCCATGCTGGAAGCGATGCAGGAGCACACTGTCAGTGTCGCCGGCCAGACCCATCCATTGCAGGAGCCCTTTTTTGTGCTTGCGACTCAGAATCCTATTGAGATGGAAGGTACGTATCGTCTCCCTGAAGCACAGTTAGATCGCTTCTTCTTCAAACTCGATGTGACCTTCCCGGAACTGTCCGAGTTGGCCGAAATACTTCATCGCACGACAAGTGGGCAATTGCCCCCCGTAGAAACCGTCATAGACAGCGAGCAAATACTGGAAATGCAGGCTCTCGTGCGACAAGTCCCGGTGGCCTCTCATGTGGAAGAGCGGATGATCCAACTGCTGTACGCAGTGCACCCTGAGAACCCCGATGCCCCGGAAGCTGTCCGGCAATATGTCAAATTAGGGCCGAGCGTACGTGGTCTCCAGGCGATCAGCTTGGCTTCTCGTGTGGTCGCATTGATGGATGGACGTTACAATGTCGCCTTCGAGGACATCCGCACAGTGGTTCTCCCGGCCCTCCGGCACCGTATTCTGCTCAACTTTGAAGGAGAGGCGGAGGGTGTGGATACGGATACTTTGGTGGCAGAAGCGGTACAAGATTGTGATCTCTAAGGCTCAACTGTGGGCTTCTTCTGAAGTCACACGGCGTTGACCACTACGGCGTGTCGGCGCGGGTTCAATCGTCGGCGCTTCTTCGCCGGCTTCTACCATCCTGCGAATGAGCCGTTCCTTCATCACCTCACATACCTCTTGATGGGATTCGTGGCCAATAAGGTTGTTCAGTTCATAGGGATCTGCCTGTAGGTCATAGAGATACTGCTCGACATAGTGATCGGATCCGGGATCCCTGCCGCCATTCTTGTCAGGTGCATCCACCCCATATTTCCAGCGATGGGTGCGCACCGCGCGCCCTACTTGGGCTTCGCTGATCTGTACGAAAACCTCCTCTGGCCATCCTTCCGTACCCCCGCTCAGCAACGGCAAGATCGAACGCCCCTGCATTCCCTCCGGAACATCGAGTCCCGCTGCATCCAGAAGCGTCGGAGGAACATCGATCAGACTGACAAGTTGCTGAAGCTGGCCACCGCCATCAAAACCTGGTCCCTGGAACGCCAATGGAATACGGATCGAACTTTCATGACAGGATCGCTTGTATTCACTGTTCCGGGTCTTGAAATGACAACCATGATCCGTGGTGAGAAGTACAATCGTGTTCTCCAACAGATCAAGACTCTTGAGGGCGTCCAACAATCGGCCAAGAGCTTCATCGAGGCGTTTTACCATGCCATAATAACCCCCCAGATGCTGGTGTGTTGAGCCTCCCAATGCCGCAAGATCCGGTGGAACCCATCTTCCTGTGTATCGCTCTCGATAGCCGTCAGGCGGTGGATAATCATCGAGGTGATTCTGATGGTGCGGTTCGAGGAATGAGAGGAAAAGGAAGAACGGGTCATCCTGTTGTGCATCGATATAGCGGATTGCCGCATCTGTCAAGGCATCTATTCGGTATCCGGGAAGTCTGACAGGTTGGTCGTCGTTGTTGTACATCACCGTGCTGTACGGTTCTGAGGTGAACTCAAGCACGTTGGAGGCGAGCCAGTGCTGATAGCCTGCACGGTGGGATTCAGGGACGGGGCCTATCGAACTGCGCTCATAAAGATGCCACTTGCCGATATATCCTGTCGAGTAGCCGGCCTCGGCAAAAATGGGCGCAATCGTCTGTGCATCGGTGGGCAGCGGACGCCCGTTAGTAAAGCAGCCGGTGCTCGTGGCATACAGTCCTGTCTGCAGCACAGAACGCGCCGGACCACACACGGGTTGGCATGTAAATGCATACTGAGCGTGCGTACCACCCTGGGCCATGCGGTCGAGATTTGGCGTCAGGTCGAGTGGATTACCGTGAACCGCCATGGTATCCCACCGCTGCTGATCCGTGAAAAAGAAGACGATATTGGGACGATCAGAACGTGTCTTTGCCATATTTCTTCCTCCGATGGTGTCATACCCGTTTCGGTTTCAGATAGAGGTATTGCTCAGTGCCCTGGGCTGCCAGAAGATCGAAAGTTGGTGTGTAAACAGGTTCACCGCCCTCTTCAGATGTGACATGTCCCATGCAACGGTAGCAGTGTTCATCGCTGAAAAGAAACAGGATGTTGGGTTGATCCATAATCTGTTCTCCTCATTGTTGTCTGGCAGGAGTTTCACGCATCTCGTGTGGGCTCACTGGGAGAAAGTCCGGCCGGATCGTTGACCCTGGCACCGGCTGGAGCAGGAACGGGACCATTCAACAGAGGATCCGCTGTCGCATGCATCCATTCATCGAGACGACCGCGCATTTCGCTTAGCACGTCGGTCAGCGAAGGATTGCCCGCCAGGTTATTTGTCTCATTTGGATCGTAGATCAGGTCGTAAAGTTGTTCCATTGCCACGGCACGATCCCGCCAGCCATGTCGTAACCACACATCTTTGCTGGGACTGTCATCACAATTGGGTAAAACAGGCGTCATACGATCCCCAAACCTGCGGATGTACTTCCATCGTTGTGTACGCACAGCGCGCTGTGGTTCATAGGCGGCGTGATAGGTCACCTCGGAGAAGATCTCTTCGTTGATCTCATCAGCCTCTCCACGAATCAGTGGCATCAGGGAGCGTCCCTGGAGCCATTCGGGAGGATCCATCTCCAGAAGTTCGCAGATTGTCGGAAAGAGATCGATGTGAGAAACGAGCGCGTCACAGACGCGTCCATCTGTGAATCCTCCTGGCCCGCGCATCATCAGCATAATGCCGATGCCATGATCGGTCAGGTTGCATTTCATGCCCGGAAATGCCAGTCCGTGATCCGTCGTGCAGATCACCAGCGTGTTGTCTGCCAGGGCATTTGTGTCGAGTGCCTCAAATACTGTTCCCATGTATTCATCCAGGAGTCGCGCGCTCGTCTTAAAAGCTGCCATATCGTATCGAGTTTCCGGGGTGTCCGGTAATGGAGCTGGCGGCAGGCAGTATCCAGGATCCTCGGTTGGCCCCGGCTCCGGAAATGCACGGTGAGTCACATTGAATCCAACCGATAAGAAAAAGGGCTGTTGCGGTGCATGTCCCAAGAATTCCACTGCGGCCTCGATCGCACCTGCATCTCCTCGTTTCGTACTCAGGAGCTGATCATACCCGATGCTCGATGGGTCTCTAGCGACATGCTGCACGCCACTCAGTGCAGAATAGTAACCGGCTTTACGAAGAGTGTGCACCAGATGCTGGCTGTAATCGTTGAGTGAAAAACCCCGGTGTGCGAGCCCGATCATTCCATTGCTGTGAGGTGATTGCCCGGTCAGCAGCGCGGCGCGACTTGGGGAACATGTCGGTCCGGCACAAAACGCTCTCCGGAACAGAACTCCTTGCTCGGCAAGTCGTTGGATATTGGGGGTTGGTACTGCATACCCATAAGGCTGAACATAACGTCCGGTATCATGAGAGTGAATATACAAGATGTTGGGATGTTTCATGGGCTATTTCCATTTCATGGGCAGGAATCTTGTTTATACGAGTTTTTCACTTACGGGTAAAGTAGAGCATGCTGCCATCTTGTTGGACAGGATAGTTTCGCACCGGAACGAGCAAGCTGCACGCTCTACGGGAATCACTGAAAAACTCGTGTTGTTTCTGCTGTTCCCGTGTCTCCACATCTTTCTGATGAGTCTTTCCGGAATTCACTTGGTCAGTTTATCATAAGACAATGAACAAAACAATGATTTACCGGGAAGTTGCGTGGGAAGGTTGACACACCCTCAGCCAGGAGAATGAGGTATCATACCAGCTTCAGTTTGAGATGGGAACATAACTCAAAGACAGGGAAAAGGAGATCGGCTGTTTCAGAACAAAAAGAGCGGAACAGGACGCATCCGCAGAACCCACATATTACTTGAGATCCTACCCCCCTGTTGCGTCCTGTTCCGCAATGAGCTATAAAACGCGAGAGTTTTCAGTCTATCTTAGAGCAAAGTATGTGCCAATCGCCTGCTGACCGTAGTTCCTATCCCCTAAACCCCAGTGATGATAAGGGATGAACCCCCTGTTCATCAACGATGAGCATCCTCTCAACATTGCACTATTGTGCAGTTCCCATGTACAAAAACATACGCGTCTACCACCCATAAATCTGGACTTGCTCTTCTCTTGTAAAGAAGTCCCCTTGCTTGGGTGTCTTCAGGGTGAGTTCTATGATCCCCAGAGGAGAATCACGCTCAGGATCGCTCGCGATCAACTTGATTGGAATATCCCCGAAGAGTATCCGTGGTGAATCGATGATGATCTGATTCCAGCGAAGATCACGAAGCCTTCCATGATAAACTTCCTTGTTTTCGCGCCCGTCCCGAGTCGAATAGAGTCGAACTTCTGTATCCAGGTCACTCTCTGACAGCACACCGCCTCCCTGGGGACCGATCGATGTATTGACCCATACAAGGGCATCTCCTGCGCCATCCCGCAGACTGATTACTATGGTTACGACATCATACCGATGAACGGTATCTTCTACTCGAATCTGTTCGAGATTGGCGATCTCACCGGTGCTACATCCATCTGTCACAAACAACAGGCAAATAACAATGATAGCACATCGAGTGTGTGTTAGGACTCGCATCGTCTCGTCTCATTTGAGGTCGGAGGTGATATGGGTATATGCATAGCAAGGATAAAACATCTGACATCGGATGTCAAGTATGAACCTGAGGATAGGATGGCACAGCTCTTGCGGTTGGATGGGGCATTGGATACAATGGTGCAACATGCTGGATTCACGCCGGAACCAATGGAACCCAGGGCTTACAGGGTAATACGAGAGGGGGCACCTCCAGCAGAAGATTCAGAGATGTTTTCAAAGAGAAACGTTAGTTCAACGTGCCGCCATCGGCAAAGGTAGAATGAGGCTGGTGTTTGATAGGCAATATGCTTCATAGTCCCACGTTAAATTCCGGCAACAGTCTTTGGGCTAAAGTTCAGAAATCGAAACACCGATACTACACTACCCATGTTCACCTCAGTATCACACGTACGACTGCGTTGATCTCCTTATCTTCTGCTAGGATCCTAAGGTGTGCTTATGAACCGACTAGATCGCCGGACTGTGTTTTCTCTGATGATAGGTTTGGCCGCTGTAATTGTCCTTATGATCATCTGGGGATGGGCATCCAGAGACAAAAATCCTGAAAAGGTAACGGTGTTGTATGCGACCAAGACGTTGCCTGCCTGGACACCGATTGATAATTCCTCTGTTGAGGGGAAGCCGATTCCATTCAACGCATACAGGCGAGGCTCCTATTACACTTCTAAAAGTCAACTGCTGGGACGTCGTCCGGTTGTGGATATCCAGGTAGGTGAAATCCTGCGTCCAGAGATGTTTAAGAGCCGAAATGGTGATATTACAGCTCTACTGCCCCCAGGTACATTTGCCTATAGTCTCGCTTTAGGGGGAAACAAAACGCGCATCCCACAGTCGATATCCGTTGGAGATCGGGTGGATCTCATAGCGGAAATCCGAAGCAAAACTCTGGGTGATAGTTTCATTATTACGGTTGCTCAAGACCTACTCGTCGTGAACATTGAACGAGGCTCACCACGCGACTCAGATGCTTCAATAGAACGTGTTACCCGTCAAGACAACTTCCTAAATAACGTTACGTCACGAAAACGACAACCGACGACGCCGGTTCCCAGAGCCGTTGTACTCGCACTCACGCGGGAGCAAGTCCAGGACATTGAACTGACGAAGAGCGCCGGCGGTAATTTCACCATACTCCTCCGGTCGACGTCGATCGAACATGATATTTCACAGAAAAGTTCCCGGACACTGAATGAGTTCCTGCAATCGAGAGGCATTAATATCAATGCCAAGGAATCCTCTGTTACCGGGAGGGCAGGTCCACCAAAGATCACGATCATCCGTGGAGTTGAAGCACAGGAAGTTGCTATTCAGAGCACCCGTCCCTGAGATTTCAGACCAAACAGGGATGCAAAGGAGCAAGCAATCATGCGTTCTTCTTTGATGTCAGATGATAGATGGAGAGGTTCGGAATCGCGGATCAGATACGCCATCTACACCCTGGAATTCATGAGCATCATGCTCTTTCTATTCATAAGCATGAGTGTGCACGCTGGGGGACCACCAACAGCGACAGTACTCGATATCCTTTCCGATGCCCAGCCCGAAAATATGGAGAGGGTGACCATTCTGTCCAACGTTGAGGTTCACTACACAATTGATGATACAGATCTGAATAATACCCAGAGCCCCCAATTGCTCGTTGAAATTCAGAATGCATCTCTTGATAAATCGCTGGGCAGCGGCCTGGGTACGAGCGTTACTGTCAAACGGAATGGATTGTTGAGGATTGAGGCAATAGAATCCCCTCAAACACGCCGTGTATATGTGTACATAGAACTATCAGAACCTCGCAGCTATCGTGAACTTTCCGCCTCTCCAACAAGACGGATCACGCTTGAGATTGAGCCGGCATCTGGCAAAGCCAGCAGTCTTCCAACAACAGAGAGAACGACACAATCATCAAGATCGCCAACTGCTCGAAAGGTACTGCTAACTGGTGATAGAAGTCAGCAATCCGGTCCCAACCGATCGGTGGATGAATCGACCCGTGGACAAACGAGCAGGTATCCGACGGTTCAACCGACCGTTCGCTTATCGGCAGATGACAGCACCCGGGTTTCCTCGTCTGAACCGTATACTGAAAGTTCGAGCACGGTACAGACGCGTGGTCTAGCACACGTGAAAAACCTGGTTTACAAGCTGATAGATCCTGACAAACTACACATTACAGTAGAACTTGATCAGCCAGTCGAGCCGGAAATCACTCGCACTAGCCAGGGAATTCAAATGGCATTTGCCAACACACTTCTGGCATTTAGAAGTACAGAAGGAGGAGGATGGATCAGAGAACAGACACTCGATGTGCAGCAGGATGCTATCAAGCAGATCCAGATCCGGCAGGAAAGTATCGATCCAGAGCAGGTAGTAATCATTGTCGTGCAGGAATATCCCACTGAGTACCATCTCTTGCCACCACCCCAACCCAACAGGATCCTACTTGAGGTCGATACTCAGAAACGCCAGACTCGCGCTGACCTATCAGATCGACTCACCGAATTCCCCCGGGGCAGAATCGATGGTAATACGATCATACTTCCTGTTGGTCAGTCGCTCACGTTGGATATGACCCTCGCGCCAGGAGATACAGTAACGATCGGAGATCCAAGCATCGCTGATGCCGTTCCGAATACCGCGAATAGTCTCATTGTCAACGGACAGCAGCGTGGTCTGACAAGCCTGGAAATACGGGACCAATACAACCGTCTTGTCACACATTATGGGGTGCAGGTGTACGAGGACTGGAGCTGGATAGAGCAGGAAATTGAGTCGGAACTGGGAGAACGGATTGATGTACGTGTGCGTAACGGGGCCGTATTTCTGGAGGGTAGCGTTGAAACAACAGAGCAGGCGCAGCAGGCTGAACAGATTGCGCGTGCCATGATTGCAGATCGAGGAGCTGTCTATAGTACGCTGGCCGTCCGCAGTGAATCAAATGAAGGGATCACACAACGGCTCAAAACGCTACTCGACGCCGAGGGACTCCAGGCTGTGGATGTCAATGTGCAGAGCGACCGTATCATTCTCTCAGGCAGTGTCGCAAATCATGCAGATTTGCAGCGCGCTGAGAACATTGCCCGTTTCTTTGGGAGCAACGTCCTCAATAACATCGAAGTACGCCTCCCCGATACCCTTGCCGCAGAGATAGAGTCCGAACTTGCCCTCCCCAATGTCAAAGTACAGGTGGCGAATGATGGTGCTATCTTACGCGGTGTCGTTCGCACTGCAGAAGAAAAATCGAGGGTGGAGCAGATTGCGGCCCTCTATGTGCCGCGAGTCACCAATCTAGTAGAGATCAAAGCAGCCCATCCATCTGCTGAGGAGATCCAGGCATTTATCGGTCTACCAAATATCACCGTACGTTGGTCAGATGATATCATATTGCTCGGAGGAACAGCGGAGAGTCAACTCGAATCAAGCATGGCCGAGCAGATCGCCAAACGATTTGCTTCGTCTGTTGTCAATAATATCAGAGTGAACCGTCAGGATCAGGTCAATATCAAGGTGCGCGTGATCGAAGTCAACAAGAATGCGACCTCTCGGCTAGGTATTGACTGGACAAACAGTGTGCGATTTCAAGAGGAGTTTATCCCCCGTGGCAAGTTGAGCGAACTCTATAAACTAGGGCGCGCTGTCCGTCTCGATCCCATTACCAGTACGATCAACGCGCTGATACAAGAGGGTAACGCTAAGGTCCTGGTGGATGCGAACCTGACAACTATCAGTGGTAAGATGGCTGAACTTCATTCCGGAGGGGAACTCCCTTTGGTCAGCAGTATCACGAATGGCCAGGGCTTTGGTACCATCTTCGGCCAAGATGTACGCGCATTTGGGGTCCGTTTGCAGATCACGCCTACTGTGGATGAACAAGAATATATCACGGTGGCTCTCACGCCAGAGGTAAGTAGTATCAACGAATCAGAATCGGTTATGACACCGATGGGCCTCGTTCCGACATTCAACGTTCGTAAACTGGATGCCACCGTTCGGGTGCAGAGTGGAGAGACGTTCGCCATTGGTGGCGTTATGCAACAACAAGAGTCAGTAACCAAAAGCAAGATCCCTCTGTTAGGGCACATCCCCATCCTCGGTGCTCTATTTACGACGACAATCAAAGCGTCACGGGAAACAGAGTTGGTTTTCATTCTGACACCGGTTCTGGTAAATACAGGCATGGAGAATCCTTCTATGACGATCCCAGAGAGCCCTTTTCCTGAGAAGACAAGCGCTTTCGTTGAACCACAAACACCTCCGGCAACGATGAGCTTACAATCTTTTGTGCCATCGCCCTCACAACAGGCAACCGAGAAGGAACCTTTCGAATGGTAGCACAAGCCTCCACACAAAACGCTGAACCAATTACGGTTGTCATCGCGGATACGGATCAGACGAACCGAATGAATCTACGAGACTATCTACTAGAGCTTGGACTGCAAATCGTTGGTGAGGCTAGAGACGGTGAACAGTGTTTGGCTCTTGTGTATGAGCAACAACCTGATTTTCTATTTGTTGCCGATGACCTTGCAGTCACAGATGGTCTGCTGATAGCGCATCACCTTTCGACGAGGCGATGCGCCACACTTGTTGCCCTGATTGCAACACAGGGACGATTTGATTTTCTGCGCAGGGCCATGCAGGCGGGCGTACGCGAGATCCTGCTCAAGCCGATCCAGCGTGACGAGGTACAGGAAGCCGTTACCAACCTCACACAGATGTTGGATCCTCGAACCCCGGAAAAAGCCATCCAGACCGAGGAACCGACATCCGTTCAGGAAATGGCATCTCAGCAGATGGTGATCTCTGTGTTCAGTACGAAAGGCGGCGTTGGTAAGTCTCTGCTCTCCGTTAATATCGCCGTCATGTTAAAGGAACTGACGAATAAGAAAGTAGCCCTTATGGATCTCAACTTCCAATCGGGCGACGTGGCTGTTCTCATGAACATCACAGCAGGCAATACAACGCTGCAACTCGTAGAATCGGATGAACTCACAGAGGCCGAAATCCAGAATGTACTTGTCAGTCATAGTTCTGGTGTGGATGTTCTGCCAGCACCTGGAGATATGTGATATGCGGAGCTTTTCACACAACAAATTGTGCAGGTTTGTCTGGAGTCCCTTCAAAAGAACTATGATTATGTCGTTGTGGATACCCCCAATAGCTTAACGGAACCTAGCCTGACTGTTCTGGATGTTGCGGATCGGATCGTTTATCTGACATCTCTGAGTATTCCCTCCATCAAGAGCACGAAGCAAGGGTTGGATGTCATGCAGGAGTTGCATTATCCGGCCTCCAAGATCTACTTACTGGTCAACAGTTTGGAGTTCATCGACGATATTCAGGTAGAAGATGTGCAGATGTGTCTTCAGGAGCCAATCCGTGGGGTTCTTCCCTCCGATCCACATACAGTGATGGATGCGATCAACTCAGGAGTAACGTTGCTGCAGGCGTACCCGCAGGCCCGAATCACTCAATCGTTGATGCAAACGGTGCGTTCTCTCATCGGCTATCCTCTGATAGAGGAACCGAGTCATGAGAAAGGCTGGCTGGCACGCCTGCGAGCCATATAAGCACCAGTATCCGTATGAGGAGAAATACTCGATGTCGTTGCTTGAACGGATTCAACGCATAGAACGGAAACAGCAGGAAGAGAAAATCCGGGACCCAAAGACTGAAGATCTGCAGGGACGGGATGCTCCCCAACGTAACATAGAAGGAACATCCGCCGAGGAAACATCCGCCGAGGAAACATCCCAGCGTGCTCCAAGGGCACGGGATTTCTTCCAAGAACTACGTCTGCTTACGGAACGGGTTAAGGAAGAGCGGGTGGAAAGCAATGTTCAGGCATTGGATGAGCAAGATCAACAGCAAGAAACAGATACACAGGCACCGGTTCCTGAGAATCCTGGTCTTGAGGAAATACCTACTATTTCCAGTGATCCGGATCCGTTCGACGAGATCGAAGAGGAAACAGAGCCTCAGCCGTTGGCTGATGAACAGGATGAGGGGTTCTTTTCGGA
>JAJRTO010000514.1 GCA_024278235.1 Candidatus Poribacteria bacterium
ACTCCACAGGAGCAGGATGTGCTCTATGAAGGGAATCTCCATTTCAAGAACCTATCGGCGGATCCCTGGTTGCGTATGGTGTATGGCTGGCCTGTCCAGTTCGAGCAGTTTGGCGGCACCATCGATATCTCGCTCAACTATAACGGTTTCTTGAAAGATCCGGGCACATTCAATTTGTCTGGCGAGACAACATGGTATCAACCTTCCGTCAACGGCCTCCAATTTGCAGACTCACAGGCTCAATTTCGAGTACGGGGCGATGCCATTAACTGCACGGGAACATTGGATGGCGGTACATTTGCTCTCTCCGGCAATCTGGGATTTCTCAAGCCCTACGTTATCAATCATCGGTTTGATGAACTTCATGTGGGACGATGGACAGAAGCACTGCGTCTCCCTCCGTTAGCGGGTGACGCCACCGTGACCGTTCAGGTGACAGCAGAGACACCAGCAACGGTAGCATTTGATATTCCCCGGGCATCTCTGCACGGAGTGTCTCTCGGTCAGATCGAGGGGGATGTTCGCTTTGTAGGGCAAACCCTCTACCTGGATCGTATCGAGATCCGGGGGTTCGCCGGTAGTAGGGGAGAACTCAGCGGAACGGCCATGCTGACCGATGAATTTCCCCTGGATCTGGATTTGCGCCTGGAATCGATAGATCTATCACATTATATCCGGCTGACAGGCACAGCCCATCCCATAGCGGGCCGAGGAACCGGCTCGATGCACCTGGAAGGACCTCTGAAAGAACTCACAGGGTCAGGACAATTCGACATGACGGAAGTGATGGCGTGGGGGCTACCCATCGATGATCTGATGTTGAAAGTAAATGTCTCCGAAAGCGTCTTTCATATTCCGCCAACCAGACTGATCACCAGTGGACAGGAGGGTCGATTTGAGCTGAGCGTCGATCTTGATAGCCGTTACAGCGTGTTGGTCACCACGGAAGCATGTGAGTTGGTTGCGCTACGTGAGCCTCACCAGGTCACGTGGCCATTGGATGCCCTGGTAGAAGCACGTGTCGAGGCTCAGGGAGATAAGAGTTCACAGAAGTTGGTGATTCGAGCACAGACCGATCTGTTGACATTTGCCGGAGAACCTTTGGGCGACGCCTATGTGGAAGGCCATTTACTGGAAAACGGGGTGATCCGCTTTGAGGGCAGTGGACTCGCAGACACTGTCGCATTGCAGATGGATCTGGAAAAAAGCGGGAAATCTTCCTCCGCTGATTTGTCTTCTTCCTCGGACTCAACATGGGATGTACCACTGCCCTTTACCCTGAAAATTCAATTCACGGATGGACGTCTGGAGCCATTCATTGCTGCTTTGAAACAACCCACACTCACGCACTTCCGAGGTACGGCCACCGGATCGTTTGAAAGTTCCGGCGATCTGATGGACCCTGAAAACGTCATAAGCCACCTGAGTGTCGATTCACTCCGCATAGAAGGGCATCAGCAGTACCAGAACACACAACCGATAGAGATCAGCTTGATAGGCCCCACAACGCGGATCGATTCATTGCAGATAGCACCGGTAGGACAGGCGAATCCCACAGTTGAGGTGAACGGTTCATTCTCTGATGCCGAATATGATCTCAGGATTGAGGGGCGTTCTATATCCTTTGTAACACTGCTGGATCTGGCGGATCAGGAAGCTGTTTTACAGGGAGAAGGCCAACTTCAGGCAACCATTCAGGGTGCTCCGGCCTCCCCGGAAATCAACGTCGTCTGGGATTTCCCATCTGCTGTTTCCATCCCCAACAGGAGCTTCCTTGAAATTCCATACGGTGACTTCTCGAATCTGATCCTTCATTTCACAGACATTCGCGGTGAGGCGGATAGCCTCGACGGGGAACTTTTCATCGATAGCCGTTTCAAGGTGGAGGACAACCCCGTTGTGGTGACAGGGCATTGGCCGATGGTTCCATCTCCGCAGTCTCAGTCGCGGACAACACCGCCTCAAGGAGAGATAGAGACCACTATCGACTGGGAGCAAATCGGTTTTCTGTCTGAGATCTACAGACGTATCCCCGATCTCCCCCCTATAGAAACATTTGAAGGCTCGATTTCAGGGACACTACAATTCACCGGAACCACTGAACATCCTCAACTGGTGGGAAATCTCAACGGTAAAGATCTCAGGCTGAAATGGGCTGATTGGCCCCAGTATCTGACGAATGGGGGTTTTCGATTAGAGATCGATGCACGAGATCAAATTCAATGGACACTGACGGAATTCACCGGGAACATTGAAGATGCGGTCATCACCATCGATTCGGAGATCTCCTATCCCGGAGATCTCCGGGACGCGCTCCGGGATACGACTTTCTGGCAGGATGTTCTGTTAGAACTCACGGCGACTGTCGACCGTCTGGATCTGGAGGTTCCCGCCCGCATCTTGGCCAAACAGCCAACTTTTCCTCTCCGGGGGACACTGACAACCGAACTACACTTAGAAGGGCGGGGGACGGGACTCGCAGGCTACACAGGAAGCATCACCATTTCGCAGCTTGAGATACAAGTGCCGGGACATACCGTCCAACTCCAACGTCCCATTGAGTGCCGTTTGAGGGATGAAAAGCTGTATTTTGACGATGTCGCCCTGATCCAGGATCAAGGTAGACTCGAGCTGAATGGTCACCTGGAGTTGGTTGATCAAGCGGCCCAACTACGTGTCAAAGCGCAGCAACTCGATCTATCGCTGTTATCTTCTTTTATTGACCTGCCCTATCCACTTCGAGGGCTCATCACGCTTGATCTATCGGTCGATGGAAATCTCAATGATCCCCGGCTTCAAGCAACGTGGGGAGTGCGCGGCGTCGGTATGCGGGCTGCCCAACTGGACGCACTTGCCGGCGAAGCGATCTATAAGAACCGCTTACTCATCCTGAAGGAGACGCAGATCAGCGGTTATGGGAATCAATTTGTCCTATTTGGACGTATGCCCATCGATCTGGCACTCAGACCGATGCCCAGTGAAGAACGACTTCTCAATCGACCGATGGATATGACGATCCGGGGAGAAGATGTCGAACTGGGTTTCCTGGCTTCCTTTAGCCGGTCCGTTCAAGAAGCCAGCGGCAAAGCGAACCTTGCTCTACATATTCAGGGCACAACAGCCCGACCTTACCTGCACGGTTCCGCTTCGATAGAAGATGGTATCGTGCAACTATACGGATTTGATATACCGCTCACAGAAGGCCGCTTGAGCATGACGGCTCGGCAAGGAACCCTGGTATTCGATGAGATCGGCTTTCGCATTGGCGCGGGGAGATACACTGCCCAGGGAGACTTCCGGATGGATGGACTCCTTCCGCAGCATTTTCGAGGTTCTTGCCGTGGTGAACGTGTTCAATTGGATGACATCGCCAGAAATTTCCTTCCCCCTCCCTTAGCAGAGCAGGTAGGAGGAGAGATGAATTTCAGCGCGGATCTGAGCCTGGATCTCGCTCGTTGGGCGGAGGAACTGCGTTTGCTCGATGTATCTCCCTTGAACCCAAGCACTATCGTCAGATATGCCAGAGGCGAACTCCGTATCGAAGATGTTCGGATACGGTTTGGAGACAGCCTTATCAGAAATCGTAGTGCGGCTTCGCGATCCTCGACCGGGAAACCGATGCGGATGATCTTTGAAAATCAGATGTTGAGTTTGGCCGGATTTGAACTAGCAGATGTAAGGAACGATAGCTTCTATGTTCATGTGCGTGACGGTCAGGTGTGGAAACTCAATAAAGCATTGGATCTCGACGTTCAGGGATATGTGACAGATCGGTTGGTCAGCGATTTTCTGCCGCCATCCCCTCAACTAACGGGCAAATTAGACTACCGTATTACGGTGAGTGGTAATGAAAAGCAACCGATCATCGATTGTTACTGGCGTCTTCCACAGTTCACACTGAATGATGCCACGTTTGATCTCCTCGAAGGACGCCTGCGCTACGAGGATCAGATGTTATCTGTGGGTCAAGATCAACCGATTCATGCAAAGATCGGCACAAATACGCTCAACATTACAGGTAAAATCCCCGTTACTATGACTCCTATTGAGTGGCGATGGGCACTGCTCCCCGGCAGTTCACAACTTGAACTCAACGCCTTTCTCCCCGATTTGGGATTCATACCGCTGCTGCAGCGCGATTTAACCTATGTTGATGGACGCGCCGAGCTTAACCTGACAGTTGGAGGGTATATTCGCCAACCATCCTTCTCCGGATTCCTACGCACTCGGGATCTCAATCTTGGCATTGCCCAGGCGGGGCTTGAATTTGCATCTGTGAATGGTGACCTGGATTTCTCCGAACAACAGATCCGTGTCGTCTACCTGGGAGGACAGTTGAATGGGGGGACATTCAGTGTTCGAGGTTCGATCGGACTCACAAACTACTTACCGGAGAAACTCGAATTGGTCGGGGAACTTAATCAATGCGTCTTTGCCCAACCCGGGGTTTATGAGATAACATGCAGCACAGAACGCTCAGGGATCCGCCTGGAGCGAACGTTAGCTCAACCCCATCTGCGAGGAGACATCACTGTCCTGGATGGGCGTTACGAACAGCAGTGGGAAAATCTCGTTCGAGACTGGTTCTCCTACAAGAGTAAAGCCCAAGACGCAGTAGTTTATGATGCCCCTATTCTGCGAAACCTGACACTTGATCTTGGCATTGAGTCGCCCAACAACCTTCGGCTCGACACGCGGGGGCTGGCGGATATCGAGGCGCGTGTCAGTGGACGGTTGGTAGGTCCACTCGATAACCCTGTTTTTGTGGGGGATGTCTACCTTATCGATGGTGAGTTCTATTTCCTTGAACACAAATTTGAACTGGATCGACAAGATCCGGGAGTCATCAGCAATCGAGATGAGACTGTTTTCAATCCTAACTATCGCATTTCTGCAAAGGCGACCATCCCATCGGTCGATCTCTATGATATCAATGGCGGACTTGTTACGAAGGATGTGCGCATTCATACAGATCTGCACGGTACACTGCTGAAACCCGCCCCCCCTGTATTTACGGTCGAAATCCTGCAACCGGAGGGGCGACAATTCCCCATACTGGATAGCCAACAGGTCTTGTGGCTTCTAACCATCGGTCGTACAGCACCTCTCAATCCGGACGGAACCCTGGCTTTATCCGAGACGGCTCCCGACCTACTGACCAAAACTCAACGTTATTTCTTCAACCGATTCGGTCGCGCTATCGGACTGGGGGCTTTGGAAGTCGATGTGGATCCCAATGCTCTTGAGGCATCGCGTATCCTCTTCAAGAAGACGTTCTCGCCCCGCTGGGCCTTGACGTATTCTTCCTCGCTCCATGAAGAACCCCGCATCGAAGTGGAATATCAGTTGAACGACCGAATCTCCATCAATGCAGAACGCAATGAGCGCGGACAATATGGCATCGACTTAAAACTTGAGCATGAATTTGATTAAACTCGCGATCGTGATCCTACTCCCACTATTGTTCCAGGTGGGCCTCTATGCCCAGGACTCCTCTGTCGTACTCTCCATCCGCTATGAAACGGGCAGTGGAGAGCCGCTCGCAGAGAATTTATTTGAGCAGGTGCAAGCCCGAATGCACGTGAAGATCCAACAGCCTCTGTCTCGATATCAAGTGCGCAAATCTATCGAAGATATCTATCAACTCGATCAGTTTTCCCAGATAACCGTAGAGTCCGAAGATGAACCCGGTGGTATCCGCCTCGTGGTGCGATTGGAGGAGAAAACTCAGATTCTCACCATGACCATACGGGGGAACGAGGTCATCAAGCCTAAGACAATTCTGGCAGCGATATGGTCTTCCCCGGGAAGGGAATACGTACCCTCCCGGTGGCAGCGAGATCAGGAGATTATCAGAAAACTCTATCAGGATCAGGGATATTTTCAGGCTCAAGTCAGTGTCGAGGTGCGCAGAGCAGCAGAGCACAAAGTGGAACTTCGCATTGAAATTGTTGAAGGGGAACCGACCCGGATTTCAAGCATCTATTTCAGCGGAATCCGGGCCTTTGATGAACAGAAACTCCGCAAGCTGGTACACACGAGACCCGGAAAGATCTACAAGGCAAGCACCCTGTCGGAGGATGTGAAACGCCTGACGCAGTTCTATCGCAAGAACAATTATCTTTCGATGCAGGTTCTCAGGGCAGGCCCTGGCGAATATTCTGAAAAGGACAATCAAACTTCAGTGGTCATCGAAATCGAAGAGGGAACCAAGCTGATCCTGCATATCGAAGGAAATGACCGTATCAGCACAAAGGAAATCAAGAAAAACCTGTCATTTCACCACGGCCGACAGCAATATTCAACATACACTCTGCGGAAGAATGCCCTGAACATCCAAAGGCTCTACCAACAACGGGGATATTCCTGGGCTCAGGTGGAGACACATATCGACCAATCATCTGATGACGAAACCCACGTCTATTTCGTCATCGAGGAAGGCAAGCAGTTTCATGTTTCCCGAATCGAGTTTCAGGGAGATCGTGCCTTCTCGGATGACAGGCTACTCGCTGAGATACGTACCCGGCCGCGTCATTTCCTTTCACTTCCGGGGCTTTCTTGGCTTCCGGGGCTTTCCTGGCTGTTTTCCAAAGGCACTTTCGATGAGGATACTTTTGCCACAGACCTCCGTGCACTTGAACTGTTCTACAAAAGACAGGGCTATCAATCTGTGGTTATCGAACCTGTCAGGCAGTACGATGTCGAAACGGGAAGCGTGTCCCTGACTATCCGCATTCAGAAAGGACCTCAGAGTATTCTCCGTGATATACGGATCGAAGGCAATCAGGCAATACCAACATCGGAGATCATGGATGAACTGCGTCTCCAGAAAGGTATGCCCTACGCGCTCGACCTTGTGAAGGTCGATAGAACTCGAATCGAGAATCGCTACCGGCGGGCTGGCTACATCCACAGCAAGATACAATCAGAGATCCAAAACGACACGGTTATCTATCATATAGAAGAGGGTCCGAGGGCCTTCCTCGGTAAACTCATCATCCAGGGAAATAGACGGACGAAAGATGAAGTGATCCTGCGAGAATTCAGACTCAAGGAGGGCGACCTATACGATGCTGAGGAGATTATGCTAACCCGGCAGGCACTCTTCGGATTGGGGCTTTTCCGAAACGTTGATCTCGAGCCGATGTTTCGACAGCAAAGCCCGGAGAAAGTGACCATCGACCTGAAAGTAAACGTTGATGAACGTCGAGCCGGGTCGATCAATATCCGGGGGGGATACAGTCCGTCAGAACAGCTTCGTGGCACGTTCGAGATCGTTCACCGAAATCTGTTTGGCCGTGGGCGGCGATTGGGGACGATATTAAGACGAGGAACCGCCGGGAATCTCTATGAAGTCCATTTTGTGGAACCCTGGCTATTCCACACACGCACTCGCACCACTGCACGTATCTTTCGTGATCGACGTGAGGAACTGGACAATACCCTGGCAACCGGAGGGATTCTGGCGGTGTCACGCCGTCTGAACCTCCTGAACACCCAGAATGACATTGCTTTGCAATATAGATATGAACAACTCGAACATCCGAGTCAGCCGAACATCCTTGTCAGCAGTATCGGCACTGCCCTCCAGCAAGACACAAGGAACGATCCGCTGGATCCGATGAAGGGTTCTTATCATCAACTCTCTGTGGAGTACGCAGGATCCCACCTGGGCGGAAACAGCAACTTCATCAAGCTCAAGACGGACCACCGCTACTACATGATGCATGAGGATGCCGTATTCGCCTTTGCGATACGCGCCGGGCTTGGAGAGGGGTTGCGTTCCACCAAAGAGATCGCTGCAGCAGAGCGATTCCATGCAGGAGGGCCTTACACCTTGCGAGGGTTCAAACAGTTCTCACTGGGCGAAAAAGATGCGACAGGTAATTTCAGCGGCGATGTGATGCTGATCCTGAATGCCGAGTTGCGTTTCCCAATACATGGTATTCTGGGCGGATCGTTCTTTCTGGATGCGGGGAACGTCTGGGGAGGGCTCGCCGATCTTCGTCCCTTCAAAATCAAATCGAACGTTGGCCTGGGACTCCGTTTCGCAACCCCCATTGGCCCCGCCCGTATCGACTATGGTTTCCCCTTGATTCGCCGCACCGGCGGAGGTATCCCCGGAAAACTCTGGTTCGTGCTAGGGCAAGCGTTTTAACACCGCTCTCAGTCTGAAAGGAGAATCTAATGAATGCAAACCGTATCTATGATCCCACAGTTGAAAAACTGGCATCGCTGTTTCCGCGTTTTGATATTTCCGATGCAGCCGGGGCAAGGGCCATACTGAACAAATATATGGAGGCTATGGCAGCCGAAGGCGTCGAACGACCGACCGATGACCGCATCGAGGAAATTGAGCGGACGATACCAGGGCCAAACGGTGCACCTGACGTGCCAATTCGCATCTATATGCCCAAAGATCGTACAGAAGCGGGGCCGGGCTTTGTTAATTTTCATGGTGGCGGATTTATTCTGGGAGATCTGGAGACAGAGCATCCGCGCTGTCTGATAATGGCAGCGGAGGGTGGAGCCGTTTCTGTAGGCGTTGATTATCGACTTGCTCCTGAAAACCCATTCCCGGCAGGTGTTGAAGACTGCTATGCGGCCTTACAGTGGGTGGCGGGACACGCAGAAGAACTCAAAATCGATCCGACCAGGATTGCGATTGGCGGCGGCAGCGCGGGCGGCAATCTGACGGCGGCAGTTGCGTTGATGGCACGGGATCGCGGTGGGCCAGATGTGGCGTTCCAAATGCTGATTTATCCCGTCATCGATGACCGGTGTGAGACTCCGTCGATGAAAAACGGTGCAGATCTGTACATCTGGAATGAGCAGAACTCGCTGGACATGTGGGATCACTACATCGGTGAAGACCGTAGCAACGTGTCGCCCTATGCAGCACCCGCCCGTGCCGAAGATCTATCAGGTTTGCCACCTGCTTACATCATGACCTGTGAGCACGATCCCCTGCGCGACGAGGCCATCATCTACGCAATGCGACTGATGGCGGCCGGCGTTCAAGTCGAATTACACAACTATCCGGGCACAGTCCACGGTTTTGATTTCCTGACACCATCCGAAATCTCGACGCGTGCGATCCATGAGGGAGTTGAGGCGTTTAAGCGAGCGATGGTGAGCTAAGAAACGTAAGTAGCGATAGCTTAAGCAGCAGGAATATCCTATGCACATCATTACGAGAAAACGGGAGAACGTGAAGACGCGCCAATTCCCGTCTTCCCGTCTTCTGTGATTTCGGTACCTGTTTACAAAAATGTTACCCACTGAAACCGTTGAACAAAAATGATTCATAAGGAAAAAACCATGAAAAACGGCAAGAAGAAGTTGACCACAAATGCGGGTGCTCCCGTACCCGATAATCAGAATGTGATGACTGCCGGGCCTCGCGGCCCACAATTGCTGCAGGATGTCTGGTTCCTGGAAAAGCTCGCCCACTTTGATCGTGAGGTCATCCCCGAGAGGCGTATGCATGCCAAGGGATCCGGGGCGTATGGAACCTTCACCGTTACCCACGACATCACCCGCTATACCAAAGCAAAGATTTTCTCCGAGGTTGGAAAGAAGACCGAACTTTTCACACGTTTCTCGACGGTGGCGGGAGAACGCGGCGCGGCAGATGCGGAGCGGGATATCCGTGGGTTTGCCGTAAAATTCTACACCGAAGAAGGTAATTGGGACCTGGTGGGTAATAACACGCCCGTCTTCTTCCTGCGCGACCCACTCAAGTTCCCTGACCTCAACCACGCAGTGAAGCGAGATCCCCGAACAAACCTGCGGAGCGCACGCAATAACTGGGATTTCTGGACATCACTACCGGAGGCACTGCACCAAATCACCATCACCATGAGCGACCGTGGCATTCCCTACTCCTATCGCCACATGCACGGATTTGGCAGTCATACCTTCAGCCTCATCAATGCCCAAAACGAACGGCACTGGGTCAAGTTCCATTTTGTCAGCCAACAGGGCATCAAGAACCTCACAGATGCCGAAGCCGAGGCCGTCATAGGCAAATGCCGGGAAAGCCATCAGCGCGACCTTTATGAAAGCATCGAGAAGAAAGACTTTCCGAGGTGGAAGTTTTTCATCCAGGTGATGCCGGAGAAGGAAGCCGCCAACTGCCCGTACAATCCATTCGACCTGACGAAGGTATGGTTCCACAAGGACTATCCGCTCATTGAGGTCGGGATTATGGAACTGAATCGCAACCCCGAAAACTATTTTGCCGAGGTCGAGCAGTCCGCCTTCAACCCGGCCAACATCGTGCCCGGTATTGGCTTCTCACCCGATAAAATGTTACAGGGCCGTCTGTTCTCGTACGGGGATGCCCAGCGTTATCGGCTTGGTGTGAATCATCACCTGATCCCGGTCAACGCATCGCGCTGCCCCTTCCACAGTTATCACCGCGATGGAGCCATGCGAGTCGATGGCAACTATGGCAGCACTCTCGGCTATGAACCCAACAGCTATGGTGAGTGGGAACAGCAATCAGCGTTCTCAGAACCGCCTCTCAACCTGGACGGAGCTGCCGATCATTGGAACCATCGTGATGACGACGATTACTACACCCAGCCCGGCTTGCTTTTCCGCCTGATGAGTCCTGAACAGCAAGAAGCCCTCTTTGGCAATACCGCTCGTGCCATGGGCGATGCACCCAGGGAGATCAAGATCCGGCATATCGGCAACTGCATGAAAGCCGATCCCGCTTATGGAAAGGGCGTGGCCGATGCTTTGGGTATTTCGCTTGACGATGTACCCGGAGAGGGATGACATCGGCATCCCGTAGCAGATTGCGTTGAAACATTACTCTGCTCTCTTTCACGGATTCCTAATCGAAGAAATCCTCATCCCCTTCGGGCAGATACTGTCTGGCAGCTTCCGCATTGAGTTCAACACCCATGCCCGGCTTATCCCACACCCCGATGAAGCTGTCCTGGACGATGGGATCGGGCAACCCTTCCACGATGTCGTACCACCAGTCCGGTCGGCCTACGGGATACTCGAAGGCAATGTAGTTGTGGGGTAACGTCGCCGAGACCTGCACGAGCGCGGCAAGCCCCAGCAGTCCATCGCCGACGCCATGTGGGGCCATCAGAATGCCGTGCAGGTCCGCATACTCCGCCACCCACTTGAGTTCAGCGATGCCACCGATGTCGCAGGGGTCCGGGCCGATAATGTTTACGGCATGTTGCTCAATGAGATCCTTGAAATTCTGTCGGAGGTAGATCTGTTCTCCCGTGTGGATGGGCGTCGAGGTGCTCCGAGTCACCTCTCGATAGACATCTGGTGAAACATACGGTACGTAGTCACCCGTGAGCATATCCTCAAGCCACATCACGCTCAGTGGCTCCAGTGCCTTTGCCAGACGGATGGCGTCCGGTACCATCCAGCCCGGTCCGCAATCCAGCGCGAGTCCTACTTCATCACCGAGCACGTCCTTCATCGCTTCGACGCAGGCGATCACGTGCTTCAGCCCGCGTTCCGTCAACGGCCCCCGGTTCGGGTGGAAACCGCCTCTCTGCGCATCTCCGTAGAAGAACTCAGGGACGGTTGCGATCCTGCCACCATGGAAGGCGATTCCCTGCTTGATGATAGAGAATTTCTCCGGCGCAGCTTTCATCTTCCGCATGTTTTCGGCATAGTCCTCCGGAGAGATACCATTCATCGGGAACCTGACGCCGCCGTTGTAGACGCGAACCCTATCGCGGACCTTGCCGCCCAGCAGTTTGTAGACGGGCAGTCCAGCCGCCTTGCCAGCAATGTCCCAGAGTGCCATTTCAATCGCGCTCACCGCACTCCCCCAGGGCTTGAAGCTCCCAAGTCGGCGGATCTTGAGCATCACGCGTTCGACATCCGTTGGGTCTTCTCCTACGATGAACTGCTTGTAGAAGAGGATGTGCGGCTTCAGGTAGGACTTGCTGGATTCAACCTCGCCAAGCCCACTGATCCCCTCGTCCGTCGTGATGCGCACTACGGGGTTCTGTCCAAGCACGGTACATCTCAGATCTGTGATTTTCATGTGCTCTCCATTCGGCTCACTGCCGTGTGATGTTCCCGGTCGCTCAAGAGATCCATTCGGGGTTCAGCATCCCGGAACTTGATATACTGTTCCAGCTTCCGCACGGATCAGATCGTCGCCTGAGCAGGTTGCAAGAGGTCATTATTATACATCAGTTCTAGCCTCTTGCCAACGGTAAACCCCGAACAGTTCATCCCCAACATGCTATCAACATAAGTTACGCAGAATCAGTTTGATATACTTACCCCCGAAAATTAAATGACCCTGAATCAGGAGATGGACGCTTGACACCCCTGCTCGAAATTGGTATCATTCCAAGCAAATGACCCGACATCAGATCCATAGGAATCATGTTGACACTCGCTGAAGATCGCCTGGACTTCAGATATTCATTGGAAATCTACTGAAACAGAGAGGAACCTACTATGTTCAAACTTGGTGTGATTAGCGATGAAGTATCACAGGAATTTCAAGAAGTCGTGGATATGGCCACTGAATTTGACCTCGACTCGATTGAGATCCGATCCGTATGGGAGAAGCCACCTCAGGATCTGACCGAGGAAGATGTGAAGCGGATGAAAGAGATCCTGGCAGGCGCGGATCTGCAGATCATCGGCGTGGCTTCGCCCTTCTTCAAATGCGATATCGATGATCCCGATGCACGTAAAGAGCATATTCAGATTCTGCGAGATTGCATTGACATTGCACATCAGTTTGACGCGCGGATCATCCGAACCTTCGTCTTCTGGGAGACAGGCCAAACGGAGGAGCGATGGCAGGAGTTGCTGGATTCCTACGAGGAACCTGTTCGTATAGCTGAACGCGAGGATGTGGTGCTTGGCCTGGAGAATGAAGCCTCGACATCATTGGCAACAGCGCTTCTGACAGAGCGATTCATCCGTGATATCAACCTGCCCCAGGTGCGCGCCATATGGGATCCTGCGAATGAAGCACATGCGAAGGATGGCGAGAAGCCCTTCCCGGACGCTTATCAGCGACTCAGACCGCTCATGGTGCATGGCCATATCAAAGATGCCGGTGAAGATGAGAATGGCGAGATGACCTCCGTTCCCGTCGGTGACGGTGTGATCGGCTGGCAGGATCAGCTCCAGGCTTATGTGGACGATGGCTATGAGGGACATCTAACACTGGAAACTCATTGGCGACCCAAGAGATCCCTCTCAGAATCGCTACTCAACGAACCAGGCGGAGCCGCATTCTCGGCCTCCGGAGCCGAGGCGTCTCGCATATGCCTGGAGAATCTCAAAGAGATGATCAGCAAATTGAGCAGATGAGTTCCGACAGACCACCATTCATGGCTGTTAGTCATATCATTGGTTCACGGCAATTGGATACCGCATGCCTGTGCAGAGCATCATAGCGGTCTGTATGTAGCCGTCGTGGTTTGCACATTCAAGACAGGTTGTGCCTCATAAGAATAGCCCCAACAAAGCACCCGGATAAGGAGGAGACACCAAGATGTCAGCAGAACTGAAAGTGGGAGTGATCGGTTGTGGTGGTCATGCCCAAACTCATTTTGCGATGATCAAAAACGAACCGCGCATGCGCCTGATTGCAATCGCGGAGATCCATGAGGAACGACTGGCACGGGCAAAAGCAGAGCACAACCCGGAACTTGCATTCCACGACTACCGTGACATGCTGGATAGCGTTGACCTGGATGTCGTGTATGTGATCACGATGCCCGGCCATTTACGGTCCATCGTGCTGGAGTGTCTGGGACGGAACCTGCACACGTCCGTTGAGAAGTCGCCGGGGATGCACGCAGAAGAAACCAAGCAGATGCGAGATGCCGCCTGTAAAAGCAAAGGCAAGGCTATCGTGTCATTGAACCGTCGGTATATTCCACAGATACTGGCAGTACGACAACTGCTGCAGGAGCATGGCGGGGCCGTGCAGGTAGCTGCGAACTATCACAAACCTGTATCGGGACTGGCACGTCTGGGACGACGAGGGATTGCACCATCAGAGATTGTCTGTGATGCCATCCATCATGTTGATCTGCTACGCTGGATGGCGGGCCGAACTCCTCTGGAGGCCGCGGAAGCGGTCGAAGTCCATGCCCATTCATGGCACGGTGACCGGGACGGCACACCGCGTTACAACGCCATCATCACATTTGGCAACGGCTGCCACGGCACGATGATGAGTCACTACGGAGTTGGCTACCGTATTCAAACAGCAGAAGTCCACGCGGAAAACATGTCAGCCTATCTCGATCTGACACGTGCACCGCAGATCGTGCTCTACCTGGACGGCAAGCTGCGCGAAGAACCTCTCGACCTCGATGCGGTGGGAGGGCCGGATTTCAATGAGACACGCCACTTTGCAGACTGTATCCTGAACGACACTACGCCCTGGAGCCCATTGGCAGATGCCGTCAAGACCATGGATCTGTGCGAAGCAATCGAGCAGAAACATTGTGGAAAACTCTGATGTAAGCTGAGCGAGACATGCTGACCAAAGAAATGCTCCCAACCTTACCGGCGACACCGGGTGTCTATTTCTTCAAGGATGAACGGAAGAAACTACTCTACGTAGGTAAGGCCAAATCGCTTCGCAAGCGCGTGATGTCCTATACGTATGAATCGAAAAAGCGTCCCCGGCGGATTCGAGAATTGATCAAGCGCACCGAATGGGTTGAATACGATCTCTGTGGATCCGAATTGGAGGCACTGATCGTCGAATCTCGCCTCATCAAAGAATACCAGCCCTCCTTCAATCGCGCTCAGAAGCGTTTTCGTCGATTTCGCTTCATCAAGATCGACGCTTGCATGGCATTTCCAAGAGTATCCGTTGTATCTGAGATTCACGGCGACGATGCACGCTACTTTGGGCCTTTTCACAGTTTTGATGCAGCAGAAAGTGCTGTTGGTGTGATTCACAAGCTATTCCCGATACGCGTTTGTGAGGGGCCGCTTGTGCCAAATGCTCAGACACGCCCTTGTTTTGAGTTTCACCTGGAGCGATGCCATGCCCCATGTGCAGACAGGATTTCACCTGAAGAATATGCCCGGATGCTGGAGGATGTGGAACGCTTTCTGAGAGGCGAGAATGAAATATTTCTCAAGCGATTGATAGAAAAGCGAGACGCCGCCTCCCGCGTCCTTGAATTCGAGAAAGCAGCCCATATCCAACGTCAGATCAAACAAATACAGTATGTCCTGGATCGTCACCGGTTCTGCGTGAACTCAGTGGATCACAATGACGTGGCGGTCATTGGAGTACCCGGCCCGGGAGGGCAAACAGTTCTGCTGATCCGCTACGGTCGTCTCGAAGCCCACGAACGTCTGGTCGGCAGTACTAAGCAGCGAAGGAGCAAACTGCAGAGGAGAGTGAGACAGATCTACTCGATGGATACTCCTCCAGAGGGATGCACACCTTTTGATGTCGATGCGATGAACATCATCTCAAGCTGGCTCTATCAGCACCGGGACGAGCAATCCATCGTGCACTTTCATCAGGATATCGAGCAGTTCACGGATGCGATTCTGCTCACAGCAGAGCGGATTCGGCTCCTTTCCTGATTCTCATGTTGGCATGCCGGGCATTCGCGATACGCAAGGATCCGCGCCTCAATGTACAAACCAACGACCAGCAGGAACCGCCAAGTTCAGCAAAATATGTGCAACCACCGTCCAGCGTATAGATCCGCTCGTCCTCGCCACCCATCCCCATACAAGACCCAGCAAAATGGACTGCAAGGCAAATCCCACCCCTCCACCAATTCCACTATTCTCAACGGCCTGCGGTGATATATGCCACACCCCAAACCAGATTGAAGGGTACACATATCCCCAAAACCATCCTTTGGGAAACCCCACAACGAATGTCCCACGCCACAGCACTTCCTCCATCATCCCATTCACAACCGCATATGAGGCGGACCATACCATCACCGCCACACTCGCAGAACGAACTTCTCCCGGAAAAACCGTCAGGTACGATGTTGGCCCGACGACCAGGTTCCGTCAAGCGATTTGTCTCTCCCGCAAGCGATTGATATTCTCTGCTTGAGCATTAGCAAGCGTATCACAAATCTACATTAGGCACAACTTGAATATGCCATAGCCATTCTGCTGGTATCGGTTGCAGTTTCTCATCTTGCTTCCACAACAGCCGGATCACGCCCTTGTTTTTATTGTTGTAGTATTCCAGCAGGATGGAGTGCAAACCCTCTTCAAGTGAGATTCGCTTGCCGTGTATCGTGGGGGCATGATCGTTCCAGTCATCCACGATAAGTTTCCCATCCACCCAGAGTCTCGCGCCATCATCATTTTGCACGAGCAGCTCATATTCATCCGCCTCAGGTAGTCTGAGCCATCCGATCCAGCGGGCAGAGAACAGGTTCTCAGATGCAACATCTTCCACCGGTGATTCAGACCATTGGAAGTTCACCTGCTTATCAACACGCAGCGAGTGTTCGGTATCGAAGCTCTTACCCCGATAGTAAACACCTTGCAGCCCCTGTTGCAAAAGGGAAGTCGTGAGCAGATACCGGAGCAACTCATCTTTCTCCAGAGAAATACCCTCGCCAAGCATCTGCCGTAATGCCTTTTGTGCAAAGACGCGGATGTCTCCTTCTGGCTCGGACAACGCATTCACCAGCACCACCGGCTTCATCGCCTCTGCTGTCAGAGGGATCTGTGACAGCGCATCATTGGCCTGAGCACGAGTTACCCCCTGGGCGGCTTGTGTCCACCAAAGTCCCAGCAGATCATGTTTCTCGATCAACAATTCAAGGGCCTGCTGCTGAATCTCAGATTGCGGATGTTTCAGTGCCCGTCGCAACGCGGATCGTTGGTCGAGCATACCCAGACGTTTAAGTGCCGTACGGGCCCTCTTTATGTCATCCCCATACAGCAACCGATTGAGGTACTCCAGGTCATTCCATTGTTGAACCTCTTTTGCTCGTTGCCGCGCTTCTTCTGCGAGCTTGCGATTGTGTTGGATCAGTTTCTGGTATCTGTCCACCTGGGCACGCATCCGCTCTGCATCTTCGGTTTTGCCATCTTCTTCCCACCTCTGAGCCGCATGCAGGCTGTAACGGACACCCATGGCGTCATAGAGCCTTGCTGTCCGTTCCCGGGCTTCGGCGATCACTTCAAATTGCTCGGGATACTTTGCCTTGCGCTCCAACACACTGAGTTCGAGTCCCAGCATGCCGTGATGCATCATTGGATAGAGATCCGCCGAGGCGATCATCCGTATCTCAACACGGCGTCTTGATTTTTCACGCCGGGCTGGTGTCGGTTGGACCTTTTCCCAGTCTTCTTTCGCCTTGTCGCGGCAAGTCGCGATCCATTGCTCAAAATCCCGGAGCCATTTCTCGCTCTCGGCGATCTTTCCTGTATTATTGCGAGCTTGATAGTATGCGAGATACTCCTCATACTGAGGTACTGAAATCCAGTAATAGAATTCAGCAGCGAGTTCCCTCTCCTCGGCCGCGCGGGCGAATCGTCCGGCCTTCTCAAATTTCTCGGCGTGCTTCATGTTGGCGATGGGTACGCCGAGGACGGCGAACGATGGCAGGCACAGGATGGAGAACACAAGACATAGGATGCAGAACACAAAGCTGAGAGATCTGAGACGGGGGGAGAGGGCCATTGTCTATTCCTCTTCTTTCAACTGATCCGCCAGGATTCCCGCTGTGATCCCGTTGATCAGTTGTGTGAGCCAGGACGATTCGGGAGAGGTGAGGGAAAGCGTCAGTTCATTCGGTGTCGTCTTCAGTACCAGTATCAGAGGTGTGATTTGCTCCAGACGTTGTGCAATCGGATCCGGGACGGTTTCCTGACTCTGACCTGCAATGAACTGGAGGATGTCTCCGGCGGAAACATAGGCCGCAATTCGACCATCAATCGGAGTATCACGGTCCGCTTCCAACAATCTATAGATCTGACCCGGATGATTGCTCAACGCGATCAACCCGCTCCCATCACGCTGGCGTAGGATCGTTGCTGTCGGGGTTAGTGCGATCCCGGGGACAAGCTGATCTATTGATAGGAACAGTTTGTAGACATCCTGGCCCTGTTTTTCTTCGACGCCCAATACAGACGCATGTGCGAGTCCTGTGCGCTGGAGCGACTTGCTGATGCGGCTCATGGCCTCGGTAAAATCGGACACGTCGCTCAGGCCAACGAAGATAATCGGTGCGAGCTTCAGAAGGTCAAGGGGACGGTTTTCAGGATTAAACTCCCCTTCAGGAATGCTCAGCATGGCCCCGATTTCTCCGGAAAAGAGCGGCAGGAATTTCTTCCGCAGATCGACCCCGACGAGATCACTCAACTGTCGGATCCCCTGAAGTATCTCCTTCGATTGCTCGTCCCCGGTAAGAGGAAAAAGCGTGTTCCATATCTGCTGCAAGTCCCCGATATTCAATCCCAACCAGACGCCCTGAACATCGGTGAGCCACGAAGAGGAAAGCATGGGGGGACGTTCCGTGAAGATCAATTGGTAGAAGATCTTGATGAATGGATTGTCCGGTTCATGTACCTTCAGATAGAGTTTCTGTTCATAGCCTGTCAGGTCGATCTTAAGTCCTATGGCTTCCAGCGCACTGAAAATCGCCTCTGCCCCGGGATCGGGTGCTTCATCGCCCTGCATCAACATAGGTGCAAGTTGCTCAAGATCTGCATAGCCCCAGACTTGTCCTTCTGTTCCGAGATCCTGCACCATGCTCTGGTAGGCATCGGTCGTATGTATCGGCTTGCCGTCTCCGAGCATCCTGTCCACAACGCGTTGAAATCCTCCGTTGAAGCCGAGCACAAACAGATTCTCAATGGATGCAAAACATATGGCGTTTTCTTCGTTTGTGATCCCTTCATAATCGATCCCACGATAGGTGCCAGGTTGTGGGAGTTGCTCCCCATTTGACTCTGTAAGTATGCGGATTTCATCGATCACCTCCGCCGCCTGATCGGGATCGCGGCGCACATCTGTCAGAAATGCGAGGATCGCTTTCCCGTTGTCCAGGCCATAAAATGCCAGGGTAAGCTCATCCCCAAAAAGATTCAGAAAATCCTCAAAGCCTATGCCAACCAGCATGGGCACAATCGGAGCCATCTGTTGAAGCATCTCCTCGAGCATAGCGAAGGAAGATAACTCCTGGATGCCTTCTTTCTGTATCGTGCGATTGATCTCGGTCAGCAGGCGTGGCAGATCTCCGACTCTCACAAATCCAATCGCATCCGCAGAGACCATCTCGGAAATATCCAACGCAGCATGGCCTGATCCTGTTATCAACAATAGCAATACGATCCCAACTGCAAACTTTCGCATAACGATTCTCCTTATCTCAATCCAGACAGTAAAAGAAGAAATTCATCGAACCGACATACAAACGTCCGTCTGAGATGGCAGGGGAAGCCAAGATACGGGCATCCGTGTTGAATGCGCTCTTGCTTGCGTCAAACTCCCAGATGGATTTACCTTCTGTGTCGAGTGTATAGAGTCGTCCTCTGTTAGAGCCAAAGTAGACCCGATCATCGGTGAGTGCGGGCGACGAGAGGATCGGGGCTTCCGCATCAAATCGCCAGATCTCCTGCCCCGATGATGCATCAACGCAGTAGAATAGGCCATCACGTGACCCAAAATAAGCCCGGCCTGCCCCCAATGCAACCGACGTCAGGACAGCATCTTGCGCCTCGAAATACCACTGCTTTTCGCCAGAGAGGGCGTCCACGCAGATAACGCCGCCCTGGGGATCCAGAGGATCGCTGATATCGAAGTTCCCATTGCCAACCCCCAGGATCACTCTCCCTTCGACACTCGAAGGTGCTCCCCAGGCAGGGACCTCCAACGGAATCTTCCAGAGCTTCTGACCGGTCTCAAAGTCCAGGCAGTACAGGCCCTCATCCCCGTAACCGGAACCGAAGTAGACGCGCCCATCCATCACAAGTGGAGCTGAGTCAGCATGGACTCCGGGGAATTGCCAGATCACTTCGCCACTGACCGCATCGAGACAATAGACCCCGTCTTCACCCGCACCGAAGATGACCTTTCCATCGACTACCGTTGGGCTGGATTCTGTGTGGCTGGTTGTCTGGAATTGCCATATCAATTCTCCTGTCACCGCATCCACGCAGTAGAAGAGCGCGTCGTCCACATAGTGGAGTCCCTCGCCAAAGTAGACGCGTCCATCCGCAACCGCAGGCGATGAAAAGAGTTCATACATCGCCTCGAACTTCCACAGGACTTGACCCGTATCGGCATCAAAACAATAGAGAAAATAGTTGTCACTCCCGACGTAAACTCGATTACCAGCAATAGCAGCGGAGGAGTTGAACGGTGCGCGATCCAGCCTCTCACGGAACCTCCATTGCTCAACGCCTTCGATAGGGCCCGGTTCCGCTTGATTTGTCCGTGTGATGTTTCTTCCCAGCATGGGCCAACCTGTTAAGGGTGCGGATACTGAAGTAGGGGTCGCTGGCCCAGAGAGGCGAAAGGCAAGAAGCACAGCCACCGCGATCAATCCGAGCAAGGTAGCGGATACCAGAGATGGTCTGTTACGCCATTTCGCAAATAGCCCCTTCCACGTGCTCCATTTGAAAGCAAGCGAGATGGTGAAGACAAGAAACAGGAATATCTGTGGCAGGAAAGAAAGTACCCCTTGCATGACAGACCAGAGTTGAGGAACCACGGCCTCCGCAGCGTGCGTGCTCAGAAACAGTACGAGTATGAGCAGCCAGAGATTCATTGTTCCTCCCACTCGCGTTCTTCCAGATTGCCGGGGGAAATCAGCACATCGGTCACTTTCCCGGTTTCATCGTCAACGAATATGATAGCGAGATCGCTGAAGTCCTGGGTATAGTAAGATACGGTCCAGCAAAACCCCTGAAACCACGCAAATTCTTTGATGTTCCTGTGCTCTCTGAAAATTTGCCTGACCTTTGCATGGGTTCTTGCCGCTTGAATCGCCTTCTCAGCAGTGAGCTTGTGCTTGGACTGTGGTACACGAAATTCCTTGTTGTCCGCTTCAACAGGCCAATACTGTGGGTTCTTCTCTGCCAGGGCCCGTAGCGTTGCTGAACGTCTCAGATGTCCATCTCGTACCTGCTGATACAGTTCCGCCTGATGGGATAATGGCTTTACCAATTCCTGGCGATTGGAGTCTTTTGCCTGTTTGACTGCATTGCGAAAATACTGGATAGTCACCCTGTCATACTGCTTGGCACACATATCTGAGGCTTCTGCTTCTAGTAGCAGTGCTTGGCGGTATTTCTGCTGATCCTTCAGAGCCTCCATCGGTTCTCTGAAGGAATTCTGATAGATGCCAAAGTTATAGAACTGCTTTGGGTAATAGGCAACCCATTCTCCTATGAACTCACGGATCTTGGCGCGTTCAGCATCGAGTTCCTTCTGGTTCTCGGTTGCCTTTTCCCAAAGCAGTTTGGAGCGTCGCAGATGTTCTTCGCGTTGTCGCTCGATATCCGCTATCTCCTCCTTGAGTTTCTCGACCATATCCACATCACGACGGCGTTGGGCATATTCGAGCGTGATCTCTGACAAAGGCGTCGAGATCACATCCAGACATTGCGCTGCCGCTTCTCGCCAGAGAGCAGCCTTGCCGAACGCCTGCTTTCGTTCATAGCGACGTATCATGATGTTCGCGTTCGCTGTTCCTTCACGAACCGCTTCAGATGAGGGAACGATCCCGTAGAAGCATATCGAGCCTGCCAGGAATAGTATCATAACGTTGGTCTTTGAGGTTCGCTGACGCAGAGATCCTACCAATGCCCCCAGTCCCCGTGCAAGCAGGATCACCCACAGGATCTGACCAAGGATCGGGACCAGGAAAGCCAGGTTGAAAGTGACTGCTCCCAGTAGAATTGTGGTCAATGGGGTGCTATTCTCCCTGAGCAGGGCGATGCGTTGGCCGATCTCCTGTGCTTCGATTGCAAACGCACATAGGCTCAATATCAGCAGGATCAGAAACAGAATGCCGACAACAGGATCGGGTGCACCGAAACCAGCGACAGCCAGAACGATTCCAATGATCACAACATAGTTGAGCAAGCCAAGCCAGATCCCGCTATGACCACGCTGCTGGGCACGCATCGCCGCATCTTCCAATCGGGTACGAAAGAAGGTTACTGCTAACACACAAAACGCCATCAGCCCCACGGAGATGGCGATATAAAGAATGGTGCCCCCAAAGAGCGAGGCAACTTTCTCTGCTGCATCACCAGCAAAGGCGAATCCAATCATCTATCCTCCAGAGTTCCTTGATAAGGTGCGGTGGTTCCATAGGAGTGTGAGCGCGAGCAGTAGAAGCAGCACGGGCCATATCCAGGAAGGCTGCATTCCGGTCAATTGAGCCGTCTGGTCATCCAGGATATTCACGGCGCGTTGTAGCCAACTCCCCGGATTTACCGGGAAGAAAAGCCGCGAAACCCACTGATGCCAGCCGAGCAACCCGGCGTAGCCAAGTCCCAGTACCAACAATAACAGTGCCACCAGGGATCCGTGAGGTTGTCTTTGGGGTAACGTCTCCGGATGCATCTGGATCTTTTCCATCACCTGTGCAACCAAATCGCTGTCCGTTTGCGGTATGGGCTGTTGTATCGCCAATTGATGGAGTTGCTGCATATCATCGAGAGTTTTGCGGCAAGCAGCGCAGTCCAGTAGGTGGGATGCGAGATCCGACTTTTTCTGGTCTGTGAGAGATTGTTCCAGGTATTCCTGAATTCTTTCTGTAGCCTGATGACATAGCATGATGGATTGTGCCATCGGGATATCACCCTCCATGCCAGAAATGGCGTAGTTGCTTCTGAAGTTTTTGGCGTGCACGGAACAGATAGGTCTTGACAGTACCTTCTGGGATCTCCATGATTTGCGCAATTTGACGGCAGTCGTGTCCCTCCAGGTACCGAAGTGTGAACACAAGTCGATGGCGCGATGGAAGCCTCAGAATAGCTTCCTGCAAGGCCATCTGGAGTTCATTGGTCTCCACAGACCTCCTTGGGTCAACGGAAAGATTATCGAGTGCATCGTCCGTGGCCGGTAGCTCCCGCTTCTTCTTGTCGATCCAGTTCAAGCATAAATTCGAAATGATACGTGAGATCCAGGGGCCAAAGCCCTGTTCCGTCCGAAATCTGGATAGGGCTGTATAGGCTCGTAGAAAACACTCCTGTGTCAGGTCCTCGGCATCTTCTACTCGACCTGTCATGCGGTAAGCAATCGTATACACCAGCTTCTGGTATCGTTTCATAAGCAGGGCATACGCGTTTCTTTCCCCTTTTAGCACACGTCGGATGAGCCATGCATCGGTTTCTGTGGGTTGCTTTCTGTTCAGCACGAATGGCCTTTCACGGTGGAAGACGTACTTTATTATACCATCCATCCGCAAATTGGTTTCAAAATTCGATCTTTTCTGATGCCTTCCCGTTCGTCCATTTTCGGAGTCGCTCTTCTTTCTTGCTCCGGAAGGTGCAGGATGATATGATAGGAGCCATCGTGAGCAACGATCCGGGATTGAAAACTAAATAACCTTCCCATTTGAGCAAGTTTCACGTGAAACGTTGAACGTTAGAAAAGTACTGTGGTTGCTGGGTTCCTGGCGTTTGAAACTTAACATCCATTTCTGAAACTTGCTTGAGTAAGGAGCCGTAAAAATGAGCTGGCAGTTTGAGTTGGTTGCAGGTCCTTTCGGTTTTACAGAGGGCCCCGCATGGGATGGAGAGACACTTCTATTCACTGATATTCCGAATAACCGTATCATGAGATACGACCCCAAGAGCGGGGAATCCAGCGTATTTCGCACGGGGACCAACGGCGGCAATGGTTTGATGTTTGATCCGCAGGGACAATTGTATGGTTGCGAAGGGGATGCCCGATGTATCGCCCGCTACGATGCTGACGATACCACAACGGTCATCGCAGACCGATTTGAAGGGAAACGACTCAACAGCCCAAATGATCTCGCATTTGACAAACAAGGCCGACTGTGGTTCACGGATCCACGCTACGGTGATCGCACGGATGATCTGGAGTTAGGGCATGAATCGGTATTCCGCCTCGAAGAACAATCAGATGGGACATGGAGTATCCAGCGCATGACATATGATACGACCAAGCCCAACGGATTGTTGATCTCTCCCGATCAGAAAACGCTCTACGTTGCCCAGAGTGAGTATGGTGAGGATAAGAAGCGTGAACTACGTGCCTATCCTATCCTCGAAGATGGCACACTCGGTGAGCATGAGGTTCTGCACAACTTTTATCCCCACCGAGGCATCGATGGGATGTGCCTCGATACGGATGGAAATATCATCGCAACAGCGGGCTGGCAACAGAGTGGACCCGGGCCGATGATCTATGTATTTGCCCCCAACGGACGGGTATTGGAGACACATCCGATGCCTGCGGATCGCCCTACGAACTGTACTTTCGGTGATGACGATCTCCAAACACTCTACGTCACTGCATCTGGCTGCCTGTATCGTGTCCGTACAGAACGGAAGGGATACCTGATCTTTCCTCCGTGTTGCTGATTTGTGTCCGCCAGTATCATGTGTTGCTTCCTGCCCTCATGCATGTGGGGAGATGAGGGCATCAGGAGGTGGGGAGAATTCTCCCTGCCACCCCATCGCTCTATCTCCCCATCATGGGTCGTTCCGAGCGATAGAATTCCATGATCTATCGCGGCACGAATCGGTAAGAGCAAAAAAACTAAGCACCATTGGCGTTCAGACCCTCGAGGATGCCGCTGATGAAACTGTGAGTCGCACGAACGTTGGCGTTGATTTCATTCAATTCCTTGCCGCCAACGCACTCGACATACAGGGGCCCCTGGAATCCGCCTGAGACCAACCCGCCGAGAACCTTCTCAAAGTCTACGAGTCCTTCACCTGGCGTGACCATCACATCCGGTTGCCCATCCCGGAGCACACAGTCCTTGATAATCCCCGTGTTCAAGGTAGGAACCACCTTTTCGATGTCCGTCTCGGGGAGCAGTTCACCCCGGGTGTAATAGATGATGTTCCCAGGATCGTAGCAGATACCAAACGCAGGATGATTCACCCTCTCGTATGCATTGACGAGATCCTGAGCCGTAAGCGTAATTCCACCGTGAGGCTTCAACGTGATCGAGACACCGACCTCCTGTGCGTGGGGAGCTGCCTGCTCCATGACTTCAAAGAATGCGTCGTACCATTCCTCCTTGCCTGTCCCGCAATCAAGTAGCCATATGGTCCCGAGTGCAGCGGCGTTATCGAGCAATCGTTTATAGTCGTCGATTGCACCACTGACCCCGAGATCCAGGCGGGTGCGTCCCAACAACATGGATGGTATCAGTCCGGCATCTGACGCAGCTTCACGTGCTTCTGCGATCTCCTCCTCCGTACTGTCTGAGCTGACAGGAATCTTGCCTGCGTTTGAGAACACCGCAACATCAGTATAACCAGCGGCGGCAATGTGCATACACGCCTCTGCGAATGTCAGGTTGGAGTAGGGTCTTGTCGTACAACCGAGCACGAGTTCCATAGGATCGTTTTCCTTTCATGAACAAATGAACTATCATATAAGCAAGTTTCACGTGAAACGTTGAACGTTGAACGTTAGAAAAGCACGGTGGTTGCTAGGTTCTTAACATTTGGAACTTGACATCCATTTCTGAATACTGCTTAACATCATGGTGGAAGGAGCCGTGTCTTCGTTACGAGAGTTTAGCACAATTCCTTCCATGGATCCAAACGAAAAAGAACCGTCATTGGCCCTCCCCTCCCCGTAGCACTCTCATGACAGCTTCTGTATCATTTGTGTTGCATGCGGTGTCCCCCTTCCTATCCCCAATCACCCTACTTTCGTGGCAGAGGCAGATCCGGAGTCGCCGGGCACAGCGTCCGCCCCGATTCTCCGATAGGGGAAGCTGGATTGGAGATGATGGTATGCCGTTTGCTCTGTGTGGGTAGGCCAGGTAGAAAACCGTAGAATGCCCTGAAACCATGTTCAGGTACTCGATAGAACGGAAATCGACATGAAACACCTCAGCATACCCATGATGATTGTCCTCCTGCTGTTGCTTGTGACACTTGTTTCAAACAATGTTATTTCCGCTACTGATGAGTTAAGATCCACCAATGCGCATATTTATCCCGTCACACGTTTTCTGAACAAGGGCATTGACGCTGGCTGGTTCCCCGGTGTGAATAGCGGCCTGAATCGTTTCTCGATCCCCGTACCGGGGCTGCGCAAACCTATCCCCATCCAGTTGACCATCCCTACTATCGAACTCAGGATCCCCGGTATCTATGCGCGCATGCGTATCCAGTCGCTCCGATTTCGGCGTTTCAGCCTCCAGTTTGATGGAGAGAGGCAAGCTCTCCGTCTGCGGATTTACTTTCATAATCAGAGAAATGGTGTGGTTGGTTACTACAAGGTAGGCCCTCTGCGCCATCCACTCCGCCTTCATGTGAAGCGTGCCCAGTTGAATGTCTATCTGAAACCCTATATCCAAGACGGGCATCTTACTTTTCAGCCATTGGAAGTTGAACTGTCATTCTATGAGGGCAATATCCCGGGAATGGCACGTCCTGTTTTGTCCGACGCCATCCAGGATGCCATAGAAACCTCTACTGTGAGTTTACAGAGACAGTTCGATAGATATATCCCCGAATTCCTTCAAGCATTGGAGGAACACGCCTTTCCCACGACACAGCTTCGAGACATCGTGATTGAAGAAGGATCGGTTACCTTCAGAACACGCTCTTCGAGCGCATCCCCGCTTGACAATCTTCCCAACTTCAGGTAACATTTAGGAACTTTTCTGAACCGGTCGGGAGTCTTCAGTCGAGGATCTGTGGCAGTCGCTCAATGCCTGTTCTTCTGACTCCTGATCTCCGACTTCCCCAAAGGTTCACGCAAACACATTACGTTTTGTATCTGATATTTTGCTATGGAGCTATAGAAACCTTGAACTGGACATTGATTGATCGATTGATTGATTTGGCCCTGGATGAGGACATCGGACCGGGAGACATCACCTCAGAGATAACTGTCCCTGCCGAACTGGAGGGGCAAGGCACTTTGATTGCCAAGAGCCCCGGCATTCTCGCAGGAGTACCCGTCGCACAACGGGTGTTGACGAGGATCGATGAACGTTTGAGCTTGAAGGCATGGAAACGAGACGGTGATATACTCGAAGCGGGCAATCGGATCGGTTCCATTACGGGGCCTGTAAGGGCAATGCTCACGGCGGAAAGAACGCTGCTCAATTTCCTCCAAAGGCTCTCCGGTGTTGCGACACTCACAGCACAGTATGTGGAGGCCGTGAAAGACACCCAGGCCAGGATTGTGGATACACGGAAAACCACCCCCGGGTTGCGCATGCTGCAAAAGTATGCAGTGCGCGTAGGAGGAGGACATAATCATCGCTTCGGGCTCTATGATGCCGTGTTGATCAAGGATAATCATATTGCAGCAGCGGGAGGGGTCATCCCCGCTGTTCGAGCCGCTCGCGCATCGATCCCTCATACCATGCGGATCGAGGTGGAAGTCAAGACAGCAGCCCAAGTAGAGGAGGCCATCGAGGCGAAACCGGATATTATCATGCTGGACAATATGTCCCCTGAACAGATGCGTCAGGCCGTTGAACGGATCGGTGGGCAAACCATTGTTGAAGCGTCCGGCAATATCTCTCTCGAAACTGTCTCTCAAGTTGCCGCTACAGGCGTCGATATTATCTCTGTAGGGGCACTTACACATTCAGCTTTGTCATTGGATATCAGTTTGGAGATAGAGGCTGAGTGAACTATGATGATCTCGTCATAGGTCTGGAGACACGTTCCTTCGGCCGTCAACTTTATCTGTTTCGGGAAACGGATTCAACCAATGATCTTGCTCTACGAATGGGGCATTATGGTGAACCGGAGGGGACCCTTGTCGTTGCAGAGTATCAGACGGCTGGACGTGGGAGGCGAGGTAAACAGTGGCTGGCGCCACCATCGACCTCAATCTTAGCATCTCTGATTGTCCGTCCGCCTTCGGCAATGGCTTCATGGGAACCCGTTGCAGCATATTCCGAAACATGGTATACTTTGCTCACAGCACTGGCGATTGCTCAGAGTATCGAACAATTAACCCGCCTGGAGACGGGGGTCAAATGGCCCAATGATGTCTGGATAGATAGACAGAAAGTCTGTGGTATACTTACAGAATATGCTATCGACCAGGAAGAACGCCCGTTTTACGTTATCGGCTTTGGAATCAACGTCAACTTTACTAAAGAGACGATTCCGCTGCCGATTCGCCGGACAGCAACCGCTTTGAACCTTTTGCTCGGATTTGAGGTTCCCCGGGAACAACTCCTTCAGAGAGTCTTGCTGGAGATCGAAAATCGCGTATTGGAACTGCGAGAGCAGGGAATGGAACAACTCATGCGTGAATTGTATGCGCGCTCCATAATCCTTCAGCATCGCGTGCGCGTCACGACTTCAGAAAAGGATATCGAAGGAAGAGCATGTGGTTTTGATCTGGATGGGAGCCTGCTCATCCAGCAGGATAACCAACGTGTCATAGAGTTGCATGCAGGTGAACTCCACTTGATAGATTAAACTCACCCCATAAATCGAGTCTCAGTAGATCACAATTCTATGGTAGGAGTGGCCTCCCGGCCACGATGATCGCGTCCAGGAAGACGCTCCTACGGCGAAAATGTGAGGTACTGAGTCTTGTCACAAATCGAGTTTTGTCAGAAGAAGTCGTCAGTGATTCATTCGGTTCTGTTTTCAGTATCAGTGCATCCCAAATGCCCCTGTTGGATCGCCAAATCCACCGGAAAATCCGGGATTTGACAATCCCGATTGAGCAGATGTGAGATCCACTGAGTATAGGTGGTGATGAGCTATGCAGTGCGCGAGATGTGATTTTGTGAATCCCACAGGCTTTAACTACTGCGGTTATTGTGGTTCTCCGTTGCAGCAATCATGTCGTCATTGTGGGCACAAGAACCGGCAGCAGGCGCGATTCTGTAACCAATGTCGGAACACTCTTGGAGATGTCTGTCCACGATGTGGACAGACCGAGAGTTCCAGGGCTCATTTTTGCAGTGCTTGTGGGCTCCGGTTAGAAAAAGTGTGTCCGGAATGTCAAACGATCAATCCTCTCTACGCCAATTACTGTAACCATTGTGGAGGAGATCTCCCCGAACAAGACATCCAACCGATTCATGCATCATCACAGTCAACCCTGCCTATCATCTACAAACCACAGCCTCCCAGAGCAACTGAGCATCCTGTTCGAGAAGAGATCATCCCTGTCGTTTCTAGAACCGCCGAGGAACCCATAGCTCCAGAAGAAGCCGAACCAGAACCTTCGCAGGACGACGTACGCTTCCAGCAATTGCAGCAATATATTCCTGAAGCGCTTCGGACCATGATCCTGAACACAAAGGGGAAAATCGAAGGGGAGCGCAAGCAAGTCACGATGGTATTTGCTGATCTGAGCGGATATACGGCCCTGTCTGAGCGATTCATCGAAGAACCCGAGGAAATTGCACACATCATCGATAACTGTCATCGCAAAATGAGCGATTGCATCTACAAATATGAGGGGATTATCGACAAGATTGTCGGTGACGAGGTGATGGGGCTTTTCGGTGCTCCCCTCTCCCATGAAAATGACGCCGAACGCGCCATCCTGGCTTCGATAGAGATGATCGAGCAGATCGAGATTTATGGAAAAGAACTTGATCTGCCTTTAACCCTCCATATTGGTATCAACACGGGGACCGTGGTTGTCGGTGACATTGGCACACAGAATCGCCTGATGAATTATACAGTGATCGGTGATCCGGTCAATGTGGCGGCTCGACTTGAGAAGGTTGCCCAAGAAGGCGAAATCGCTGTGGGTGAGAATACCTACAAGCTCACACGAAATCTCTTGGAATGGCCTGACGAGCCACTTCACGTCGAGTTGAAGGGGAAAGCAAAGCCACAACCTGTCTACAAGGTAATTGGACGTAAGGAAGAGCGCGGAGATATGCGTGGGCTGGAGGGATTGAATTCACGAATGATAGGTCGTGATAAAGAATTTCAGACCCTCTGTAACTCCTTTGCAAAGGTCGAGCAGGGGCAAGGCCAGCTTGGTATCATCATGGGAGAAGCCGGACTCGGTAAATCCCGTCTCAAACGGGAGTTTAAGAGTGTGGTTCAAGAACGGGCGCTTTGGATAGAAGGTCAGTGCCTTTCCCATACACCACAAGATGCCAATGCCTATTCTGTTTTCCTGGATGCCTTCCGGTACTACTTCGGAATCCTCGGTACGGATACAGAAGAGGTTGTCCGCGAGAAATTGACCACCAAAGTGACAGCACTGTTTGCTCACGAGCCAGTGAATGTCGAGGAAGAGATCCTCCCTTTCCTGTTTAAGATCATGTCTTTGCCGCTCGATGTGAAGATGGCTGAGGCGATCCGTTATCTGGAACAGAATCCCGAGGATCTACGGAAGCGAACCTTCTACGTCATTCACGATCTTTTTGAACAAGTAGCGAAAGAAAAACCTCTCGTTTTGGCCCTGGAGGATCTCCATTGGGTCGACATGCTCTCGATTGACCTGATCCTTTTTCTCATGGAGAACCTGTTGGACGCTCCTATCTTGCTGCTTTGTGTATATCGTCCTGAAAAGACGGATCCCTGCTGGCGTATCGGTGAAACCGCACGTTCTGTGTTCAATGATGTCTATACAGAGGTCGCCATTGGACGACTGGAAGACCAGTACATGGCTGAGATCTTCCGATCATTGCTGCACATGGATGATACGGAAGAGAATCAAGCGCTTCAGAAACTGGTGCTGGAAAAAGTCCAGGGGAATCCTTTCTACATGGAGGAGATGATCCGTTCCCTTCTCGATAATGGAGTATTGGTACAAGACGAGGAGAACAAGCATTATATCCTCACTCAAGCGGTTGAGGATATTGAGGTGCCACCAGGAGTAGAAGCCATTATCCGCACCCGTATTGATCGTCTCGACAAGATGCAGATCGGTGCGAAGCGAACGCTCCAACACTCTTCCGTTATTGGGCGCATTTTCGAGAGACGTATCCTTTCCGGGATTACAGAGGATGCTCGAGATCTGGATGCACATTTCCATACTCTCATGCAACTGGAGTTGATAGACCCGGTAGTCACGGCACCAGAATCAGAGTATGAATTCCAGCATCTGCTGACCTATCAGATTGCCTATGACAGCCTGATTTTGCGGCGTCGACGTCAACTGCATGCAAAGGTAGCGGAACAGATCGAGAAGGTGTATCCGATCAGCCGCTATCCGGGGAAACTGGATGACATCACGAATCATTATCGTCGGAGCGATCACCATGAGAAGGCTATCGAGTACCTGATTAGCTCAGGAAAACGGGCCTATGCCCTGGCAGATAACGAGCGCGCCATCGATTGTTATAGAGAAGTCCTGAAACGACTCGCGTCTTCCCCTAAAGAGATGTCCGATGCCGAACAGCGGGAGACCTATGCCATAGCCTATGAAGGGTTGGCTGACACCTGCCGTCTGATGGGAAAATTCAAGCGTGATGATGGGGGCGCAGAGGATGACTACGGAGCTTTGGAGGCCTACCTGGAGACTCTGGACTACATGACGGATCCTGAGGCAAAGGCGCGCGTCCACAAGAGTCTCGGAGACATTTATGAACGGCTTGCCCAGTGGGATGATGCCCGGAACCAATATATGCTTGGGCTCGATATAGTGGGTGATATGGATTCCCCACAAAAACCTCGGCTCTACAACGGGCTTGGGTTTATCTATTATCGTGAAGGTGTTTATGCGAAGGCAAAAGCGGAATACCTGAAAGCTCTGGAGATACTCGAAGGTGGAACTGATTACGTCACACTGGCAGAGGCGTATAAGAACATGGCTATCATACAATTCGTCACAGGCCAGGCAGATACCGCTTTTGAGTCAATGGCCCGGAGCCTCGATGTTGCGGCAAGGACGAACAATGAGATGTTACTTGCCAAGCTCTATAACACGAGTGCAGCGATGCAGATGAATTCCCGTAATGTGGATGAAGCAATTGAGTATATCCAGAGATCTCTTAGAATTCGTGAAAAGTACGGAGACCTGGACGGAGTGGCATCCTCCAAATCAGATTTGGGAAACGCCTACAACCGGAAAGGTGAGTCTCAACGGGCCATCAAGTGCTTCGAGGAGGTTCTGGAAACATGTGGAAAGACGGGTAACCGTCGTCTGCTTGGGGATGCATACAATAACCTGGGACTCGTCTACCGAAAGCTAAACAACCTGGATCGTGCCATTGAATACCTGAAGAAGGCACTCGAATTACAGACGGAACTCCATCGTCCCCTTGGTGTTGCCACATGCCAGATCAATATCGGAGATGCCCTTCTCCAACAAGGAGACCTTAAAGAGGCCGAGCGATTTACATCCGAAGCGATTCGCAATGCGGAGGAGATTGGCAACCAGCAGGTTGCCGCTTACGCATATCATACGCTTGCAGAGGTTTCTATTGCTAAAAGCGCGTGGGATCAGGCGCTCATGTACTGCGATAAATCCATTGAACTCGGTGAGACACTGCATGATCAGAGGATCGTTGGCGATGGGATGAGGGAGAAAGGACGCGTGTATATCGAGTTGAATGATCCGAAACGAGCGGAGGAGTGTTTCAATGAGGCACGCAAGCTCTACTCAACGACTGGCGACACCACCAAGCTGGCTGAAGTGGATGCGATCATCGAAGCAGCAATGAATGCAGCGAACAAGCAGGCAACGTCGGATGCATAGTATTAGGCGTCAGGTATCGGGCTTCAGCGAATGAGCCGGCTACTGAATCCTGATGTCCGTATTTAAGCAATATTCAGAAATGGATGTCGAGTTTCAAATACCAAGAACCCAGCAACCACCGTGTTTTTCTAACGTTCAACGTTCAACGTTCAACGTTTCACGTGAAACTTGCTTAATCCTGATGAGCCAAAAAACTCCGGACTACCTCAGCGGATAAGATCAGGGAAACCAATGGTCAGTGAATATGAAATGCTGCTCCGCCTCGTTGTTGCCATGGTATGCGGTAGCTTATTGGGGATTGAACGTGAAATCACCGGTCATTCTGCCGGCCTCCGTACCATGACGTTAGTGTGCATGGGAGCAGCCCTTATTATCCTGACGGATATCTATGTACATACCACGTTCAAGACACAAGATAGTTTTCGTATGGCAGCACAAGTGGTCACGGGAGTTGGATTCATTGGCGCAGGCACCATCTTCCAGACGAGGAGCATGGTCAAAGGGTTGACGACGGCTGCAACCATCTGGATTTCCGCTGCGATTGGTCTGGCTATCGGCGCCGGGTCTTATATCATTGGAGTCGGTGTGACCATTCTGGCGTTGATCATGTTGCTCCTGGAGCCACTTGGACGGCATCTGCCCACTATCAAGCAGAAGGAGAAGGACGATCTGGAGAAGTAAGCAAGTTTGGACAACCAAAACAGCCCTGAACTTGACGTTCAGGGCTGAAAGCTCCCATTTGCTCAAAGCGGGCCGGGAACTGCAATACAAGGGTTTTCTAAAGTTCTTTACTTGATTTCGACGGTGGCACCAACTGCCTCAAGTTGAGCCTTGAACTTATCGGCATCTTCCTGACTTACCCCTTCAACAATTGCCGTAGGAGCGGATTCAACCGTGTCTTTGGCTTCCTTGAGGCCAAGCCCTGTAATGGCACGCACTTCTTTGATAACAGGGATCTTGTTCGGCCCAATCTCAGCCAGTACCACGTCAAATTCGGTCTGTTCCTCAACAACAGGCGCATCCTCCTCTGCAGACGCAGAAACTCCGGGCATCGCACCCATCATCATGGGAACCCCTGCAGATGCGGTAACGTCGAACTCTTCTTCAATCGCCTTGACAAATTCATTCAACTCGACAACCGTCATGTTTTTGATGGTTTCGATCAATGCAGCAATATCAGCCATTTCGTTTTTTCCTCCTTTGAATTGATTATGCAGCAGGTGAGTCTTGCTGCTCTGCGACAGCACGTAAGCCATTTGCCAGCTTGCTGATCATACTCTGGAGCGCACCAGCCATGGGACCAACAGGAGCAGCTCCATTGAGCGCGCTTGCCAATCGAGTGATCGGAGACTGTAATCCATTTGCTACCATTGAATAGAGTTGATCACGCGATGGCATGTTGACCAGTGCATCCACATCCTCAGGCCCAATGACTTGTTTCCCCAAGATCCCGGATTTAATGGTCACTTGCTCAAAATCGCTCCTGCTATCTTTGAAGACTTTCGCGGGCGCAGACGGATCTTTGCTTAGCGCAATTGCTGTAGGACCCACAAGATAAGGGTCCAACCCTTCAATATCAAGGGACTGAGCAGCTATTCTGAGCAATGTGTTCTTGTAAACCCTAAATTCCACATCAGCTTCTCGTAAACGCCTACGCAGCTCCGTGATTTGAGTCACATCGAGGCCCTGATAATCTGTGAGAACAACGACCTCAGCATCCTGGAGTTTGCTAATAATCTCCTGGACTTTCTGCTCATTCGCCGGACTAGGCATTCAACCACCTCCCTCCATCTGTTTCGTTGCACATGGTTCAAACTCATTTTAGGTACACGATGTACCGGGCTTATGGACAGCAATAGACTTCAGGCAACAAAAAAGCCCCTACCGGGGCAGCTCATATCCGCTACAAAGCGGATTGAAATAAAGCCAGCCTCGGCAGGTCGATGGAGATCGTTATGCCCAAAGGCACCTGCTGTCTACGACGGGTGCTCTTCTGTTTCGATGTAAAGCGATGTCCTGTTTTCTACTATCTCCCGATCAGTCTCAGTAGATCACAATCCTATGGTAGGAGTGGCCTCCCGGCCACGATTATTGCGTCCCCTACGGCGAAAATGTGAGGTACTGAATCTATGCTGTTCCTGCGGTGAACTGCAGTGGATCAAGCTTGATTCCGGGGCCCATTGTTGTCGAGATGGCAACACTACGCATATAGCGTCCCTTGACACTCGCAGGGCGTGCTCGCACAATAGCATCTAACACGGTCTCTACGTTTTCCCTGATCTGCTGCTGCGAAAAGGATGCCTTCCCTACGGGCACATGCACAATGGGTGCACGCTCAAGTTTGTACTCAATACGTCCGGCCTTGATTTCGCGAACAGCCGACGCAACATCCTCGGTAACAGTTCCCGTCTTGGGGCTTGGCATCAATCGCATTGGCCCCAGAAGACGTCCGAGGCGTCCCACTAACCGCATCATACTGGGCGCAGCGACCGTTGCATCGAACTCAAGCCAGCCACCCTGTATTCGTTCGACCAGATCCTGGCCACCAACATAGTCAGCACCCGCTTCTTCCGCTTGACGTGCCAAATCCCCTTCGGCGAATACAACAACGCGGGTGGTTCTACCAGTGCCGTAGGGTAAGCTTACCGCCCCACGGATGTTCTGGTCAGCCTGACGTGGATCCAGCCCTAAACGGACAGCCAGATCGATGGTTTCATCAAACTTGGCCGTCGCTGTTTTCTTGATGATTTCAGCAGCCTCATCAAGCGAATAGAGCTTGTTGCGGTCGACAAGCTCAGCAACTTGCTGATAACGCTTTCCTCGTTTCATTGTCGATTGCCCTTATCCCTTCTCAACCGTGATACCCATGCTGCGCGCAGTACCAGCGACCATGCGCATGGCAGCCTCCATCGAAGCTGCGTTCAAATCAGGAAGTTTCGTCTCCGCAATCTCGCGTATCTGAGACTCTGTCACAGACGCAACCTTATTGCGATTGGGTTCTCCAGAACCTTTCGCAATCTTTGCAGCCTGTTTCAGCAACACAGCAGCGGGCGGTGACTTGACTTCAAAGGTATAAGATCGGTCCACATAGCATGTCACGACCACAGAGACGATCAACCCCATCTGATCCTGTGTCTGAGCATTGAAGGATTTCACGAATTCCTGCAGGTTGATCATGTAGGGAGCAAGACTCGGGCCAACCGGCGGCTGAGGTGTTGCTTGTCCTGCGGGGATTTGCAGTTTAACAACCCCAGCGACTTTCTTAGCCATGATTCTCTCCAAGAAGATGATTCAAGATTCGTAAGGTGAGTTCACGACGCCCCAACGTTTTACAACACGTCAGAATCCATAACCCACCAAAAAAATGCAGGCACCGGGCCTGCTAGAGTAAATACTTTGAACTTGTGACGGAAGAAAAACCTAAACACGTTCCACTTGAAAAAACTCAAGTTCAACAGGTGTTGCGCGACCAAAAATAGAGATCATCAAGCGGAGTTTTTGTTTCTCTTCGTCAATTGAGTTGACTTCGCCTGGGAAACCGGCAAAAGGCCCATCGATGACTTTGACCTTATCACCTACCGCGTAACTCAACACAGGCGTTGGTTTCTGCTCTTCCTTACCTTCCGAGAAGCGCAGGATAGTCTCAACTTCTGATTCATCCAGTGGAGCCGGATGAGTTCCGGAACCCACAAACCTCATGACACCAGGAGTGTTGCGGATGGTATACCACACACGCAACTGTTCGTCGCTTGGTTCATCAGGATGGATTTCCTGGCTCGTTTTGACGAGAACATATCCAGGAAAGAACGTCCGTGTGGTTACACGGCGCTTGCCATCCTTCAGCTCAGCAACTTCCTGTGTGGGGATCAGAACTTCAAGGATATCCTCCTCCAGGTTAAGAGCACGGATGCGTTCCTCCAGATTGGCTTTGACCTTATTTTCATGTCCTGAATAGGTATGGATAACATACCAAAAACCTGGCATTTTTTGGAAACTCCCGAACCGTTAACCAAGAAACAGATTACGTCCCTGTTCAAGAATCAAGTCGATCACCCAGAGATACAACACCACAAGCATGGTTGCCACAACAACGACACTCGTTGAGCCCCATACTTCATTGTAAGTGGGCTTGGAAACCTTCAACCACTCACTCTTTACTTCTTGTAGATAACGTTTAATACGTTTTATCATAGACGTTATTTGGCAGGCCAGGAGGGATTCGAACCCCCAACACCCGGATTTGGAGTCCGGCGCTCTAGCCGTTCGAGCTACTGGCCTACCATACCTTTATCGTGTTTCCTTATGGAGCGTGTGTTTACGGCAGAAACGACAATACTTGCGAAGCTCGTACCGGGTCTGCACACGACGTTTATTACGAGTCGTCGTATAATTCCGACGTTTGCATTCATCACATGCTAGAAGAACAATATCTCGTGCCATTTTTTATTTCACTATTCAATAATTTTTGTAATAACGCCAGCACCCACCGTGTGACCACCTTCACGGATGGCGAATCGTAACTCTTCTTCCATCGCTATCGGCATGATCAACTCAACGGTGATGGTGACATTATCGCCTGGCATCACCATCTC